>NZ_JASATD010000055.1:0-20916 GCF_038440115.1 Ralstonia sp. OTU4908 | reverse complement strand
TGCAGCGTTCCGGCGGTGATCAGACCACGCCGGCTTCGTGTGCCTGCTGATCCGCGTGGTACGAACTGCGCACCATGGCGCCCACGGCCGCGTGCGTGAAGCCCATCTCGTAGGCCTTCTCTTCGAACATCTTGAAGGTGTCCGGGTGCACATAGCGCAGCACCGGCAGATGGTGGCCCGACGGCGCCAGATATTGGCCGATGGTCAGCATGTCGATGTCGTGCTCACGCATGTCGCGCATGACTTCCAGGATTTCCTCATCCGTTTCGCCCAGGCCGACCATCAGGCCGGACTTGGTCGGCACGTTCGGGTTGCGGGCCTTGAAGTCTTTCAGCAGCTTGAGCGAGTGCGCGTAGTCCGCACCCGGACGGGCCTGCTTGTAAAGGCGGGGCACCGTTTCGAGGTTGTGATTCATCACGTCGGGCGGGCATTCCTGGAGGATGTCCAGCGCCTTCTCCAGGCGGCCGCGGAAGTCCGGCACCAGCACTTCGATGCGCGTGGCCGGCGACAGGGCGCGCGTGCGCGAGATGCAATCGACGTAATGCTGCGCGCCGCCGTCACGCAGGTCGTCGCGGTCGACGCTGGTGATGACGACGTAGTTGAGCTTGAGCTGGGCGATGGTCTTCGCCAGGTTTTCCGGCTCGTTCA
Organism: Ralstonia sp. OTU4908; assembly: GCF_038440115.1. Taxonomy (NCBI): domain Bacteria; kingdom Pseudomonadati; phylum Pseudomonadota; class Betaproteobacteria; order Burkholderiales; family Burkholderiaceae; genus Ralstonia; species Ralstonia sp. OTU4908. The sequence goes on along the minus strand of NZ_JASATD010000055.1, from coordinate 20,268 downwards.
CGTCGAGCGGATCGGGGCGGCCGTGCCCGACATCGCAGAACGGGCAGCGGCGCGTGCACTTGTCGCCCATGATCATGAACGTGGCCGTGCCCTTGCCGAAGCACTCGCCGATGTTCGGGCAGCTTGCCTCTTCGCACACCGTCACGAGGTTGTTGGCGCGCAAGATGTCCTTGATTTCGTAGAAGCGCGAGTTGCCGGTGGCGGCGCGCACGCGAATCCAGTCCGGCTTCTTGAGCTTCTCGGCCGGCACGATCTTGATGGGGATGCGGGCGGTCTTGTCGAGCGACTTCTGCTTGGCCGTCGCGTCGTACGGCTTGTTCGACGGGGTGGCAGGGGTGGCGACTTCAGTGGCGCCGGCGGCGGAATCGGTCATCGTGTTCTCCGCACGGGCTTGCGGCTCGTGCATTTGCGGGCGCTATGCGGTAGCGGCCTCGGCGGGGTGCGCTTGCGCGCGTTGCTGCAATTGGGCGACCAGCGCATCGGCCAGGCCGCGGGAAACGGTTTGCCAGTCGTTCGCATCGACGGCGCGTCCGGACGCATCACGGGCGCCGGCGGTCACCATATCGACGGTTTCCAGGCCGGCATAGCCACACGGGTTGATCTGCGTGAAGGGCGACAGGTCCATCGCCAGGTTCAGGCTCACGCCGTGGTAGCTGCAGCCGTTGCGGATCTTCAGGCCCAGCGCGGCGATCTTGGCGCCAGCATGCGGCCCGCTCGACAGGTAGATGCCGGGGGCGCCAGCCTTGCGTTCGGAGGCGACATTATACGTGGCGAGCGTCTCGATGACGGCCGCCTCGATCGCGTCGACCAGCGCTTTCACGAACAGCCCACGGCGGCGCAAATCCAGCAAAAGGTAGGCAACGACTTGGCCGGGGCCGTGATAGGTGATCTGGCCGCCACGGTCGACTTTCACCAGCGGGATGTTGCCGGGGGCCAACAGATGCGCGGGATCACCGGCCAGGCCGAGCGTGAACACCGGCGGGTGTTCGACCAGCCAGATCGTGTCGGGCGTATCGGGGCCCCGCTGTGCGGTGAAGGTCTGCATTTCGTCGAAGCAGGTGGCGTAGTCCTGCAGGCCGCGTTCGACGATGTCAATCGGAATCATGCCCGCGAGTGTAGCGCAGGGCCGCCGATGTCGCCGTGCGCCTTTGCCCGCTTCGGTTGCAGGGTCGGGCAAAAAAATGCCGGCGCGATGGGAGGCATCGGCGCCGGCATCGGCTTCTGCGGCAGATGCCGCAAAAGGAGGCTTGAAACAGGTTTCGGGCTCAGGCGGCCACGATGGGCGTGTCGGCGTGCTCGTTCCAGCCGAGCGCCGCGAGCGTGTGGCGCCAGCCGTTCGCCATGTGCCACGGCTTGCGCGGCATGTGGCCGTCGGTCGCTTCCACGGCCAGTGCGACCGGGCCGAGGGCTTTCGGGTCTACCGAGACGACGATTTCTTCGCCGCGCTTCACGGCAACGCTGCCGCCCGCGCGCAGCCATTCGTCGCCGGCTTTGTTCTCGTGCGTGATCCATACGTCGCGCCCGGAGGCTTCTTCGACGCGCACATTCTGATTGGCCGGCATGCGCAGTGCCACCACCTCGCCGGGCTGCAGAGTGAATACAATTTTTGTTAGTACAGCTTTCATGATCGGCTCCTTCACGGCAGCGGGATGGGGCCTTGCCGTTGAAGGAAGTCTAGGCGCTTGGTTGCCTTGTACCAAACGATATATATTGCGTTTCTTGATAGCACAGCTCACATAAGAACCACGCCGTGCTACGAAAACCCGGAGGGAACGATGACCGAAATCCGCGAACCGATGCGCTTGCCGTCACTTGGCGCATTGCGGGTGTTCGAGGCGGCAGCGCGCTATGAGAGTTTTTCGCGTGCAGCGACGGAGCTGTTCGTCACGCACGGGGCTGTCAGCCACCAGATGCGCACGCTGGAAGACGAGCTGGGCGTGCCGCTGTTCGAGCGGCGCGGCAAGCGCGTCATGCTCACGCACGCAGGCCGCGCCTATGCCGATCGCGTGCGCGAGGCACTCGACCAGATCGCGCAGGCCACGCATCAACTGCGCGCCGGCAACCGTGACAACCGCCTGGCCATCAGCACGATGCCGTCGTTCGCGGCGCGCTGGCTGACGCCGCATATCGGCACCTTCATCGAGCGCCATCCCGAGCTGGAGGTGGAGCTGTTCTCCAGCCCCGCGCTGGTCGACTTTGCGCGCGAAGAGATGGACGTGGCGCTGCGCATGGGTTCGGGCAACTATCCGGGCCTGTACGTGGAAAAGCTGCTTGACGATGTGTTCTTCCCGGTCTGCAGTCCGTCGTTCAACGGCGGGCGCCTGCCACGTACGGTGGCCGAGATGGCGACCATGACCCTGCTGCGCAGCGAGGGTGAGGATTGGGAGCCATGGTTCGAGGCTGCTGGCGTCTCAGGGTTTGTGGAGCCCCGTGGCGGACTGATGTTCCAGGACTCGTCGCTGCTGTTGCAGGCAGCGGCGGCGGGGCAGGGCATTGCGCTGATCCGCCCGACGCTGGCGTTCAACGAATTGCTGGCCGGCCGCGTGGTGCGCCTGTTCGAGACAACGACGCCGTGCCCGTGGAACTACTACTTCGTCTGCCCGCACAGCGCACTGCAGACGCCCAAGATGCAGGCGTTCCGCGCGTGGCTTCTGCCGGAGATTGCGGCGTTCAAGCTCAAGCTGGCGCGGTTGATGGATGACAACACGGTCTGCCTGGGGCACGTGGCCAAAGGCTGAAGCGGTATCGCCGCACAAAACAAAACGCCCCGGCATGACCGGGGCGTTTTGCTTGGCTGCGCAGGGGCGCCTACAGCACGATCTTGACCATCGGATGGCTCGTCAGCGCCTGGTACAGCGCGTCGAGCTGTTCGCGGCTCGTCGCGCGCACGGTCACGGTCAGGCCCAGATAGTTGCCGCTCGAAGACGGACGTTTTTCCAGGCGCCCTTCGTGGAACTCCGGATCGTGCAGGCGGACGACCTCGACAATGGTCGCGGCAAAGTCGTCATGCATCGGCCCCATCACCTTGATGGGGAAATCGCTCGGGTACTCGATGAGCGACTGTTCGGGCGGAATGTGGCCCGGCGGGGGCGTGTGAGAGGAGGTCATGTCGAAGTAAGTGGGGACGATTACTTCTTTTTAAACCACAGCTTGACCGCGTCGATCGTGCGGCCGATAAAACCGGCTTCCGGCACCGCTTCCAGTGCCACCACCGGGAATTCCGACACCACGGTCGAGCCGTCCATCACCTTGACCGTGCCCAGTTGCTGGCCCTGGGCGATCGGGGCGATCAGCGGGTCCTTGCGTTCCAGCACCGGCTTCAGGCGTGCGCCTGCACCCTTGGGCACGGTGATCCACTTGTCTTCCGCCACACCCAGTTTCACGCTCTTGGCCTGGCCCTTGTACACGTCGGGCGTCTGCAGCGCTTCCTTGGCTTTGTACAGGCGCACGGTATCGAAGAACTGATAGCCGTAGTTCAGGACCTTCAGGCTCTCCTGCGTGCGGATAGCATCGCTCTTGGTGCCGATGATGACCGACAGCAAGCGACGGTTCGCGCCCGGCACGTCCGGCAGCGGACGGTTGGCAGAGGTAACGAGGCAGTAGCCGGCCGACTTGGTGTGGCCCGTCTTGCCGCCGTCGACGGTCGGGTCGAGCCACAGCAGGCGGTTGCGGTTGGACTGCTTGATGTTGTTATAGGTGAATTCCTTCTGCGAGTAGAACTTGTAGTCCTGCGGGAAATCCTTGATCAGCGCCGCGGTCAGGATCGAAAGATCACGTGCCGTGGAGTAGTGGTTCGGATCAGGCAGGCCCGCGGCGTTCGCGAAATGCGTGTTCTTCATGCCCAGACGCTCGGCTTCGCGGTTCATCAGCATCACGAAGTTCGTCTCGGTGCCGCCCACCGCCTCGGCAAGCACGAGGGCCGCGTCGTTGCCGGACTGGATGATCAGGCCTTGCGTCAGCTCGCGCACCGAGGCGGGCTTGCCGGCTTCCAGGAACATGCGCGATTCGTCGTTCTTGACGGTGCGCACGGTCTCGGTCGGCGTGATCATCTGGTCGTACTTGAGCTTGCCGTCGCGCACGGCTTCGAAGACGAGGTAGGCCGTCATCAGCTTGGTGAGCGAGGCAGGCTCGATGCGTTCGTCCATGTTGGCACCGCCGAGCACCTGGCCGCTGGTCACGTCGGTCAGCATCCATGAGCGGGCCGCGACTTGCGGGGCGGGCACCGGCTGCGCCATGGCGGGCAGCGCGGTGACCAGCACGGCGGCTGCCACAGCGGTTGCGGCGGCGGAATGGAAGGCGATGGGCGTGAAATGGGCGAAGCGGTTCTGCATGTCGGGTCCTGCGGTCTGCTTGGAATTCAATGGCGCCGCCTGCCGGAAAAACGGGGGGAGGCGCGGCGTCCGGAAAGTCAACGGGTGGGTGTTACGGTTTTGGCGCCCAGGCGCCGGTAATGAGCTGCCTGATCAGATGCAGCTTGCGGTGGAAAAAATGATCGGCGCCGGGGATGACGATCACGGGCAGCTCCTGCGGGCGCGCCCAGTTGAGCACGTCGACGAGCGGCACGGTGTCGTCCTGTTCGCCGTGGATGATGATGGTGTCGTCCGGCACCGGTGCCACGTCCCAGCGCGAGGTGGCGGTGCCCACCAGCGCCAGGCGCTCGGCGGGTGTGCCGGCTTCGGCCAGGCGGCGCGCCACCTGCGAGACGACAAAGCTGCCGAACGAGAAACCGCCCAGCGCCAGCGGCAGCGTGGCCACATCGGCGGACCATTCGGTCTGTGTACGCATCCAGTCGAGCACGGCCAGCATGTCGTCCTGCTCGCCGATGCCGTTGTCGTGCGTGCCTTCGGTTTTGCCCACACCGCGGAAGTTCAGGCGCACCGTCGCATAGCCGAGGCCGACGAAGGTGCGTGCCAGCGTCTGCGCGACCTTGTTGTCCTTGGTGCCGCCGAACAGCGGATGCGGATGGCCGATCAGCGCCAGGCCGCGCGGTGCGCCGTCCGGCTGGTCGATCGAGAGGTCGATCTGCCCGACGGGGCCGGGAATCAGGCGTTCTTCGGTATGAACGTTCATGGAAACTGGAGAAACAGATGCGGTAAAGCGCGGGCTCAGGCGTTGGCAGGGCGGTCGACCATCAACCGTTCAACGGGTTTGCCTTCGATCAGATGGCTTTGGATGATCTCGTCGATGTCTTCCTTGTCGACGAAGGTGTACCAGACGGCCTCGGGGTAGACCACCATGACCGGACCGAGTTCGCAGCGGTCCAGGCAGCCGGCCTTGTTGATGCGCACGCGGCCTTCACCGTTGATGCCGAGTTCCTTGCAGCGCTTCTTGGCGTATTCCTGCATGGCCTTGGCGCCAAAGTCGGCGCAGCAGCGCGAGCCGTCCTCGCGTTCGTTCAGGCAAAAGAAAACGTGGTGCTGGTAGTGGCTGCTCATGGGCGGACCGAGAAGGCTGGGAGGGCTGCGTGACGGTACGCGCGGCAGGATTCGACTGGCTTTCCTGGCCTCGCGCACATTATGCGGAGTTGCGTAACGAGCCGGCATTATACGACCCCGGTGTCGCGCGCCCTTCCAACACGCTGGCTCCACGCAACGCGGGATGCTGCGTTGCAACACGTTGTCCGGATGTCTGGACGCCCCTCTGCGCGGATTCCGGGATTGACGACGGCTGGGGCGGGTGCCATCGTAGTCACACCAAGCTGGTACAAGGGCTGGCGGGCCGACGACGGTGGAAATAGGTGTTGGCATAGCCCTTGCAATAACGACCGACCTGCTGCGGGAAACGCCGGACACATCAGCGTATCGAGGCAGGAGAGAGACCACACCAGGGCGGGTCGGACCGGGCGAGCAGTTGAGCGCACGGCCGGTCTGTGACACTCGAGGAAGACATGAAAAAACCGTTCTACAAAATCCTGTACGTACAGGTGCTGGCGGCGATCGTCATCGGCGTTCTGCTTGGCCATTACTCGCCCGAACTTGCCGTGAAGATGAAGCCGCTCGGCGATGGCTTCATCCAACTGATCAAGATGGTGATCGGGCCGATCATCTTCTGTACCGTCGTCTCCGGCATTGCCGGCATGCGCGACATGAAGAAGGTGGGCCGCGTGGGCGGCAAGGCGTTGCTCTACTTTGAGATCGTCTCGACCTTCGCGCTGGTGATCGGTCTGGCCGCGGGCCACATCTTCAACCCGGGCGCGGGTTTCAACGTTGACGTGCACACCATCGACGCCAAGGCCGTGGCGCAGTACGCCGCCAAGGCGCAATCGGCGAGCACGGTCGATTTCCTGCTCAACATCATCCCGAGCACGGTGGTGGATGCCTTCGCCAAGGGCGACATCCTGCAGATCCTGCTGATCGCGTTGCTGTTCGGCGGTGCGCTCTCCGCCATGGGCGAGCGCGCGCAGATGGTGACGGACTTCATCGACCAGATCTCGCACGTGTTCTTCCGCATCGTGCACGTCATCACGCGTGTGGCTCCCATCGGTGCCTTTGGTGCCATGGCATTCACCATCGGCAAGTACGGCGTGATCTCGCTGGTGCCGCTGCTCAAGCTGGTCGGCACGTTCTACCTCACGGCCATCATCTTCGTCGTGGTGGTGCTGGGCATCATCGCGCGGCTGGTCGGCTTCAACATCTTCCGCTTCGTTGGGTACATCAAGGAAGAACTGCTGATCGTGCTCGGTACCAGCTCGTCGGAATCGGCGCTGCCGCACCTGATGGAAAAGATGGAGAAGCTGGGCTGCTCGAAGTCGGTGGTGGGCCTGGTGGTCCCGACCGGTTATTCGTTCAACCTGGACGGCACCAACATCTACATGACGATGGCGGTGATCTTCATCTCGCAAGCACTGAACATCGAGCTGACCTGGACGCAGCAACTGACCATCCTGGCCGTTGCCATGCTGACGTCGAAGGGCGCATCGGGCATCACCGGTGCGGGCTTCATCACGCTGGCCGCAACGCTGGCCGTGGTGCCGGATATTCCGGTGGCGGGCATGGTGCTGATTCTCGGTATCGACCGCTTCATGAGCGAATGCCGCGCCTTGACGAACATCACCGGCAACGGCGTGGCCTGCGTGGTGATCTCGGCCTGGGAGCGTGAACTGGATCGCGCCAAGCTGGCGCGCGTGCTGTCGGGCGACCGCAGCGACGAGGGCGTGCCGGCCACCCCGGCAGTTTGATCGATCGGTTCTAGCCGGCGCCTGAAAGCGCAAAGCGTATGATTGCGGGGCCTGTCCTTCCAGACGGCCCCGCGTTTTTTTGGGATGCACCTCGTGAAGCACCTCGGCGACATGCCGACTGCGGGCACGGCGTTGGAAGGCACGGCAACACTCTCTGCCGCCGACCTCCAGCCGATGTCCGATCCCGATTTCTCCTTCACCAGCGCCTCCGGCTCGCGACGCGGCTTCTGGTGGCTGGTGGCGCTCGGGCTCGTGGTGGTGATGGCCGTGGTGTGCGCGACCACCTTTGTGGTCGCGTGGAACCGGGGCCTCACGCAGGCCCAGCAGGCCGCCGGCGGGCGGGTCGACCGCTATGCCGCCAACCTCAAGAGCACGCTCGATCGCTACGAATACCTGCCGGCCCTGGTGGCGCTGCATCCGTTCATCCACGATCTGCTCGCCAATCCGACACCTGCCAACGTCGACCGCGCGAACCGCTATCTGCGCGAAGTCAACGATCGCGCGCACGCCACTGCCACCTACGTGATCGCCCCCAGCGGCAAGGCGCTGGCAGCATCCAACTACAACCAGCCCGACAGCTTCGTCGGTGCCGAATATCGGTTCCGGCCGTATTTCCAGCAGGCAGCGGAAGGCCACGTCGGGCGCTTCTACGGCATTGGCATTACGCGTGAAGAGCCCGGCTATTACATCTCCCAGCCGGTCATGCAGGATGGCCGCGTGATCGGCGTGACCGTGGTCAAACTCAACCTCGAATGGTTCGGCCGCGCCAGCCACGACGCGTCGGAACCCGTGATGGTGGCCGACGAGAACGGCGTGATTTTCCTGTCGTCCGTACCCGCGTGGCAGTACCGCACGGTGGAGCCTCTCACGTCCAAACTGCAGGCGCAGTTGGAGGCGACGCGCCAGTATTACCGCAAGCAGATCACGCCGCTGCCGTTACAGCCCGAGGCGCCGGCCTTCCTGCGATTGACCGGGCGCTTGCCGGAAGGCGCAGAACTGATTCGCGTTGGCGAGCGCACGAACGCCACGCGCTATCTGCAGGTTTCGCGTGACCTGGTCGAGCCCGACTGGACGCTGATGTATCTCACGCCGGTGGAGCCCGTGATGGGCGCCGCGCGCAGCGCGACCGTGGCGGCGGCGTTTGCCTTCGCCTTTGCATGCCTGCTGCTCTTCTACTGGCGCCAGCGGCGCTTGCGCATGATGGAGATGCTGCGTAGCCGCCGCCTGCTGGAAGCCGCATACGATCAGCTCGAACGCCGCGTGGAAGACCGCACGGCCGATTTGATGGCTACCAATGAACAATTGCAACACGAGATCGTCGACCGCACCCGCGCGGAAGCCGAACTGCGCGCCACGCAGGACGAACTCGTGCAGGCCAGCAAGCTTGCTGCGCTCGGCCAGATGGCCGCCGGCATTACGCACGAACTGAACCAGCCGCTGGCCGCGCTGCGCACGTTCTCCGACAACACGCGCATCCTGCTCGAACGTGGCCAGCACGGCGCGGCCACCGATAACCTGCAGGCGATTGCCGACCTGACCGAGCGCATGGGCAAGATCACCGCACAGCTCAAGCTGTTCGCGGGCCGCTCGCGGCGCAAGGTGGTGGATGTGCAGGTGCGCGTGGCGCTCGATCACACGCTCGCGCTGCTGCGCCCGCGCCTGGGCGACGTGCTGGTCGAACTGCACTGGCGCATCCCCGAGACAGAGGCCGTCGTTCGCGCGGATGAACTGAAGCTGGAGCAAGTGCTGATCAATCTGGTTGGCAACGCGCTCGACGCGATCAACGCCAATGAGCCGGAACACGCCGGCCGCATCGACATCACCATCGGCCCGATCGAAGGATCGCAGGCGCCGTCGAATCAGCTGTCCATTGCCGTGCGCGACAACGGCCCCGGCATTCCGCCCGACGCCATGCCGCACCTGTTCGAGCCGTTCTTCACCACCAAGGAAATCGGCCAGGGGCTGGGCCTTGGGCTGGCGATTTCCACCAGCATTGCGCGGGACTTTGGCGGCTCGCTCTCGGCGGCCAACATGCCGGGCGGCGGGGCCCAATTTACGCTGACATTGGTACGCGCCGACGTCACCTCCGCGGCAACCACCTGATCCGTTTTCCACACAGATACGAACCATGTCCGAAGGCTTGAACGTTCTCTTCATCGAAGACGACCCGCCTGTGCGCCAAGCCACCGCGCAGAGCCTGGAACTGGCCGGCTTCAATGTGCAGGCGTTCGGCAGCGCCGAAGAAGCCGTCGGCAAGATCGACGCGAACTTTCCCGGCGTGGTCGTGAGCGACCTGCGCTTGCCGGGCGCGAGTGGCCTGGACGTGCTCACGCACTGCCAGTCGTTTGGCACGGGCATTCCCGTCGTGCTCGTCACCGGCCACGGCGACATCACGATGGCCGTGCAGGCCATGCGCGAAGGCGCGTTCGACTTCATCGAGAAGCCGTTTCCCGCCGAACGCCTGACCGAGACCGTGCGCCGCGCAGTGGAGCGCCGCGCGCTGGAGCTGGAAAACCGCGCACTGCGTCGTGAACTGGCCGGCCCGGCGGCTGGCACGCGCATCATCGGGCGCTCGCCAGCGATGGCCGCCGTACGCGCGCTGATCGAGAACGTCGCGACCACCGATGCGCCGGTGCTCATCAACGGCGAGACCGGCACGGGCAAGGAACTCGTCGCGCGCAGTCTGCACATGCTCTCGCCGCGTCACGACAAGCCGTTCATCGCGCTGAACTGCGGCGCCGTGCCTGAACAGATTTTCGAGAGCGAGATGTTCGGCCACGAGGCCGGAGCCTTTACCGGTGCAAGCAAGCGGCGCATCGGCAAGCTTGAGCACGCGTCGGGCGGCACGCTGTTTCTCGACGAAATCGAGAGCATGCCGATCGCGCTGCAGGTCAAGCTGCTGCGCGTGTTGCAGGAGGGCGCGCTGGAGCGGCTGGGCTCGAATGCGTCGGTGCGCATCGACGTGCGCATCGTGGCGGCCGCCAAGGGCGATATGGAAGCGCTGATCGAGGCGGGCGGTTTCCGGCGCGATCTGTACTACCGCCTGAACGTCGTCGCCATCGACCTGCCGCCGCTGCGTGAGCGCCGCGAAGACATCATCCCGCTGTTCGAACACTTCCTGCTCGAAGCCGCCGTGCGCTATCAACGTCCGCTACCGATGCTGGCCGAGCGTCAGCGCCACGAGCTGATGCAATCGAGCTGGCCCGGCAACGTGCGCGAACTGCGCAACGCGGCCGATCGTTTGGTGCTAGGCGTTGGCCGCACGCCGGTCGTGCCGGATGCTTCGGAAGACGGCATGCCGCTCAAGGAGCGCGTCGAACGCTACGAGCGCACGGTGATTGCCGAAACCCTGGCGCGCACGGGCGGCTCGGTGCACCAGGCGGCGGATATTCTGCAGGTCGGCCGTGCCACGCTGTATGACAAGATCAAGCGATACGGTCTTTGACCTGGCACGCTCGTACGCAACAACGTCCGGCTTCGACCGGGCGTCTTCTTTTCTTTCTCTTTTTGCGCTCAACCCAGAATCGGATGGGCATCCGCCACCGGGTATCCACGGTCGTCTGTCGGAATCCGCTGGGTTTGGAATGCGATGAGCAGCGCCTGAAACCTCCCGTCGATTTCCACGATGACAGCCCCGTCCTGCCGTGTGCCGTTTTCGCGCGAATGGTCCTTCACACCCGGCGTGTGGACAACGGGGTTGCCCTGGTTCATGTGCGTTTCGTGCAGGCCGTTGTGCTGCGGCTCGAACAGGAAGCCAAAGCCGTAGACCGTCACGTCGGTACGCGGTGGCCAGCCTTTGCGGTCCTCGTCGCCGGAACTGCCGTGGTAGACGTAGTCGATGGGCGTGGTGGTGCGGTCGAGGCTCAGCATGTCGTCAACGAGGGCGTTGATGTCGTTGTGTTGAGTCGCGGTATCCAGCGCGATCGGCTGCATGTGGGGGAAGTCGACCAGCCCGGCGTCGCGCACGTAGTCCAGACGCGGGAAGCCGCTTTCGTGCAGGCCGGGGGCCAGCGCGGCAAGGTCGGCGGTGATCGGCAACTCCAGATCCGTCGTCCACTGATACAGCACGTGATAACCCGCGGCGCCGGCGCCCGGCATGCTCGAGTCGGATTTCACGTTGGCGAGTACCACGAATTCCGACCCATCCGGCGCTTCCACCACGATCGCGTAATGCGGATTGCCGTTGTAGCCCTCCAGATACGGCACACCGAATTTCAGCTTGCCCTTGAACATGCAGTAGTGATTGGCCATGCGCACTCCATCGAATCAGGCATTGGCGGACTGCCATTGCAGCAGGCCCGCGTGAACCTAGTGTGGAACGTGCATTGCCCGAAAACAAAAACGCCCGGCATTCACCGGGCGTTTCGTTTGCATTGAGGGGCGGACGCTCAGGCCTGCTTGCCCAGCGTCTGCTTGAGCAACGCGTCGAACGATGACCATTCCGGCTCACCTACGTAGCGCTTCAGGATGCGGCCGTCGCGGTCCACCAGGAACGTGGTCGGCGTGAGCTGCACGTCGCCGAAGGCCTTGGCGGCTGAGCCATCGGCATCCATCGCGACCTTGAAGGGCAATTGGCGCGTCTGGCTGAAGTTCATCACATACATTGGCGCGTCGTAGCTCATCGCCACAGCCACGTATTCCAGGCCTTCGCCTTTGTACTTGTTGTACGTCTGGACCATGTTGGGCATTTCCTTGATGCAGGTGGTGCAACTCGTGGCCCAGAAGTTGACGAGATAGACCTTGCCCTTCAGGTCTTGCGTCGAAAGCTTTTGCCCATCCAGCAGCGTGAAGGTCGCAGCCGGGACCTGCTGCGACGGCGAAAACGCACGCCAGCCGAACCAGCCGGCCACGGCCAGCACCAGCACGATCACGGGAAGCAGCCAGCGGCGCCCGCCTGAGGTGGCGCCAGATACCGGGGCTGCAGAAGGAGTCAGGGTCGAGGCCATGTCGGCAACGGGATCCGGAAAGAAATCAGGCGCCTATTGTAGGCCTGCCGTGCCCCCGCCGCATGTGCGTCGCGTCAATCCGTCCACAGTGCGATGCGGAAATCACTTTCTGTTGCCGAGGGCGGCTTCGTACAGGATCAAATCCGCAGCCGAGAAGCAGCAAAAGGTGATTGTCTCGAAGCGGCTGCCATGCTCGCGGGCGGCACGTACTGCAATAGGCGCGGCCAATTGCGGCGGGAAGCCATAGATGCCGGTGCTGATGCACGGAAACGCGATGCTCCGCACCTCGTATTTGCACGCCAGTTCCAGGCTGTTGCGATAACACGCGGCCAACAGCGCCGCCTCGTCCTGCCGGCCGCCGCGCCAGATGGGTCCGACGGTGTGGATGACGTAGCGCGCCGTCAGCTGGAAGCCCGGCGTGAGTTTGGCTTCGCCGGTCCGACAGCCATGGAGTGCACGGCACGCCTCCAGCAATTCCGGCCCCGCCGCGCGGTGGATCGCGCCATCGACACCGCCCCCGCCCAGCAGCGAGCTGTTCGCAGCGTTGACGATGGCATCGCAGTCCAGCGTGGTGATGTCGCCGCGCAGGGCACGCAGCGTGACGGACGGGGTTGGCATGGCGCAGTCCTTGACGGGAAGGCGAGGGCGGGCGTCTCTGCTCGATAATAGGCGGCACAGAATCGGACCGAAAACGGACGGGAGGCGACGTGGCAGTCAAAGCGAGGGCAGGCTGGCGGATGGGGTTTGGCGCGTTGGCGTGCGCGCTGCTGATGGCCTGTTCGCCCAAGTACGACTGGCGCACGGTCCATTCCAGCGAGGGCGCCTATGCCGTCGACTACCCCGCCAAGCCCACCGCGGAAGCGCGTCCCATCGTCATCAACGGCCAGCGCGTGCCGATGACGATGCAGGCCGCCAGCGTCGACGGCACGTTGTTCGCGGTCGGCGTGGTGGAGCTGCCCGCGGATGATCCGGTATCGCGGCAGCGCGCCGTTGAAGCGCTGCGCAGTGGCTTATCCGCCAATCTGAAGGGTCGTGTGACCGAGCGCGACATCGCTGTGCAAACCGCCGCCCAGCCGCCTTTGTCATTGCCGGCAGTGGAATTGATTGCCCAGGGGGCGGGCGGCGACGATCCCGCCCCGCGCCGGCTGACCGCCCGCGTGGTCGCCGTGGGCAAGCATGCCTACCAGGCGGTCGTGCTGGAATCGGGCGACGCCGCTCGCGATGCGCGCCAGCAGGAGCAGGTCGACCAGTTTCTCTCCAGCTTCCATCCGTATTAAGCCCTGAGCGGACGAGCACATGGGCCGCAGCCGGTGCACAATCGGCGTCTTCCGCAGTATCGCAATACGCAGCACGTCCACCACATCACGGGGAACCATCATGACGTTGCAAGTCTGGCTAGCCTTCTTTTTGGCTGCCTGGGTGATCGCCATCTCGCCGGGGTCGGGCGCCATCCTGTGCATGAGCCACGGCCTGACGCATGGCGTGCGCCGCACGTCGGTCACGATCGCGGGGCTCGAACTGGGCATTGTCGTGATCCTGTTCATTGCGGGTGCGGGTCTGGGCGCGTTGCTGATCGCGTCGGAGCACGCCTTCATGGCCATCAAGATCATCGGGGCCATGTATCTGATTTATCTGGGCATCGTGCAATGGCGCACCCCCATTCAGATTGCCAAGCCGGCTGAGGGCGAGCCCGTGAAAGTGTCTGGCAGTGGCGCCGGCCGCCGGTTCCTCGTCGGGTTGCTGACCAATCTGACGAACCCGAAGGGCATCCTGTTCATGGTGGCGGTGCTGCCGCAGTTCATCGATCCGGCCAAGCCGCTGCTTTCCCAACTTGGCATCCTGGCGGCGACGATGGTGTTCGTCGATCTGATCGTCATGCACGGTTATGCGCTGCTGGCCTCGCGGGCGCAGCGCCTGTTCCGCAATCCGCGCGCGCTGCGCTGGCAGAGCCGCTTCTTCGGCGGCATGCTGATGAGCATCGGCGCAGCGCTGTTCTTCGTGAAGCGGCAGACTGCGTGACCTTTGCACTGCCGCAGGGCTGCCCGCCAAGTCGTTGAGGGCACAGCGTGGGGATGCAAGCTAATCCGCCTTCACCCCGCGCCGATACTGAATGGCCTCGCCCACATGCGCGGCATCGATCTGCTCGTCGCCTGCCAAGTCGGCAATCGTGCGGGCGAGCTTGAGCACGCGCGCATAGGCGCGGGCAGACCACGAAAAGCGCGTCATCGCGTGGCGCAGCAAGCCATCGGCCGCATCGGTGCGGCTGCAATGCAGATCGATTTCATGGCCGCCAAGCAAGGCATTGCGTTTGCCTTGCCGGGCGAGCTGCCGCGCGTGCGCGGCCGCAACGCGCTCGGCCACGTTGAGCGTCGGTTCACCTGGCGGCCCATCGAGCAACTCTTCCTGCGAGGGCGTCGGCACCTCGATCTGCACGTCGATGCGATCGAGCAGCGGTCCGGAGATGCGCGCCTGGTATCGCTCCACTTGATCCGGCGTGCAACGGCACGCCCGCAGCGGATGCCCGCGATAGCCGCACGGGCACGGGTTCATGGCGGCAATCAGCTGGAAGCTGGCCGGAAAATCTGTCTGGTGGGCGGCGCGCGAGATGGTGATGTGGCCGGTTTCCAGCGGCTCGCGCAGGACTTCGAGCACGCGGCGTTCGAACTCTGGAAGTTCATCCAGGAAGAGCACGCCCTGATGTGCCAGGGAGATTTCTCCAGGCCTTGGCGTATTGCCCCCGCCCACCATCGCCACCGCCGACGCCGTGTGGTGTGGCGAGCGGAACGGCCGCACCTTCCAGCGTCGCGCATCGAAGCCGCGCGTGGTCAGGCTCATCACGGCGGCAGCGGAGAGCGCTTCGTCATCGCTCATGTCCGGCAGCAAGCCCGGAAACCGCTGCGCGAGCATCGACTTGCCTGTTCCGGGCGGTCCGATCATCAACATGGAATGACCGCCGGCGGCCGCGACTTCCAGCGCGCGCCGCGCCTGCGGCTGTCCGCGCACATCAGCCAGGTCGGGATAGCGGATGTCCGCGTCGACCGGCGCAGGCAGCGCTGGTGCGAGCTTGCGGTCCGGCGCGCTCAGGTGATCGCATACCTCGATGAGCGTGCGCGCGGGCAGGACTTTGGTGCCGCTCACGAGCGCAGCTTCGGCGGCGTTCTCGGCGGGCAGCACGAAGGCGCGGGCGAGCGGTGCGTCGCCATCGGCGGAGACTGGATTGCGCGACAGCGCGTACGCCATCGCCAGCGCACCGCGAATCGGCCGCAGATCGCCAGACAGGGACAATTCGCCCGCAAACTCATGCGCGTCCAGATGCGTGTGCGGAATCTGGCGGCTCGCGGCGAGGATGCCCAGCGCGATCGCCAGGTCGAACCGGCCCGATTCTTTTGGAAGATCGGCCGGGGCGAGGTTGACGGTGATGCGTCGCGCCGGAAACTCGAAGCGGCTGTTCTGGATCGCTGCCCGCACGCGATCCTTGCTCTCCTTCACCTCGGTATCCGGGAGGCCGACGATGGTGAACGATGGCAGGCCATTCGCCAGATGGACCTCCACCGAGACGGCCGGCGCATCGATACCCGAGAGCGCGCGCGAGCGCAGTACGGCAAGGCTCATCGCGCCGCCCTCCAAGTGAACTCACGAGTAAGGCGGAGAGCGTGGCAGCGGTGCATGATGTGACGGAGCGTGGCGGTTGCGGAACCCTCCACTGTGCCAGCCGCGTTCTGCTGCCATGCGCACCGGCATCCAAATTTGACGATCGCGCCGACATGAGAAAATCAGCCCAGACAAAAAAACCGGAGCACTGGGCTCCGGCTTTGTTGTGGGCGGATCGACTCAGGGGAAGGCCGGCATGGCCGCATCTTCGCCGCTGAAGCGGCCTTCGGGATGCGTCTTCTGCAGCAGCGCGCGAATCTCGCTCACGCGCGAGCGCGGCACATCGACCATCAGCAGTATCTGCCCATCCTCCACTGCTTGCTTGAACGGCTTCAGGCGGCTGTTCGGCACCGAACTGCCGATCATGCTTGAAGCCCACGCACCAAACAGCGCCCCCACCACGGTCGTAATGCCGACCATGCCCCACTGTGGCCCTTCGCCGATGACCGGGAAAAGAGCGGCCACGATGCCGGCCAGCACACCCGCACCTCCGCCGATCACCAGCCCGTTCTGGGTGGCATGGACGATGTCGGAGGTCTGGAGGATGTTGGCTTCGTGCAGGCCGGTGAGATCGATGCCGGGCTTGGAGACGAAGTGGATGTGGCGCTCGGTGATGCGCGCCAGCAGGAGGTCGTTCATCACGCGCCGGGCGCTGGAGACGTCCGGCATCAGGAAATAGAGGCGATGCTGCATGATCTTCTCCTCAAGCGCGGCTGCGCGTGCGTCTTAAGGACGTTCTAGATCAGTTCGCCAGCCGCAACAAGGCGGCACATCGACCTTTTCGCTGTGCGCTGCAGCAGGGGTGCCGAGGTCCGCACAGCGGCTTTCTGGATGCGCACCCGGCGCAACACCGGCGCGGCTTACTGGTTAGCCGGGGTAGCTGACTTGAGTTGCGCTTCCAGTGCGGCCACGCGGGTTTCCAGTTCTTCCAGGCGCGCACGCGTACGTGCCAGAACTTGCGATTGCACGTCGAATTCCTCGCGCGTGACCAGATCGAGCTTGGCGAAGCCCTGGGTCATCATCGCGCGGACGTTCTTCTCGATATCAGCCGCCGGCGAGTTGCGCAGGGCTTCGCTGACGCGGTTCTGGAAGTCGGAAAAGAGATCGGTCGGTTTCATGTCGTTTGCTCCATGGGTCGTGCTCTCTGCGCCAAGCCGGTGCATGCACCGCGGCTGTGCGTTGAAATTGCTGTGTCGTGGTGCGAAGGCCTGCGTCTGGCGCGTGGTTTCGGTGCTGCCGGCTGCGATGGTACCGGCTGAGCGCTCTGAACGGCACACCTTGCGTCAAATCTCGCTGCGATGCGGCATTGGAGGAGTCATACAAACGGGGACAGAGCTGGTCGCCTGAGCTCCCGTGCCGCACCGCACACGCCACTGCATAAGGCTGAAATCACTCTATCACATGGTTTTTATCGCGCTATGACGGCGTAGGCCGCCATGGCATGAACCCGCCTGCGGCAACTGTTCGCGGGCAGCAGGTGGTGTCGGGCGTGACCCGTCCCCAATTTCCTCCGCTTTTGTGCCATGGCGCAAGGCGACGCCGTAACCGAAGACACCCTCCAATCCGTCGACATCGACATGGCATGACAGTTGCAGAACTGGTGCGATTTTTTTTTCCATTGCCGTTGCGACTTTCTAAAGGGGGAGAGCCGTTATGAAGAAGTTTGCGTACGCAGCCAGCCTTGTACTGTTGACCGGTGCCGTTGCCGGCGTCAGCCAATCCGCCATCGCACAGTCCGCACCCGCGGCTGATGCACCGGCCGCCGCACCCGCACCTGCGCCGGCCGCGCTCACGGCCAACGTCACGCTGGCCAGCCAATACCGCTACCGCGGCATCATGCAGACCAACAACAAGCCGGCCATTCAGGGCGGCTTTGATTACGCCATTCCTGGCGGTGTGTTGCCCGAGGGTTTCTACATCGGTAACTGGAACTCGTCGATCAGCTGGTTGAGCGATTCCAACTCGAACGTCTCCGCACCGATCGAGATGGACTTCTACGGCGGCTACAAGACCGAGATCATCAAGGACGTGCCCATCGACGTGGGCGTGCTCCAGTACTACTACCCGGGCAGCTATCCCGACGGTTTCACGCGTCCGCACACGACCGAAGGCTATGCGCAGATCGGCTACGGCCCGGTCACGTTCAAGTATTCGCACGCGTTTTCCAACCTGTTCGGCACGCCCGATTCGCATCACAGCCAGTACTTCGATCTGTCGGGTAACTTCGACACCGGCTTCTGGGGCCTGACGCTGAACCTGCATGCGGGCTACCAACAAGTGCCCCATCAGACCGTGCGCGCTTCGTATGCCGACTGGAAGATCGGTGTGACGAAAGACTTCGGCAACGGCTGGGCGGCATCGCTGGCCTACATCGATACGAATGCTTCGCGCGTGTTCTATACGAACCCGCGTGGCAGCTACATGGGCAAGGCCACGGCCCTGCTGTCGATCACCAAGACTTTCCAATAACGATGCGCGGCGGTGCTCCGGCGCCGCCGACCGAGGAGCAACCAGCATGAAACTCATCATGGCCATCATCAAGCCGTTCAAGCTCGACGAGGTCCGCGAGGCGCTGTCCGAAGTGGGTGTGTCGGGCATTACCGTCACGGAAGTCAAAGGCTTCGGACGCCAGAAAGGTCATACCGAGCTTTACCGCGGCGCGGAGTACATCGTCGACTTCCTGCCTAAAGTAAAGATCGAAGTGGCTGTGCCTGACGACGTGGTCGAGCGCGCCGTCGAGGCCATCGAAAAATCCGCGCGCACCGGCAAGATCGGCGACGGCAAGATCTTCGTGGCCGACGTCGAACAAGTCATCCGCATCCGCACCGGTGAGACCGGTGGCGACGCCCTATAAGCCCCAATCCGCCAAGGAAGAGGTCAAAACATGAAAACCTGGTTCACACGATTCCTGACGGCTGGGGCCGTCGCTGCCGTGCTCGCAGGCGCCGTGATCTCGGCGCCGGCCGCTGCACAGGACAAGCCAGCGGCTGAAGCTTCGGCGCCGGTTGCCGCGGTCGCCGCTTCCGAGCCGGCCGCTGCCGCACCGGCAGCCGCAGCTGCGGCTGCAGCCCCCGCCGCCGCAGCTGCTCCAGCTGCCGCTGCGCCCGCCGCTGCTGCGCCCGTCCCCAACAAGGGCGACACGGCGTGGCTGCTGGTCTCCACCGCCTTCGTCATCCTGATGACGCTGCCGGGTCTGGCGCTGTTCTACGGCGGCCTGGTGCGCAAGAAGAACATGCTGTCGGTGCTGATGCAGTGCATGGGCATCTTCTCGCTCATCATCATCCTGTGGGCCATCTACGGCTACAGCTTTGCGTTTACCGAGGGCAACGCGTTCTTCGGCGGGCTGGATCGCCTGTTCCTGAAGGGTCTGACGCCCGATTCGGTTGCCGCCACCTTCAGCAAGGGCGTGGTGGTGCCGGAATACGCGTACTTCGCCTTCCAAGGCGCGTTTGCGGCGATTACCTGCGCGCTGATCATCGGTGCTTTCGCCGAGCGTGCGAAGTTCTCGGCCGTGCTGTTGTTCGTGGTGCTGTGGTTCACCTTCAGCTACGTGCCGATCGCACACATGGTCTGGTTCTGGCCGGGTCCGGACGGCTTTACCGACGCCAAGGCGGCCGAGGTGATGACGGCCAAGTCTGGCTGGCTGTTCCAGAAGGGCGCGCTGGACTTTGCCGGCGGTACCGTGGTGCACATCAATGCCGCTGTAGCGGGCCTGGTGGGCGCCTTCCTGTTCGGCAAGCGCATCGGCTTTGGCCGTGAGGCGCTCAAGCCGCACAGCCTGACGCTGACCATGGTCGGTGCCTCGCTGCTGTGGTTCGGCTGGTTCGGCTTCAACGCCGGTTCGGCTCTGGAAGCCAACGGCAGCGCCGCGCTGGCCTTCGTCAACACGCTGCTGGCGACCGCCGCTGCCGTGCTGTCGTGGAGCTTCGGCGAGTGGTTCGGCAAGAGCAAGCCTTCGATGCTGGGTGCCGCATCGGGTGCCGTGGCTGGCCTGGTCGCCATCACCCCGGCCGCCGGCTTTGTCGGCCCGATGGGTTCGATCGCGCTCGGCATCATCGCCGGCCTGCTGTGCCTGTGGGGCGTCAATGGCCTCAAGCGCATGCTAGGCATGGACGACACGCTGGACGTGTTCGGTGTGCACGGCGTGGGCGGTATCCTCGGGGCGCTGTTGACTGGCGTCTTCGCGGCGCCGAGCCTGGGCGGCACCGGCATCTACGACTATGTCGCCAACAAGGTAGCCGACGATTACTCGATCGGCGGCCAGCTGTGGATCCAGTTCCAGGGCGTGGCGACCACGGTCATCTGGTCCGCAGTGGTGGCGTTTATCTCGTACAAGATCGTCGATGCCATTGTTGGCCTGCGCGTGCCGGAAGAAGAGGAGCGCGAGGGTCTGGACATCACGTCCCACGGCGAAACTGCCTACGAAGACTGATCGTCTGCGTCATCCCGCAAAAGACCCGGCCGCGCGCCGGGTTTTTTGTGTCGCCCCCCCCC
>NZ_JASATD010000054.1:0-23395 GCF_038440115.1 Ralstonia sp. OTU4908 | reverse complement strand
GCACGGCCGCAAGCTCATCCGCCTGGGCCTGCACCCTCGCGCGCAATGCATCTCTCTCCGTCTCCGTCCGCGTGTGGTCGTCGCGTGCTTGGTTCAGCGCCGCCAGTGTTTGCTCGCCGCGTGCTTCCAGTTCGCGGACACGCTTCACTGCGGCCCCGGCTTCGGCCACCAGCCTCGCGCCATCCTTGTTTAACTGCGTAATCTCGCCCTGCTTGACGATCAGCGACTGGTTGGCCTGCCGGATTTCCGCCTGCAGTTGCTGGACCTGCTGCTCGTGCCGGCGCGCGTCCTGATCGCGCTGCTCCTTGCTGGCGTGGCGGAAGTGGTCCAGTGCTAGGTGGGCGTGCTGCAGTTTTTCCTCCAGTGAGCGTCGGAAGCCTTCATGCTCGGTCAGCCGCGCCGTGAGGTCCTGAACCTGCTGCGCCGAGCGCTCCGCCTCGATGGTGCGCTGCTGTAACGCCGCTTGCGTGTCGCTGTGCGCGGCCCGCTCGTTGGCAATGGTGACGTGAGCCTGCGCCAGCTCGGCGCGAAGCGCGGCGAGATCTGCGGACAGCTTGTCGGCCTCCGCTCGGACTTGCTGGCGCTGCGCCGTTGCGGCCGTAACCTGCTGGTCGACCACCGCCTGCGCCTCTTCGTGCAGGCGGGCCGCCAATCTGCCGACTAGATCCAGGATGGCGTCGGAGGTTGCGCCGGCCCGCTTGAGCCCAGCGCCTTCCTCTTCTTCCAGCTCCTTCAGATAGCGGTGGATGGTCGTCTTCGAGCCGGTGTTGCCCAACGCGATACGTATTGCATCGATCGACGGGTGTTGCCCCTGGGCGAGCAGCGAATCGCGAGCACGCTTAATGTCAAGACGACTGAGTCCGGCACGGGCCATGGCATTAGAATTTGATACCGTATTACGTACTATGTATATACGTACCGATTTGAGGCGTCAAGGCGGTTTGCTATAGGCAATTTATAACACTGGATAATGGCGGATTATCACGTGTGAGAGGTGTCATGGCGCCCTGGTGGTCCCCAATCCGGTACGAAACGCGCCGGATGTAGTGATGAAGGCCGCGTATTCTCGGTGCTGCCCAATTGCGGGACGGGGCAGTTGGCCTACCGCGATTGCCGGTGCCTTCTGAAGCCACCCGGGGGTATTTGCATGCGCGAGCCGTATACAGGGCAACCACCAAGGAGATCAGCAATGGCCGACCTCGACCAATGGCTCGCCGACGCAGCCAGGATCACCCATGAAGCACCGTCTGCGGTAAGTACCGCGCGCATCCAGCAACGGCTCGCAGCCGAGCCCGCGCCCGACGTGCTGGTCGCCCGCTATGATGCGCGGCGTGCCATGCTGTGCGCCGCCATCGCTGCGCTGGTGGCCTTCACGGTGATCGACCGCGTGGCGACCGCCGTCTTGAACAAGCCGGGCCCAACCTGGGTTGCCACACCGTCTGCCGCTTCTCCGTTTGGCCTGCTGATCGGTGAATGATGACGCCACGCACCCGACGTCTTTCCCTCTCAACGCTAGCCGGCGCTCTGGTGGGGGTGGCCATTGCCGGCGCCGTCGTCTTCCTGTCGCACCCATCGCAGGAGCACCGGACCGACCTGCACGAGATGCTCCACGAGGCGGTGCCGCTGGACGCCAACGAGCGTGAAATTCTCGACATGAAGGAACAGGCCTTCGCCCAACGCCGCCGGGAGATCGAAACCCGGCTGCGCACGGCCAACGGTCAACTCGCTGACGCGATTGCCAAGAATCCCACGTGGTCGCCAGAGGTCGAGGCGGCCACCCAGGAAGTGGAACGCGCGGCTGCCGATTTGCAGCGGGCCACGCTGGTCCACGTTTTCGAGATGCGCGCGGGCCTGAAGCCCGAGCACCGGCCTGCTTATGACCGCGTGCTGGTTGATGCGCTTCGCCGTGGTTCGCAGTGACCAGTACGGAAGCGGACGGCGTGCTCGCCCGGCGCGCCGCTCGGGGAGATCACCATGCGTTTGGCATCCTGGTGCGGCGGCATAGCCCCGCCCTGGCGCAGGCTGGCCGCAGCTTTGGCATTCCGGAAACCGATATCGACGATGTCGTGCAGGACACCTTTGTTGCAGCTTGGCGCGCGCTGGGGGACTACGACGAGGCTCGACCGTTCCGTGCCTGGCTGTTCCACATCGGGCTCAACAAGATGCGTGACCTGCGCCGTTTCCGGCGCGTGCGGCACTTCCTGTTCGGCGCGGAGGATCTGACGGACCCCGAACGCCCTGCCTTGGCCGATCCAGACCCGGGCCCGGAGCGCCGTGCTTCTGCCCGGCGCGAATTGGCACGCGTCGTGGCTGTCCTGGACGGGCTCGATGCGAACTCGCGGGAAGCCATTGTTTTGACCGCCATCGTCGGCATGTCGCAGCCGGAGGCGGCTGCCGCACTTGGCATGACGCCGAAGGCCATTGAGGGGCGCATTGGCCGCGCCCGTGCCAAGCTGGCTGCCTTGATCGACGCCCGCAGCACCGAATAATTTCGACGGGCGCGAGGGGGTGCCGCGCTGGGCGCCGTATTGACCAATCTGTGCCGTCTTCGGCTTCTGCTTCCCTCAAGAAATCCGGCGATGACCCGCGTGTCCTCTTTCCATACCCTCAGCGTGCTTGCCGCATCGCTGGCCTTGTCCGCCGCATCTGGTTGGGCGGCCGAGGCACCGCCCTTTACAGAATTGCTGCAGCAGTCGCTCGCCCACGCGCCCGCGATGCGCGTGCAGGCCGCCAACGTCTTGGCCGCTGGCGCCGATGCCGCCCAGGCGCGCGCGTGGCCCAACCCTCGTGCGGAGTCGGTGTTCGAGAATCTGGGGGCTCCGCAGAGCGATGGCGTGAGCCAGCGCCAGAACACCTTTTCCATCACACAGCCGATTGAGATCGGCGGCAAGCGTGGCGCACGCATCGAAGCCGGGCAGCGCGGCTTCGCCGCCGCACAAGCGCGCGAGCATCAAACGCAGATCGCGTACGCGGCTGAATTGGCGACCGCCTATGCGACGGCAGAGGCCATGCTGGCGCGAAAGTCCTTGGCTGCGGAAGACCTCGGGCGCGCGCGCGAGGAGCTTCGCGTGGCCCGCGCGCTAGTCCAATCCGGCAAGGAAGCTGCGTTGCGCGTGTCCCAGGCGCAAGCCAGCGTCGCCGCCGCCACTGCGGCTGAACATGCGGCTGGCGCGGACGCGACGCAAGCGCTGGAGCAGTTGGCTGCCTTGGCCGGCTCTGACGAGCCCTACACCCGTCTGGCTGGCTCGCTTCTGTCCACATCGGCGGCACCTCCCGCCTCGTCGGGCGCGGCGGACGAAGCCCCCGCTGTCGTCACGGCGCAAGCCGAGCGAGACGTGATAAGCGCCCAGGTCGAGGTCGAGCGCAAGAAGTGGGTTCCCGAGGTTGGCGTCAGCGCAGGCGTGCGCCGCTACGGCTGGACGAATGCCAGTGGCTACGTCGTGGGCCTGTCGGCCACGATTCCACTGTTTGACCAGAACACGCACGCGGTGACCGCTGCGGTCGAGCGTGCCGCCGCCGCAGAAGCCAGGCTGGACACCGTGCGCCTGGAAGCATCTGCGGCAAAACGATCCGCCCAGGCTCAGGCTGCGGCTTCGGAAAAACGCCTCGCCGCAGCGGCGGAAGGCGAACGCGCAGCCGCCGAAGCCTATCGCCTGGGCCGTCTCGGCTACGACGCCGGCAAGACCCCGTTGATTGAACTGCTCGCCGTCCGGCGCGCGTTGTTTGAAGCAAGGCAACTCACGATTGACGCGCGCCTCGCGCGCGTACGCGCGTTGGCCGCACTGGCACAGGCTGACGGCCGCCTGGCTTTTGAGGAAGCTCGATGATGAAAGACAACCTCCGCTCGGCCAACTGGCCGCTGATCGCCGGGATTGCCGGGGTGGCCGCCCTGGTGGGGTTCGGTGTGGCGCGCGGGCTTGTGCCCAGTCATTCTGCGGCGCCAGCGGCCAAGACAGCCGCCGCGCCCGAAAAAGCCGCCCCCACTGAGGTCAAGGTTCCCCTCGAATACCTGGCCACCGCCAACATCGCGGTCGAGCCGGTGGCCACGGCTGGCGTGGGCGCGGAGATCCTTGCGCCCGCCACGGTGGTCGCCGCGCCGGGCAGCGAGGCCGTGATCATTGCCCGCGCGTCGGGTGCTGTCCAGCGGATCAACCGCCGGCTTGGTGAGGTCGTGCGTGCGGGCGACGTGCTGGCCCTGGTGGACAGCCCGGAGGCGGCCGCGATGGCTGCAGAGCGCCGGGTGGCCGCCGCCAGGGCCGATTTGGCGCGCAAGACCTACGCACGAGAAGCCGCACTGTACGAGCAAGGCGTCACGCCGCGTCAGGAGATGGAAGCGGCCAAGGCCGCGCTCGAAGTCGCCAATGCCGAGGCGCAGCGCGCAGCGACCGTGGCGCAATCCGCGCATCTTGCCAGCGACGGTCGCTCGGTCGCGGTGACCAGCCCCATTGCCGGCAGGGTGACGGCGCAATCCGTCACGCTGGGCGCCTTCGTGCAGCCTCAGGCCGAACTGTTCCGGGTCGCAGGCAGCGGCACGGCACAGGTGGAGGCTTCGGTCACGGCCGCTGATACCGCCCGCGTGGCGGCCGGCGACACTGCGGTGATCTTGCTGGGCAGCGGCTCGCCCGTGCCCGCCGTGGTGCACTCGGTGACGCCGACGGTGAACAGCAGCGCCCGCACCGCGACTGTGGTCCTGACGCCCACGCAAGCGCTGGACAAGCTGGTGATCGGCGAAGGCGTGCAGGTGCGCCTGCAAACGCGCACGAGCGGCCCCGCTGCCCTGTCGGTGCCGGAGGATGCCGTGCAGAACCTGGACGGGCGCGACGTGTTGTTCGTTCGCACGCCGCAGGGGTTCCGGCCCCAGCCAGTGCTGGTGGGCATCCGCAGTGGCGGGTCCGCCCAGATTCTCTCGGGTGCGCGCGCCGGTGAACAGGTGGCGACGCGCAACGCCTTCCTGCTCAAGGCCGAGATGAACAAAGGCGCCGGGGACGACGAATGATCGGCAGCATTCTGAACGGCGCGGTCCGGCTGCGCTGGCTCGTGTTGTTCCTGACGGCGGTGGTGGCGACAGTCGGCGCCTGGCAGCTCAACCTGCTGCCGATCGACGTCACGCCCGACATCACCAACAAGCAGGTCCAGATCAATACCGTGGTGCCGACGCTCAGCCCGGTGGAGGTTGAGAAACGTGTGACCTATCCGATCGAGACCGCGTTGTCCGGCTTGAACGGTGTGGAGAGCACGCGTTCGTTCTCGCGCAACGGCTTCAGCCAGGTCACGGTGATCTTCAAGGAGAGTGCCAACCTCTACTTCATGCGCCAGCAGGTGTCGGAGCGGCTGGCGCAGGCGCGCCCGAGCCTGCCCGAAGGGGCCGAGCCGCAAATGGGACCGGTATCGACCGGCCTGGGTGAGGTGTTCCACTACAGCGTGGAATATGCCCACCCTGATGGCAAAGGCGCAACGATCAAGGATGGGCTGCCCGGCTGGCAGAGCGACGGCAGCTTTCTGACGGACCGGGGAGAACGGCTGACCGATCAGGTCTCCAAGCTCGCCTATCTGCGCACGGTGCAGGACTGGATCGTCCGGCCGCAACTGCGCACCACGCCCGGTGTGGCCGACGTGGATTCCCTGGGCGGCTACGTCAAGCAGTATGTGGTCGAGCCCGACGCGGCCAAGCTGGCGGCCTACGGCATCTCGTATGCTGAACTGGCGCGGGGGCTGGAAGACGCCAACCTCTCGGTCGGCGCCAACTACATCCGGCGCTCGGGCGAGTCGTATCTCGTGCGCGCGGACGCCCGCATCCGCTCGGTGGACGAGATTTCACGCGCGGTCATTGCGCAACGGCAGAACGTGCCGATCACGGTCGGCCAGGTTGCTGTCGTCAAGGTCGGGGGCGAACTGCGCTCCGGGGCAGCCAGCCGCAACGGCTATGAAACTGTGGTCGGCAGTGCGTTGATGCTGGTGGGCGCCAACAGCCGCACGGTGGCGCAAGCGGTGGGCGACAAGCTCAAGCAGATCGAAAAGACGATGCCGCCGGGCGTGGTGATCGTGCCGACGCTGGACCGCTCGCAACTGGTTGTGGCCACCATCGAAACCGTGGCGAAAAATCTGACCGAAGGCGCGTTGCTGGTGGTGGTGATCCTGTTCCTGCTGCTGGGCAACGTGCGGGCGGCGACCATCGCGGCGCTGGTCATTCCGCTGTCGCTGCTGATCAGCGCAATCGGTATGAACGCGCTGGGCATTTCCGGCAACCTGATGAGCCTGGGCGCACTGGACTTTGGCCTCATCATCGACGGTGCCGTCATCATCGTCGAGAACACACTGCGCCGGCTGGCCGAACGCCAGCACCGGGAGGGCCGCCTGCTGACGCTGCGCGAACGGCTGGACGAAGTGGTGCTGTCGTCGCGCGAGATGGTCCGCCCCACGGTCTATGGCCAGCTCGTCATCTTCCTGGTTTTCCTGCCGTGCCTGACCTTCCAGGGCGTCGAGGGCAAGATGTTCTCGCCGATGGTCATCACACTGATGCTGGCGCTGGCGTCAGCCTTCGTGCTGTCGCTGACCTTCGTGCCGGCCATGATCGCGGTGCTGATGCGCAAACAGGTCGCAGAGAAGGAAGTGCGGGTGATCGCGGCCACCAAGCAGCGGTATCGCCCGTGGCTGCAAGCAGCGGTAAGGCGTCCGCTGCCTTTTCTTGGGGCGGGTGCGCTTACGCTCGCGCTGGCCGCCGTGGCCTTTGCCTTCGTCGGCCGCGAGTTCATGCCGACGTTGGACGAACAGAACCTGAACCTCTCGTCCGTGCGCATTCCGTCGACGTCGATCGACCAGTCGGTGGCCATCGACTTGCCGCTGGAGCGGGCGGTGATGACGCTGCCGGAAGTGAAGACGGTCTACTCGAAGGCCGGTACCGCCAGCCTGGCGGCAGACCCGATGCCGCCCAACGCGTCCGACAACTACATCATCCTGAAGCCTAAGGACGAATGGCCGGCGGGGGTGACCACCAAGGAACAGGTGATCGAGCGCATCCGCCAGAAGACCGCCGCGATGGTCGGCAACAACTACGACGTGACACAGCCGATCGAGATGCGCTTCAACGAGCTGATCGGTGGCGTGCGCAGCGACGTGGCTGTGAAGATCTACGGTGAGGATCTGGATGAGCTCGCGGCCACGGCCCAGCGCGTTGCGGCGGTGCTGCGCAAGACGCCGGGTGCGGCCGACGTACGTGTGCCGCTTACCGGCGGCTTCCCGACCTTCGACATCGTGTTCGACCGGGCCGCGATTGCCCGCTACGGCCTGACCGTCAAGGAAGTGGCCGACACGCTGTCGACCGCACTGGCCGGCAAGGCGGCCGGTCAGGTGTTCGATGGCGACCGGCGCTTCGATATCGTGGTCCGCTTGGCCCGCGAGCAACGCGACAACCTCGATGTGCTTGGCGCGCTGCCGGTCATGCTGCCACAGGCTGATGGCCAACCACGCGCATCGGTACCGCTGCGTCAGTTGGTGCAATTCCGCTTCACCCAAGGTCTGAACGAAGTGAGCCGCGACAACGGCAAGCGGCGCATCTACGTGGAGGCCAACGTGGGCGAGCGCGACCTGGGCAGCTTCGTCGACGATGCTGCCAAGCGCATCGCCAACGAGGTCAAGCTGCCGACCGGCTCGTGGATCGAATGGGGCGGGCAGTTCCAGAATCTCCAGGCGGCGACGAAGCGCCTGGCGATCATCGTGCCGGCGTGCTTCATCCTGATCGCGGCCACGCTCTATCTGGCGATCGGCAGCGCCATGCTGACGGCGACGGTATTGACCGCCGTGCCGCTCGCGCTCGCCGGCGGCGTGTTTGCGCTGCTGCTGCGCGGCATGCCGTTCTCGATCTCCGCTGCCGTCGGGTTCATTGCCGTGTCGGGGGTGGCGGTGCTCAACGGGCTCGTGCTCATCTCGGCCATCCGCAAGCGCCTGAAAGATGGCATGGCGCCCGATGCGGCAGTCGTCGAAGGGGCCATGGAACGGGTGCGGCCTGTGCTGATGACGGCGCTGGTTGCCTCGCTCGGCTTCGTGCCGATGGCGATTGCGACGGGTACCGGCGCCGAGGTGCAGAAGCCGCTGGCGACGGTGGTGATCGGCGGCCTGGTCACCGCCACCGTCCTGACACTGTTCGTGCTACCCGCGCTCTGCGGGCTGGTGTTGCGGCGGCAGGCCCGCCGCGAGTCGGGTGACCAGGGGGTACTCGAAGCGCAGCCATAACGGGGGGCAGCCGTATTGATGTAGCGATCTCTACATCATTGCAGCGTCGCATACGGCAATCTAAGCTGCCGTCATGACTGCCCCTCTCGATTCCTGGCTCCTGCTGATCGTCAGCCTGCCAACCGCGAGCGCAACCGCGCGCATGCGCGTCTGGCGCGCGCTCAAGGCGCTGGGCTGTGCCGCCCTGCGCGACGGCGCCTACTTATTGCCTGCCCACGCGGAACAAGCCCCCCAGTTGCGCGAGTTGGCCGACGAAGTCGTACGGGAAAACGGCCAAGCCTGGCTGCTGCACGTCCAGGCCCCAGGGCCGGATGAGGCGGCGATCTATCAGGCCCTATTCGACCGCACCCCTGATTACACGGACTGGTTGGCCGAGCTGTCGGATGCCCGCAAGACGCTCCCCGGCCTGGCCGCGGCGGAACTCAACCGCCTGCACCGTCGGCACGCCCGCACCTATGAGGCCATCCGCAAGATCGACTTCTTCCCCAACGAGGCGTCGATCCGTGCGCAGGCGCAGTGGCGGGACTTTGCGGGCGCCGTCACTGCCGTTCAATCGCCGGGTGAGCCGCATGCGGCCGCCGGCAGCATCCCGCGCCGCGACCCTGCGCAGTATCAGGGCCGTATGTGGGCCACACGCCAGCATCTGTGGGTCGATCGCGTTGCCAGCGCCTGGCTGATCCAGCGCTTCATCGATCCGCACGCGCGCTTTCTCTGGCTGGAGAGCCCCGCCGATTGCCCGGCAGATGCGCTGGGCTTCGACTTTGACGGTGCGACCTTCACGCACGTCGGCGACCGGGTGTCGTTCGAGGTGCTGCTCGCCAGCTTCGGCCTGGACGGCAATCACGGGCTCGCCCGGCTCGGCGCGGTCGTGCACGCGCTGGACGTGGGCGGCACCACCGTGCCGGAAGCTGGCGGCTTCGAAGCCATCCTGGCCGGCGCTCGCAAACGACTGGCCGATGACGACGCGCTGCTGACAGAGATCGGCAGTGTGCTCGATTCCCTCTATGCCCACTTCTCCGGCAGCCGCAAACCAAGCTGACTTCACTGCACAACCATGATGAACACGACCCCATCCACCGCGCCCACGCCACCGCAGCCTCACCACGAACGCCCGTCCTACACGCTCTGGCAACTGGTGCTGTATTTTGTGCGGCTCGGCACCCTGGGCTTCGGCGGCCCCGTGGCGCTGGCCGGCTATATGCGCCGCGACTTGGTGGACGCGAAGCAATGGATCACCGAGGCTGACTACAAGGAAGGCCTCGCGCTTGCACAGTTGGCACCCGGCCCATTGGCCGCGCAATTGGCGATTTACCTCGGCTATGTGCATTACCGCATCCTCGGGGCAACGCTGATCGGCATCGCCTTCGTGCTGCCGTCGTTCCTGATGGTGGTGGCGCTGGGGTGGGCTTATGTGCGCTTCGGCGGCCTGACCTGGATGCAGTCGGTGTTCTACGGGGTCGGTGCGGCCGTGATCGGCATCATCGCCATCAGCGCTTACAAGCTGACGACCAAGAGCGTTGGCAAGGACAAGCTGCTGTGGGCGGTCTACCTGGTGCTGGCGGCCGTCACCGTCATCACGGAATCGGAAGTGGCCTGGCTGTTCCTGGCCGGCGGTGTGCTCGTCTGGTTCTGGCGCGCACCGCCCAAGTGGGTACGTCAGGGCAAGGTGAATGCGCTGGCCGCGACACCGCTGCCGGCGGCCAGCGGCATCTTCAGCTCAATCGACTGGCCGCTGCTGTCGCAGATCGGCGTGTTCTTTGCCAAAGCGGGCGCCTTCGTGTTTGGCTCGGGCCTGGCCATCGTGCCATTCCTCTATGGCGGCGTGGTCACCGAACACCACTGGCTCAACGATAAACAGTTCGTCGATGCGGTGGCCGTGGCAATGATCACGCCGGGGCCGGTGGTCATCACGGTGGGCTTCATCGGCTACCTGATCGCGGGCCTGCCCGGCGCTTGCGTAGCAGCGGCTGGCACGTTCTTGCCGTGCTACCTGTTCACCATCCTGCCGGCGCCGTACTTCAAGAAGTACGGCAAGCTGCCCGCCATCCTGGCGTTTGTCGACGGTGTCACAGCCGCCGCCGTGGGTGCCATTACCGGCGCGGTGATCGTGCTGGCCAAGCGCTCCATCGTCGATGTGCCGACGGTGTTGCTGGCGCTGGTGACGGTCGCGCTGCTGCTCAAGTTCAAGAAGCTGACGGAGCCGGTGATCGTGGCCGGCGCCGCGTTGATCGGCCTGGCGGTGTATCCACTGCTCCACCACTGAATCGGGCGAGACGACCATGACTACCCAAATGAAGCCGCTGGCATGCGATCCGACCAAGCTGTCCGGCTTGTCGGAGAAGCTGATCGCCAGCCACTACGAGAACAACTACGGCGGCGCCGTGAAGCGCCTGAATGCCATCGCGGCGGCGTTTGCGGCGCTCGATGTGACCACGGCTGCGGGGTTCGTGCTCAACGGCCTCAAGCGTGAAGAGCTGATCGCCACGAACTCCATGATCCTGCACGAGGTGTACTTCGACAGCCTTGGGGATGGCGGGCCGTTGGGGGGCAACCTGAAGGTTGCCATCGAACGCGATTTCGGCTCGGTCGAGCGCTGGCAGGCCGAATTCACAGCGATGGGCAAGGCGCTTGGCGGCGGCTCCGGCTGGGTGTTGCTGACCTACTCGCCGCGTGATGGGCGGCTCGTCAACCAGTGGGCAGCGGACCACACCCATACGCTGGCCGGCGGCACGCCAATCCTGGCGCTCGACATGTACGAGCACGCGTACCACATGGACTACGGCGCCAAGGCCGCGGCCTATGTCGACGCGTTCATGCAGAACGTGCACTGGGCGCGCGTCGCCGAGCGTCTGGCCACCGTGCAGCGGTAGTGCCTTTCCATCAACTAATCGCAGCGGAGGTTGTCATGCAGTGGATTACGCGCGAGCGCCCCAAGATCGATCGCATTGCCTGTCCCTGGCTGATCGCCCGCTTCATCGATGAGACGCCGGAGTTCCTCTATGTACCGTCGGGCGATGTGGTGCGCATCGCCAACGAACGTGGTGCGATTCCGTACGACATCCCTGGTGTGGAGCTTACGCATGTCGGCGAGCTGTGCAGCTTCGACGCCTTCCTCAACAAGTACCGCCTCGGCCAGGACGCCGCGCTGCAGCAGTTGGCCCGCATCGTGCGCGGCGCGGATACGTCGCGGCTGGACCTGACGCCGCAGTCCAGCGGGCTGTATGCCATCTCGCTCGGACTCTCGCAGGTGTATGCCGACGACCACGAGATGCTGGAGCACGGGCTGGTGATGTACGACGCCCTCTATGCGTGGTGCCAACGCTGCCAGGCCGAGACGCACAAGTGGCCTCCCAAGATGCCGGCCTGAACCGGCCAAGGAGACGAGCGATGAAGCGGACCCTGCTGATGCCTTGGCTGCTGTTGTTGGCCATGCCGGCGACAGGAGAAACGATCCTGTTCACCCAGGACAAGCCTGGCGCATTGCCTGCGGGATGGGTGGCTGGCGTCACCGGCCACGGCACGCCCAGATGGACCGTTGAGGCGGACGCTGCCGGCACCAACGTGCTCAAGCAGTCTGGCTCCGGCGATTTCCCGTGGTGCGTGAAACAGGGTACCGCCGTCGCCGACGGGTTCGTCGAGGTGAAGTTCAAGCCTGTCGCTGGTCATGAAGATCAGGCCGGGGGCGTCGTCTGGCGCTGGAAGGACGGCAACGATTACTACGTCGCGCGCGCGAACGCGCTGGAGAACAACGTCTCGCTGTACTACACGACGGGTGGTCACCGGCACACGCTTCGCTACCAGGATGCGCCGGTTGCCGCGCAGGCCTGGCATACGTTGCGGGTGGAATTCGCGGGCGATCGCATTCAGGTATCGCTGGATGGCAAGCGCTACATCGACGTGACGGACGATCACATCCGCGGTACCGGCGCGGTTGGGGTCTGGACCAAGGCCGACAGCGTGACCCTGTTCGACGCGTTCTCGTACGGCACCACCGCGAAGTAATACAGAGAGGAGAAAGAAGTGAATTTCAAGTCGGAAGTGGGCGGGACCAAAGGCCGGTTGCCATGCGCAATTGTCTGGGCTGGAATCGCGATGCTATGTACCACCACTTCGGTGCTGGCCGATGAAGGTTTCAAGCACCTGAGCGGTGCTGAACTCAAGAAGGCGATCGTTGGCAAGACCATCACTGATGGCACCCACTGGTCGGACAAGTTCAAGCCCGACGGCACGGTCGAATCCGTCATGCACGGACAGGTCCTAGGCGGCCGCTGGCGCGTGCGGGGCGGCGAGTTGTGCATTGCCGATTCCAACGGCAAGGGCAAGCCCCAGGCCGAGGATTGCTTCGAAGTCTGGCGCCATGGCCACGCAATCGAATATCGGCGCAATGGAAACGGCTTTGCGCAGGGGGATTTGGTCAACAGATGACGTATCGGAGCCCACCATGTCGAATGACGCCCAGCAGCTCGCTGCAATCGTTCTCGCCTGTTCATTAGCCTTCGCGATCGCCGGCTGCAAGAAGAACCCGTTTGGCGAGCGCAGCAGCGAGGTCGTCGGTATTGCGCAAGTCCCGGCGCCAGTCAAAGCGACGATTGATCGGCAGGCGGGCGGGCGGGCGATCGGCGAAATCGAGAAGCAGACGCAGAACGGCCGGGTCCGCTACGAGGTCACGCTCGGCAGTGGAAGCGACAAGTCCACCGTGCTCATCGGCCAAGACGGTCAGCAAATCGCCGACGAAGACGATGACTGAGGCTGTACATCACGGCCTGGCATCTGCCGTGGCCGCCACCCGGGGCCGGCTCACACGCTGGCTTCTGCCGTCGGGCGTTGATGCAGGTGCCTGGTTCATCCTTGTCGGCCGGGCACTGCGCGGTTTTTGCGACGGCTACATCGCCGTGCTGTTGCCGGCATACCTGCTGGCGCTCGGGCTCACCCAGTGGGCCGTCGGGCTCGTTAGCAGCGCCACGCTGATCGGCTCGGCGCTGGCAACGATTCTGGTCGGCATGCTCGGCAGTCGCTTTGCGCCGCGCCGCCTCCTGATGCTGGCGGCCGCCTTGATGGCGGCGACCGGCGTGGGCTTTGCCGGGCTCTCCGATCTCTGGCCGCTGCTGGCCATCGCCTTTGTCGGCACGCTCAACCCCAGTTCAGGCGATGTCAGTGTGTTCCTCCCGCTGGAGCAGGCGCGTCTGGCGGAATCGGCTTTGCCCGATGCCCGTACCGCGCTCTTCGCCCGCTACAGCCTGATCGGGGCGTTTTCCGCCGCCATCGGTGCCTTGGCCGCAGCCCTGCCTGGCTGGCTCGCTACGCATAGCGGCCTGTCTTTCCTGGCGGCGATGCGAGCGATGTTCTTCGTCTACGCATTGATCGGTGTCGCACTCTGGGTGCTCTATGCGCGTCTGCCTCTGCATCAGCCGCAATCAGGCGGGGCTGCAACTCCACTGGGGCCTTCGCGCGGCATCGTGATCCGGCTGGCGCTGCTTTTCAGCGTGGATGCGTTTGCGGGCGGCCTGGTGGTCAACGCACTGCTATCGCTGTGGCTGATGCAGCGTTTTGGCCTTTCGCCCGGGGCCGCAGGCCAGTTCTTCTTCTTTGCGGGGCTGCTGACGACGGCGTCCCAGCTCGTCGCCGTGCCCCTCGCGCGCAAGATCGGCTTGCTCAACACGATGGTGTTCACGCATATCCCGTCCAGCCTCTGCCTGATCGCGGCGGCGTTCGCGC
Organism: Ralstonia sp. OTU4908; assembly: GCF_038440115.1. Classification (NCBI taxonomy): domain Bacteria; kingdom Pseudomonadati; phylum Pseudomonadota; class Betaproteobacteria; order Burkholderiales; family Burkholderiaceae; genus Ralstonia; species Ralstonia sp. OTU4908. The sequence continues at coordinate 9,451 of NZ_JASATD010000054.1, read as the reverse complement.
CGTCGCTGGCCTTGACCCTGGGGCTGCTGCTCGTGCGCAGCGCGCTCTCCCAAATGGATGTGCCGACCCGAACGGCCTACGTGATGGCGGTGGTGACGCCGCCCGAGCGCACCGCCGCGGCAAGCCTGACCTCGGTTCCCAGAAGCCTGGCCGCTGCCATCAGCCCGACACTGGCCAGCGCGATGCTCGCCGCCGGCTGGATTGGCGCACCGTTGGTGGCCTGCGGCGTCCTGAAAATTGTCTACGACCTCGCCATCCTGCGCGGATTTCGGCGCGTCGAACCGCTCAACTGACCGAGGCGTTTCCCCGTCCCCCCCCCAACCCTTGGAGTATGAAATGGCTTTGCGAACACCGATTGCTCTTGCCCTGGCTGCAACCGTCAGCGTCTGTGCCATCGCCCACGCGGCGTCGCCCGCGCAGCGAGCCGCCCTGGATACCGCTCGCATCGAACAGGTCACCGGCCTGAAGGGCAGCTTCTCCGAGCGGGAGAACGTCTTCAAGGTGTCGAAGCCGCGCAACGATGTCCCCATCCAAGTGGACGGCGTGGCCATGCCGCCCTTCATGGGACTGACCTCCTGGGCGGCGTTCACGCCAGCCCATGACGGCCACGCCATGCTGATGGGCGACACCGTGCTCTTCGAGGATGAGGTGAACCCGGCCATGAGCGCGGCACTCGACGCCGGGCTGGAGGTCACGGCACTGCACAACCACTTCTTCTTCGACCGGCCTCGGGTGTATTTCATGCATATCGGCGGCATGGGCGACCCGGCCGAACTCGCCGCTGGCGTAAAGAAGGTCTACGACAAAATCGCCGAGATTCGTGCGGCGAACCCAGCTCCCGGGACGGCGTTTCCCGGCAAGATCGCCAGCGAGAACAAGATCACGCCGGCGCCCTTGGACGCCATTTTTGGGACGAAGGGGCAAGCCAGCAATGGCATGTTCAAGGTCGTGATCGGTGCCAAGGGCACCATGCACGGTGTGTCCTTCGGCAATGAAATGGGGCTGAACACCTGGGCCGCGTTTGCCGGCACCGATGACGAGGCCGTGGTGGATGGTGACTTCGCGATGCGCGAAGACGAGCTGCAGCCCGTGCTGAAGTCGATGCGGGCCGATGGCATCAACATCGTGGCCATTCACCAGCACATGACGCACGAGCAGCCGCGCTACATGTTCCTGCACTACTGGGGCAAGGGCAAAGCGGTCGACCTGGCAAAGGGCGTGAAGAAAGCCCTGGACGCGCAGGCCAGCGTGCACAAATCAGTGATGCGGTGAGCGCGGGCCAGCATGTCCGGTCCCCGCGCTTGTCTGCGGTCCTCAAAACTTTGAGAGCCATGCACACCCGATCGCCGATACTCGAAGGCTGCACGTCATTCAGGTGCGTACTCGCACTTGCCACCCTCGCACTCGGTTTGGCACTTACCGTCAGTGCGGCAACGCAAAGGCCGGCCGGGACACTGCCGTTGCGACATGTGGGCGACTATCCGTTACCTGGCGCCACGACGCGCTGGGACTACCTCAGCTTGGACCCGACCAGGTCGCGGCTGTTTGTCGCCCACCTCGGGGATAGCGCGGTGGTTGTCGTGGACACCAAAACCAAAGGGGTGCTGGCCACGATCAGCAACATCCGTCATGTCCATGGCACGTTGGCCGTTCCGGAGCTCGACCGTGTGTATGCCTCCGCGACGGGGACCGACGAAATCGTGGCAATCGACGCCGCGACGCTGAGAATCGTCGCCCGTATTCCGGGAGGCATCTATCCTGACGGCGTCGCCTACGCCCCGGAACTCGGCAAGCTGTATGTTTCCGATGAGACCGGTAACACGGAAACGGTAATTGATGCCCGCACCAGCCAGCGAATAACGACGATCGCGCTGGGCGGCGCCGTTGGGAACACGCAGTATGACCCGGTTTCGAAGCACATCCTCGTCAACGTCCAGGGACGGGGGATCTTGGCCGAGATCGACCCGCGCACCGATCAAGTCGTGGATCGCATCCCATTGCCCGGTGCCGAAGGAAACCATGGGCTGCTGATCGTGCCCAAGCTGCGACTGGCGTTTATCGCGTGCGAGGGCGACAGTCGCTTGCTGGTGTTGAGCCTGAACACCAGACAGGTGGTTGCAAGCTTCGGGGTTGGACAGACGCCCGACGTCGTGGCCTACGACGCGGCGCTCGGATGGTTGTATGTCGCTAGCGAATCCGGCGTCTTGACGATCTTTAAGGGGTCGTCTCAGAAAACGGAAAATAAAGCACGCTAAGCGTGCGTGGAGGCTGGCACCCAGCGGTACAGCGTCGGAATGGACACGCCGAGGTTCTTGGCCACGTCCTTGGGCGGCACCCCGCTGGCCAGCAGCTTCTTGGCCGACTCGATCTTGCTGTCGGTCATCTTCGGCTTGCGGCCGCCTTTGCGGCCGAGCTGCTTGGCGACTTCCAGCCCGGCGCGGGTGCGCTCGACGGTCAGCTCGCGCTCCATTTCGGCAAGGCTCGCCATGACGTGGAAGAAGAACCGCCCGGATGGTGTGCCGGTGTCGATGGAGTCGGTGAGGCTCCTGAACTGGACACCGTGCTTGTGCAGATCGCCGACCAGATCGACCAGTTGCTTGACCGACCGGCCCAGCCGGTCGAGCTTCCAGACGACCAAAGTATCGCCTTCGCGCAGCATTTCGAGCGTCTTGGCCAAGCCAGGCCGGTCTGCCCGCGTGCCACTCACCTTGTCCTCGAAGACCTTTTTACATCCGGCCTTGCTCAAGGCTTCGCGTTGCAGCTCCAGGTTCTGATCCTGCGTCGAGACGCGCGCATAGCCAATCAACATGGCTTGTCTCGCGCCCGGTCGATGCGTTCCTGCATCGCCTGCATCACTTCTTCGTGGGTGTACGATCTGGCGTTGGCGTCGGTGGCTTGCCGCAGGGCTTCCTCAACCTCGCGCGTCATCCGCTCGTAATCCTCCGGCCACAGCGCTTGCTCCATGCGCAGCGACGCCTGACCCAGCAGGTGCAGCAGGCTGAACAGCCGCATGTCGTTGGTGGCGACGATGCGCTCCCGAATCTGCTCCTGAATAGCTTCGCTAGCCCGATGCGCTTGTGGTGTGGCAGTCCCCTCGTAGTCAGCGGGGAATTCCGCTTCCTCGGCAATCCTTGCCCAGGCGCTGGCCAGCGCCTCGATGGTTGACGTGCTCATTTCCGCCGCTCCTGTGCTCTTTGGCGAATCAACCGGCCAAGGGGCCTCGACGCGAAAACCAGCAGCATCACGCCTATCGGATACCAGGTCGAGAAGACCACCAAGGCATCGAAGGCTGGCCGTCCGGTGTTGGTAGGCAGTACGGCGGTCACAGCCATCAACCCGCCGACCGTCCAGATGATGCGCCACACGTAGGGCATCACGCGGGGCACGTAGCCGTCATCGAAAGCGGTCTGGTAGTAGCGGCGCAGGCCGCGCTCGGCAAGCGCCTGGCGCTGCCGCTCCGACAGCGCATCCGTCCGGCCATACCAGCGCCGGAATGGTGGACAGCGCAGCAGCAAAGGGGTGAAGAGGATCATCACCGCCACGATCGCGACACCCCACGCCATGACGGCGCCGGCATCGGGCCGCTTGGCGTTCTCGATCACGGGCGCGAAGACGCCCGGAGCACCGATCATCCAGAACAGCGCAATGTGCTGATGGAAGGAGAGCTTCATTTGCTCATCCACTTGCGCAGCAGGCGCTTTTTCAGGGAGGCGCGTTCTTGCGGGTTGCGTCCCTTGTGATTGGCGATGCGATCCGCCGTGGCGGCCTGGCGCTTGACGGGCCAGTAGGAGCGGCCATCCTCGCCCATCGACCAGACGCTGCTGGCCTGGTTTTCCAGCAGGGGCAGATGGGCGCTCAGGGCTTCGGGCGACGCGCTGGTCAGCGCCGTGCGCTCACGGGTGCGCCAGCGCTGATGCCAGAGCTTCTTGTCCTCGCGCTCGCTGCCGCAGGTCGTGTGCCCGACGATGGGTGTTTTGCGGCGGCTGCGGCTCATAACGTAGTGGTCTCCAAGAACATTCAGGACTGATCCCAGGCGTCGATGGTCAAGACCTGATCGGCAGGACAGGCGGCTACGCGGTCGGGAACTGGATGGTGTTCAGTCTCATGCCGACCCCATTCGATTGATCGCGTCGCTTGCGGCACGCTGCGACGCAAGGAGGTTTGCGACCTGGTTTAGCAGCCGTGTCCGCTGCATGTCTGTTACCTATCTCCCCGACCGCTCATTGGACCAACTCCAGAGATTGGGCTCTATCGCTCAGCCAATACGAAACCGGCATTGGCTGATGCCACAACCGAGACGAACACAAATGGCTCGGTACCTGTATTTCGCGCCCCGTGCACTTGGCCCGGTCTTGCCACGGCTATCTCACCTTCCCTGAGGGCACGAACAATCCCATTGCCCTGAAAGTAATCAGCCATTCCCGACAAAACAGTCCACGTGTCTTGGCCGTGAGGATGAATGTGAGCCGCAATTTCCTGCCCGGGATGGACATGCCAAACCACGATAATTGAGTCTCGGGTTTCAAGCACAACGGAACGAATAGGCTCGCCTTCGGACGGCTGAACATACTCGGCTACAGAAAATATTCTCGATTCAACAGTCATCGGAGATCCCTCTTTCACAGTGCCCCCAGACAGGCTGGATATGAGTTCTAACTCGAATTTGAACGGGAGGCTGGTCGTGCGGTCGTGCAGTTGCCGATGAGCGTGTCGGCTGCTGCCTCCTTGCCCACCAGCGAACTCACGTCCGTTGCGGCCATCCAGAAGGTCTTGCCCGAGCGCGGCTCATAGGTCGCGGGATCGAACACGCCAGAGGGGCCGAACATCGGCGGCTTGATTGGTCATGGCTCCATGCCTTTGTCGTTACGGTCTTCATCGTCGGCATCCTGACGCACGGCGGGCAATTGCTGGAGCAACGCCGGCAGCCATTCCTGTACCGTCTCCCACACCACATCGAGGTTGATGTCGAAATAGCCGTGAGCCATGCGATTACGCATATTGCGCATGCTGCGCCACGGCACGTCGGCATGCGCCTGGGTGAACTCGACGTAGCCATCCATCACCTTTGTGGCCGCCTCGCCGATGACGATCAGGCTCATGATGACGGCCTGCTGGGTGCGCTTGTCGGCCAAGAAGTCGTCCTTGGCCATCCCTTCCACGAAGCTGCGCGCATCGGTTGCGGCCTGCTGAATGTGGTCGAGGTAATCGGGCAGGCGGTTCTCGCTCATATCGGTTGCGCCTCCGCGAGCACCTTGGCCCGGAACTTCGGCGGCAGGTCGCCGGGAGTCAGCAGATCGACGTCAACGCCGAGCAGCGATTTCAGTTCTTCTTCCAAATCGCCCAAGTCCAACAACGTGGCACCGGGCAGCGCATCGACCAACAGGTCGAGGTCGCTGCCATCCCGGTCGGTGCCATGCAGCACCGAGCCGAAGACGCGCGGGTTCGCGGCGCGAAAGCGGCCTACCGCTTCACGCACTGCGCTTCGCTTCATGTCAAGCACAACAGACGGTCGCATGCGCATCCTTTCTTATCGAAACTCGTTGAGATGATATGCAATCAAGAATAGAATTTCAAGAACTATTTTCGAGAATCGCAATGCCTTGATTCCCGTGCCGCGCCTGTGAATTTCACCCGCTCGACGAGCGCAACACCGACGCCGCCTACGCCAAGAACCGGCGAATCGACCTCAAACTCACGAACCGCTGAGCGACGCGTCACCGCGCTGCTGCGCCAGCCAGTCGCGCGGGGCGCAGCCCATGCGCACGCGGAAGGCGCGCGCCAACGCGTTCGGGCTGCCGTAGCCGACGCGGTCGGCCACCACCGCCACCGGACGCCCCTGCTTGAGCAGGGTGCAACTGACGTTCATCCGCCAGTCGGCCAGATAGTCGCCCGGCGTGACGCCCACCGCGTCTTTGAACGCGGCGGCGAAGCGCGCGCGTGACATGCCCGCCTGCGCCGCCAGCGCCTCGAGCGACCACGCGGTCTGCGGCGCATCGTGCATGGCGGTTATGGCGCGCGCGAGTTTCGGGTCGGCCAGTCCCGCCAGCAGTCCGGTGGCGCCAAGCCGCCCATCCATCAGATAACGCAGCAACTGGATCAGTAGCAACTCGCACAAGCGGTCGATGGCGGCCTGCCGACCGCACTGGTCGCGCTCGGCTTCGGCAAACAGCAGCTCTAGCGTCGGCCCGAGGCCGGGCAAGTCCGCCAGCGGAATCAGCAGCATCGACGGCAAGGCCATGGCCAACGGATTGCCCGTCGAAGCGCCCAGATCGACCTCCGCACACAACAGCTCAGCGGTATCGCCGGGGGCGGCGACAAAACGATGCGACGCCACGCGCGGATAAAACAGCAGGCTCGGCTCGGTAACCAGCAGATCTTCATGCACGGGCGAACGCGCCGTAATCGGGCCGCGCCGCACCAGATGGATATAGCCATGCGGCGCCGCGTAATGATGCTGCTCACAGAAGGCGCCGCTGTGAAAAACGCGCGCCGAAAGCGAGTAGTGCCGGAGCAAGCCGGCCAGTCGATCCGCCATTCCACTCTCCATATAAGACGATAGGTTACGTATTTGATACTTTACGTGCCATATCGTACCAAACAAAGGGCGATCATGCCCACTTGCTCTTGCACCTCACCCACTACGGAGATAGACATGACCCAAATCGCCCCCCTGACCATCGACACCGCTGACGCCGCTACCGCTGCCACACTCAAGGCCGTCAAAGCCAAGCTCGGCATGGTGCCGAACCTGCTCGCCACGCTGGCCCACGCGCCGGCAGCGCTCAACGGCTACCTCGGCCTGTCCGAAACGCTGGGCACCGGCCGCCTGAGTGCCACCCAGCGCGAGATCGTTGCGCTGGCTGCCGGTCAAGCCAATCGCTGCCAGTACTGCCTGAGCGCACACACCCTGATCGGCAAAGGTGCCGGACTGTCGGCAGAGGCCATCGCCGCGGCCCGCACCGGCCAGGCGGCCAACGCACTTGACGATGCAATTGCCGGCTTTGCCCGCGCGCTGGTCGAGCAACGCGGCGTGGTGTCGGCCGACGCCATGGCCAACTACCGCCGCGCGGGGCTCGACGACGGCCTGATACTGGAAGTGATCGCCAACATCGCGCTGAACACGCTCACCAACTACACCAACCACATCGCCGACACCACGGTGGATTTCCCCGTGGTCGCCGTCTGATCTCCATAGGCATATAAGGAGAACACAACGAAAATCGCACTCACCGGCGCTCTGCTCGCCAGCGCCCTCGTCCTGCCACTGGCCGTCACGGCCGGCGACTTTTCGCCCTATGTGGACAGCCAGGGCGGCATCAGCCGCCCCACAGACTTCCGCACAAACTTCGTCCACCTGGGCTCATATGCGGTGTTGGACGAAAAATCCGCCTCTCGCGGCCTGCACGATGTGTACACCGAAAAGGCCTCGGCCGAGCACTACCGCAAGACCGGCAAGTTCTTGGACGGCGCCACGCTGGTGAAAGAGATCCGCAAGCTCGAAACCAGCGCCATGACCACTGGCAACCCTGTGGTCTGGGGTTCCGATGCGGCCGTGTGGTTCGTGATGGTCAAGGACGCCAAAGGCCGTTTCGCCAGCAACCCCTTGTGGGGCGACGGCTGGGGCTGGGCGCTGTTCAAGGCCGACGCCCCCGCCAAGAATGTCGCCGTCAGCTACGAAGCCGACTGCATGGGCTGCCATGTGCCGGCGGCCAAGACCGACCGCGTATTCATCCAGGGCTATCCGACACTGACCCAGCACTGACTTGCTGCCGGGTTACGCTTCGCGCAGGATGGCACCTCCGTCCTGCGCGAGCCACCCTTTCCGGAAGCGCGCCATGCCGACACTCGACGCCTTTCTGACCGACGTCCGCGCCTGCACGCGCTGCGCACCGCATCTGCCACACGGCGTGCAGCCGGTCTTCCAGTTTCACCCGAGTGCGCCCATCCTCATCGCCGGCCAAGCACCGGGGGCCCGGGTCCATGCCTCAGGCGTGCCCTTCGACGACGCCAGCGGCGCGCGTCTGCGCGCCTGGCTGGGCGTGGACCGCGACACCTTCTACGACCCTACCCGCATCGCCATTCTGCCCATGGGCTTCTGTTATCCGGGCACCGGCAAAAGCGGTGACCTGCCGCTACGCCCGGAGTGCGCCCCCCGCCTGGCGCGAAGCCTTCATGCAGCGTTTCGAGCGCCTGTCGCTGGTCATCGTGCTGGGCAGCTACGCCATGGACTACCACCTCGGTACTGGCAAGACGCCGCTCACCCGGGTGGTCGAAGCCTGGCGCGAGCACTGGCCGCAAGCGTTCCCCCTGCCTCACCCTAGCCCGCGCAACAATCGCTGGCTGGTGCGCAACCCCTGGTTCCAACAAGACGTGCTGCCCGCGCTGCAAGCACGCGTCCAGGCAGTCCTCACCGCCAACCCCAAGGAAACCCCATGACCGACGACACCGCCGCCATTACCGAGCTGCTGCACAAGTACTACGACACCCTGGCCTGGGCGAACGGAGACAGGCACCGGCTTTGGAGCGATGAACGACGGCTTCAGGTGCGGTAGCTGACGCCTGGGACCTCAATCACCGTATGACCGGGTCGAAAGCGGTCCTTTCTCTGACAACATCGCCCTAGCCCGCACTCAACCCCCACAACACATCCAGCACATGTTGCGTAGGCCGCTCGACGTCCCCACCACGGTGGGCAATACCAAGTTGACGCCACAATAAGGGCTGTAATGGCCGCATGACGATCCTGGTATCGGGCAATGGCGTGGAGGCTTCATGCGGCAACAACGTCGCACCATAACCGGCCGCCACTAGGCTTTTGATCGCATCGTTGTAGTTCAGTTGAATACGCGGCGTGGGCTGCCGTCCATCACTGGCGAACCACTCCGAGGTCAAGCGCGAAAGCCGAGTAGTTTTGTCATTCAGAATTAATGGCTGGGCGGCCAGCCAACCGGGGGTCACAACATCCGGGCATTCCCAGCGAGCCGGCAAGAAGGCCATGACCGGGTCCCGCCGCCATGGCTCGATCCGCAATTCCTTCACCGGGGTCTGTGGCAGCGCGACCAGACCGATCTCCAAAGAGCCCTCGGCAAGCTTCTTCAAAGTTTCCTGCGACGTGAGCACCGCGACCTGCACATCGATAGCGGGATGGCGTTGGCCCAACGTCTCCAAAGCTTGCGGCATCAACTGTGCGATGGCCCCTGTGGAGGCACCCAGCCGCACACGCCCGGCCAAGCCCTGCACCTGACGCTCCACGTCCTCAAGCGCCTGCTCCGCATCCGCCAACAGGCGCCGCGCGCGCTCCACCAGCGTTTCTCCAATCGCCGAAGGCTGAATGCGCCCACGTGTGCGCGACAACAGCTTTCCGCCAACCCGCGACTCCAGGTCGGCAATATGCAAACTGACCGTGGGTGGCGCGAGGTGCAGCACACGGGCCGCCTCGGCAAACGAACCC
>NZ_JASATD010000053.1:0-23515 GCF_038440115.1 Ralstonia sp. OTU4908 | reverse complement strand
CCCCCCCCCCCCCCCGGGACTCTTCGTGGCGGTGCCTAAGGCCTGAGTAGCGCGTCCATTCCAGTGGTTGCAGCGTTGCTCGGGCCTTTTCTTTTTGTTGGCTCACCAGCAACGGCACGTTTGCCGGTGGCCCTCTCAAAGTCTTTTCATAGTTCCTCCACCTAGCACTCTCTGACATAAGAGTGGCAACCGGTGATTAGCGCTCATTCTAGGGCGCCCAAACAAAAATTTGCAATCAGGCGAGTGATAGTTTACGGCGTTGTCGCCAACATGTTTGATACATGTTATCTACTCGATTTCCCGTAAACCGCTTGGCTATGCGGTTTCCAGGTTGATGCGTTATGCGTTTGATAAATTCTTTAAGCGAAATTTATTTCTTTTGTCCTGTTGTTACGCCGACACGGATGATGCTGATGAGGCGAGCAAACCGTTTGCTGATGCGGTTTTGTGGGTGATGTGAGGTGTGCAAGTTGATCGAAAAAAATACTTCTTTTTTTATCAATCTCGATGCACATCGCAATTTTTGGCTGGCACTAGAATTTTGCTGATAGATGCGAAGTATTCAGTATGAATATTTTTCGCCGAGCCACTTTGCAGCGCGGGAAACGAGCGTTCAGAATGGCGCGCGCGCAATTGGCGGTCCTTTTGAGATGGCTTCAGCATGAGTCAGAATAAGTCGCCGTTGGGTGGCGGCTGTGAATGCTTTGAACTTGTTGTTCCGCGAGGCTCCGACGCTGGAGCGCAGCCCATCAATTCCGCCGGGTAGAGCGTCCGGAAGCTGCATGTAACCCGGTGCCTCCTTGAAGCCTACGTGGGCGTGGATTCAGGTTTGACATTGGGCGTAGCTCCGCAGGGCTACTGTGGCGTCCGCTCTGGGCCGAACTCAGCCCGTCTCTCGCCTCTCGATATCCTGTGGAGATGGCGACAACTCCGGAAGAAAAGGAGCTCGCAAAATGCGAGCTACTTTTCTTGGAAGTGGCGCGTGCTACGGCGGCATGCCGTGGTCCGATGGAGCCGGCGAGGCGTAGAGCCGGAGTTTCTCCAGCTTGGCCAGGCTCAGCGCAGTCATGTGCCCGTGCCGCCGGTTAAAGATGCGCTTCTCCACATCGTCCATCTGTTTGCCGTTGTGCACGGCCACCACGCCAGACTGCAGCAGCTGCTGCTTGAACACCCGCGCCGTCTTGATTGGCAGTGCATCAAACTTAGGCCGCAGGTGTGGCGCAGTGGAGAGGTGGTCCATTACGTGGCTTGGCCGCAGGAACAGCACCATCTCTCGGCCGCTGTCGGTCTGAATCGTGTCCCAGCTGAAGGGATATTGATAGCGGCCGGCGTCGAGCTCCGACAACAATATTTCCATGATCCACACCCACGGCTGGCGTGAGCCGTTGGTCTCGGCGATATGCGCGTTCATCTCGGCCAGCGCATCGTCCACAAACGTGCCCTGGTCGACGTCGATCTCTGCGAACTCCGCCAGAAGCGCCCAAGCAGTCATGATGGCAGCGTAGTTCTCCATCATGCGGCGCGCGGTGGCGTCGCTGGCTTCGGCGCGGCTGCCCTTTTTGCACACGTCCAGGAACGCTGCATGCAGATCGCGGATGCGCGCCGGGTCAATCTGCGCGATGAACTGCAGCCATTCCCACACGGGAAACTGCGGCAGGGTGTGCGGGATGATGTCGCCCTGCTTGGCCACGGACAGCGACGTGCGGCAAATTTTCGACTGCAGGCTTTCGACATCAACCTCTTCGCCGGCCAGCAGGACGGGGGCACACATGAGGTACGGCGTGAGCGCAGCGCCGACGCGCGTGAACTCGAAACGATAGGTGGACTGCAGCAAGCCGTCGATATCCGACAGCACCATCTTAGGTAGCTTCGAGAATTCATCCCATCCCACCGGGTGCGATGTCCAGGAGACAGACGCGCGGCGGCGATGGTCGGTCTTGAGCATCTGGCCCGACAGCACCTGAAAGGCGAGCGTCGTCTGCAGGCTCTCCAGGAGCTTCGATTTGCCCGATCCTTTCTCGGCCTGCATCTGCAGGTGCGGATAGAAGCCGAGCACCGTTTTCAGGTGCGCGCCAAGCCCCCACACAAGCGCGATGGCGGCAGCGTTGTTGCGGAAAGTGGATTGATAGGCCGCGATGACAGCGCGGGCGTTCTGCTGGCTGCCGCGCGGGAATGCCATGTTGTGATACAGGCACTGCTTGTGCGGCTCCAGGAAATAGCAGTCGCTGCCCTCCATTGCCGCGAGCTCGCCATCGCGCCAGGCGACGCCGACGAAGTTCACCACGTCGCGAGCGCCGAGCTCGGCGGCACGCTCCAGGACGTTGACCATGCGTGCGAACTGCGCTGGCATCCAGATATGGCCGAACTTACCGCGCCACCATTCCAGGTTATAGAGCCTGTCGTTGCTGGCCACTTCGCGCTGCAATGCCGCGCCGAAGCGCGGCACCTGGGCGCTGATGCCGAACACGGTTTCAGGCTGCGTGTCGGGCGTGCCGTTGATGGTGGCTAGATGGCTTTGGATGCGCAGGCGTGAAATGCCCGCGACGCGAAACGAACACAGATCTGCGAGTTCTTCGCTGCGGCTCGATTCGCCGTCGTCGTCTTCCTGGTCCTTGTACTTCTGTACGTAATGCGTGAAGTCTTCCTTCACGCGAAAGCGCCAATAGACGCTGAAATCGTGCGCGGGCAGAAAGATGCGGCGGGTGCCCTTCTGGCGCTCTCCGTCGCCTGGCATGCCTGGGATGAGCCACGGCTCTATGTGCTTCATGCGCACTGTGAGCTCGTCGGCGCCTCGGGCTTTGAGCACGTCGTTGATGTCCTCGCCCTCTTCCCAATCCTGCATGTCGACCAGCACTGAGCCGATGCCGGCAGCGGTCAGCACTTCCGACAGCTTCCATGCTGCGGCCAGGCCGGGCCGCTGACCTGTGCGCTCGTTCACCGCGTCGGTATGGTCCAGCGCGATCAGCACGCGCTTGTCACGCAGGAACGACCAGTCGATCTTATCGACGTTGGCGGTGCCGCGAATGGCAAAGGCTGCACAGCCTTCCGGCAAGTGGCAGCACTCCACCGATAGGGCGTTGATGGGGCTCTCGACGATGTAGACAGTACGGGCGCGCTGCAGGCGGCGCCAATCGCTTGTCCAGCCGTGGCCGAGCTTTTCGCCCTGGCACTGCGTCTTGACGTTGCCGTTGAGCGTGGCGTCGGCATAGCGCAGGTCCACGGCGACAACGGCAGCAGATGCCGCCGCACGCACGACGAATGCGGCAGCCGGCCCGCCGTGGCCTGGCTCGCCAGCGGGCACCTTGTTGCTGTTCCAGGTATTCCAGCCGAGTGCGCCGGTCTGGATGGCGCGGCGGCTGACGGCTTCGGCAATGCCGCGGCTGGCCAAGTAGGCAACAGCGGGCTCAGGGTTCGCCCTGCACCGCTCGGCGATGTATTCCTCTGTGCTCTTGCGAGCCGGCAGACTGCTTTGCGCGGGCACAGGTGCGGGGATGCCGTACCACTCGCCGAGCAGCTTGGCCGCTTCGAGCGGCGTCTCCACTTCGGGCCGGCAATGCAGCACCAGGTCGATGCAGGAACCGCCAACGTCTTGCGACCAGTCCTTCCAGGCGCGGCCCTTTTCAAAGATCGACAGCGACGGGCTGCTGTCCGCGTGGTGCGGGCTGTGATAGTTGCCGTTGGCGGCGGTGCGGCGCAGGTCCAGGCGCTCTGCCAGGTCGTGCAGGTCGATGCCGCCTTTGAGCTGGTCGAACCAGTCACGCATGGCGGGGTTGTGTTGCGTCTGCATGGCGCCCCTCACAGCATGTCGTGGACGTTACACAGGGCGCGGTCCAACTGTTGTTTGAGGGGTGCGAGCAAGCAATGCAGGCTTTCGTGTTCCGGCGAGCGGTCGCTTTGTAGGTCGAGCAAACGCAGGATGCCGTCGAGCCCTGCGCTCACACGCCAGAGCTCTGCGCAGCTTTGCTCGGTGGTGTGGCGGATGAGCTCGCCCATATCGCGCAATCGCTCCAGGGGCGCGCCGAACTGCGCCGCAGCGCGGTTGCTTGTCTGCTGCACCTGGTGCACGAGCTGGGAAACGAGCTTGCGCTGCTGCATCATCGCCAGGCTCGGCGCGGCATGCATGTGCTTATCCATGTGCCACCTCTGCCTTTGCGATTGCGGCTACGGCGACGAGTGCGGCGCCGGCAACATCGAGCGATACGCGGTCATCAGGCGCAGCAACGGCGTCGCGCAGTGCCGCGCGGACGATGGCAAGGATTTGCGGGAAAGCGGTTTGCTCAGGACGAGCGAAAGCGTTAGGCATTGCGGCCTCCTGTAGAAGTGGAGACCCGCCGCTCATTCTCACGTGAGGGTGGCGGGCCAGACAGCGGGGGTGAGAAACCGGCCTACAGGAAACCGGCCCAGCCGAAGCTGGCCCCGCCCGGCCCGCCATAAAAAGGGCGTGCGAAGGCGATACGGACGAAAAAAATGCCGCGAACGCGGCCTGTCCGCCTGTAGGAATCGGGTTCTCACGCCCGGCCACCGCTGTTTCGGTGACGGCTAGATTCTTGGTCATCGGGCAAGTGGTGTCAAGCTGAGCTCACAACCGTTGACGTGTTGCTCGGTGCCCGCTGCGGATCGCGCCGCGAGCTGCTGTGCGACTTCTGGATCGGGCGTGTTACTCGGTGCCAGCGTGCGCACCACTTCCGTCAGCGCAACGAACGTGTGGCCGCATTCCAGGTTGGAACACTGGCAATAGAGCTCTCTGGTGAATCGCGTTACCCGCCGGCTGGAGCGGATGTTCGCGACGCTGCTGCAGTGAGGGCAATTGATCTTCATGGCTTCAATGGAGAGCGCATTGCCGGCGTGGCGCCGGCAATGGCATTAGCAGTCGGTGCGGATCACGTCTTGCGTGTTGCGTGCCAGGCGGTAGGTTTGGATGCTGTCCTCGGGTGTGGCACCGACAGGCAGTGCGTGCGAAAAGACGGTGCCGCAACTGTGGCTGTTGCAGCGGTAGAGGGCTTCGCGTTGGCCGTCAGAGCGGAGGATCGTGCCGTGCGGGGCGGTGAGGCTGCGGCAGCTCGGGCAGTGGTGGGAAGTCATGGTGCGTGAGGGGGTTAGTGTTGTCGTGCGGTGAGCTGCTGCAGCACCTTGTTACGGTGTCTTGCAGCAGGACTGATTTCTTTGAAGCGATCCAGGCCGTCAGGGCGTTGCACTGCCTGCAAGACGGCGTCGCCTTTTGCTTCAAACCGGAACGTGTCGAGCCCCTGCTTGATGCGGCCGTACATCACTGCCAGTGCTGCACTACGCGCGTCGGTGCTCCTGTACTCCCAATCCGCTATCCCTTTGCCGGTCTGGGCTGCATAGGCCCACTCTTGCATTTGGATGGCGCGATATAGGGGCTCCAGTACGACGTCGGCCTGCTTCATGAGCGCATCCGCGTAAGCGCTCAGCAACTGCGAGTAGCAGCTCCGCTCTTTGGCTTTGGCACTGCCTACTTGGTTGGTAGCATCCTGGTATGCCGCTTCAAGCTCGGCCATCACAGAGCGGTTGTCTTCGGCGAGCGTGTAGGCCGCACGCTCTTTGGCCTTGAGGCGTTGAACCTCTTTGGGCGACGTACCGGGTTGCCGCAGCAAGTGGGCAACCTCTTCACGGGCTTGCATCGCCTCGTTCTCTGCGCCCTCTACTGCTTTGCGTTGACGCTGAATCGCAGCATCAAGTCGGTCGGCCTCATCGCGCGCGGTCTCGAAGCTGGCGCGTATGTCCTGGTACTGCTCCACGTGCGCCTGGAGCTCGGGCGGTAGTTGCGGTGTTGTGGTCTGCATGGAAAGGCTTTCAGGGTTGACGGGCTGCGACACGGCTGGCCATCCACTCGTGGATCTCGGACGCGAGCCACGCGACGGTCTTGCCGGTGAGTGGCACGGGCTTGGGGAAGTCGCCACGGCGCATGCCGTCGTAGATGGACGATGTGGGCAAGCCGCACGTGGCGCTCACTTCCGGCAGCCGCATGAAGCGCTCGGCCAACATGCCCGCCTTGCCGTGTATGGCTGCAGTGGCGGCTCGCGTGTTGGGCGCCTCGATGTGCGAACGGATCATTTGCGTTCCTCGTCGATGGGTTGGAATCGAGCGGAATTGCTCGGCGGTGCTCGGTATTGCTCGGAGCCTTGCCAGTCTCGGCAAGCGCGCGGCCTTGGGCAACGCGGAAATGTTGTGCCCTATGGGTGGACAACGTTGCAGCACCTGACCGATAGGCAGATGCAGCACAAGCGCGGCGCCACAAGGCCGCAGAGGCACTGCGTGCCGCAAGGGTTGCTCGGCATGTCGCCGCGCTTGGCGAGTGCCTGCGGGCCGCTACAGCGCCGCTGCGGCCACGTTCGCGCGTGGAGGCAGTGGCGAGGCTGAAGCCATGCGCACACCCACCGCGCGCCGTTGGGACCCCGCCTCACCGGCGCGCTTCATCGAGTGGTTTTTATGCACGTGCATGACCTGCTCGGAGCGGCACGCACCGTGGCGCTGCGCGGCAATAGCAGCCGAAAAAAGCTATGCGGATTTATGCACTTGGCTTATGCGCATGCGGCGTATCGCCACCAGACGCAGCGCTGTAGCTGGCGGGGTTGGCGATCCAAGCGTGAATGGCTGCGAAGTCGTAGAGGCTGCAGCGCTCAGTAAGGCGCTGCGGCGTGGGTGCGCGGCCCGTGTTCACGAGCTGGCGCCAGGTCTCACGAGAGACGCCCACAAATGGCGCAATGTCGTTCCAACGGCCACGGCCGGTTAGCGGAAGAACGGTGCGGCTTTGGCGTTGGGGTGTTTGAACGGGGGGTCGCCGCGTCGTCTGGTGTGCGGCCTTGCTGCTTGTCTTCCTTGTCATCGCTTGCGTTGCCTTGCCCCGTGTGGGCATTGGTTGGTAGTGACGCAAGAATAGGAGCCGACATGGATGTCGCGGAAGATGCGCAGCAAAGCAGCGATGCGCTCAGCTTTGCTGTGCTATGTCGTGAGCTCACTTCAAATCGGCGCAGCTAAGCTGCGCACGGAGCGTGTTTCCCGCGTTACGACTCCGATTCCATCTCTTTGCGAGTCTTGCTGACCAGGCGCGTAACGCCGCCATAGTGATAGCGGATTCCGAACTCGGAATGCAGCTTGGAAGCCGCCTGCGCATTGGAGAGTCCTTTTCCCGCGATGAACTGACGAAAGATCGTCTGCGCGCGTTCTTTCTCTTCCTGCATCGGGGCATGGCGTTGCTTGCCGCCCTTGCGCGCCCTTTCCCGGCCTCGCTCACGCAGGACGAGCAGCATTTGCGCTTGCCCCAACGCTTTGTTGGCGCTAGCCAGGAAGTGCAACGCCTCGGGATGCTGTGACGCGTGCAAACAACTGCCAGCGAGGTTGAGATTGAACCAGCAATGCGAGACGCCATAGAGCATGTTCTCGTTGTACACACTCGCAGGCTTGGTCTTGGCGAGGAACAGAGTCACAGCCTCCTGGCAGAGCTCCACCGACGTGCCGGACAAGTCGGTCAGCACATTGCCATCCTCGTCCAGGAACTCTTCCGTATCTCGGTCGATGATCCCTTGCAGCACAAGCATGTGGTTGGCCGCATCGGCCCCGTAGTGCTTGTCGATGTGCTGCTCGATTTCTGGCAAGCGATCCTCAAGGCCGACACCAAAAGCAGACTCGAACACCCCGCACATCACCCCGTAGGTCTGTGCAAGCTGCTTCTCAAAGTCCCCTATCGTCAAATCCAGTGATGTGGTCATCGCGCAGCGCTCCTCGTTGATGCTGAATGGCGAAGCCCGAGCAGATCAACAGATTGGAGGTGTAGTGCACGGCCAATGCTGTCGCCCGGCTATAGCTGTCGTTGCCCGTGATTGGCAACGAGGGCCGGCATTCTAGCCAGCGAAGTGGCGTGCGGCCTAGAGCAGCAGATAGCGCGATGAAAGGAAAGGCATACCGAGCGTCCCGCCAATGCAGCACAGGCGCGGATTAAGCCGCTGAAGGTCCGAACGTAAAGAGTTGTGCACCTGCCTTCAAGCGGTCGAGATAGTCAGCCCACGCCTGCATCATCACGCGCCGCTCTTTGACGAACTTGGTGCGGTTGTAGGCCGTGCCCAATGCGTCCGGTACAGAGTGCGCGAGCTGGTGCTCGATGATCTCGGGCTTGTAGTTGAGCTCTTCGTGAAGGATCGTGCGGGCCATCGCGCGAAAGCCGTGACCCGTTATTTCCGTGCGGGTGTCGTAGCCCATGCGCCGCAGCGCTGCATTGACGGCGGCGTCGCTCATTGGCTTCTTGGGGTCGCGTCCAGGAAAGACAAAACGACCGTGCCCCGTCAGCGCATGGAGCTCGCGGAGAATCGCCACGGCTTGCGTCGCCAGCGGCACCAGGTGCGCGGTCTTGGTCTTGGTGACCAGGTAGCGCCATTCGCCGGCGTCCAGGTCGAAGTCTGCCCACTCCGCTTTGCGGAGCTCGCCTGGTCGCACGAACACCATAGGCGCGAGGAGCAACGCGCAGCGTACGACCAACGTACCCCGGAAGGCATCGATGGCGCGCAGCAGTTCGGCCACCTTTACTGGGTCGGTGATGGAAGCGAAATTCTCATGCTTGGCAGGCGGCAACGCGCCTCGCAGGTCGCCGGATGGGTCGCGGATCGCGCGACCAGTGGCGACGGCGTAGCGGAATATCTGGCCGCAATTCTGGTGGGCGCGGTGCGCCGTATCCAATGCGCCGCGCGCTTCGATTCGACGCAGGACGGTCAGCACTTCAGGCGCTGTAATTTCCGCAATCGGCCGGCCGCCCAGCCACGGGAAGATATCGGCTTCCAGGCGACGAATGATCTTGGTTGCGTGGCCCTCGGCCCATGTGGGGGAATACCTGGCAAACCACTCGCGGCCCACTGTCTCGAAGCTGTTGGCGGCGCGCTCGACCGTTGCGGCCTTCTGCATCTTCCGCTCGATCGAGGGGTCGATGCCGCCCGCCAAAAGGCGCTTGGCGTTGTCACGCCGCTCGCGTGCGTCCTTCAGGCTGACGACCGGATAGGCGCCAAATGACAGCCGCTTTTCCTTGCCCCCAAACCGGTACTTGAGACGCCACAACTTGCCCCCTGTGGGGTACACCTCGACGTATAGGCCACCGCCATCTGCCAGCTTGTACGGCTTATCTGTTGGCTTGGCGGTACGAATTGCTATGTCGGTCAGGGACATGGGGGCAAGTGATTCTCCGGGTGGCGACTTGCCCCCGAATTTGCCCCCACTTGCCCCCGGGTGTCAACGGCAAAACTTAGGCAACGCTGGCAACAAAAAACCCGCGAAGCCTTGCAGCTAGCGGGTTTCTTGGCAACGCTTGGCAAACCTTGCCAGTGAGTTGGTGGACCGAAGGAGGATCGAACTCCCGACCTCCGCATTGCGAACGCGGCGCTCTCCCAGCTGAGCTATCGGCCCGTGGAAAATGAGTCTACCCGAACTCCCCCGGCCCTTTCAATGGGGGGTTTAGCCCGCGTTTTCCATGCCCGGATTGCCTTCCATGCCGACAATGCGCGGCGTGTTCAGCGGCCTTGCGGTCACTTCGCGCTGGTCGCGCAGCCAGTCGGCCAGCACGTCCCACACGGGGCGGCCGCCCGCCTTGCGGGCTTCGGGCGACACGGCGGCCCAGCCGGCCACTTTGTAGCGGCGGTCGGCGTCGATGGGCTTGCCGTCACCCGGGCCCAGGCGCATGTCGGTAATGCGCTGGCCCATCGGCTTCATCGGGTCGATGGTGTAGCGCAGGCCGCCGGTGCGCACCATGTCGCCGCCCTGTTGGTAATACGGGTCTGGGTTGAACAGGTTGTCGGCCACGTCTTCCAGCACGGTCTTGATGGTGGTGCCGGTCATTTCGGTTAGCGTGGTGGCCGGGTACGTGATGGCCGTCTGGGCCATCAGCGCTTCCATGGTCAGGGTCTCGCCGGGCAGCAGCGTGGTGCCCCAGCGGAAGCCGGGCGAGAAGGCAATCTCGGCGCCCTGCGCGTGCATCAGCCCATCGACGATGAGCTGGTCGAACGTGCCGTTGAAGTTGCCGCGCCGGTACAGCAGGCCGCGGTTGGTGGCCAGCGTTTCACCCAGCTTGTCTTGGTACGGCGCACGCACGCGGTCAATCAGCGCCGTCATGGCGGGGTCGGCCGGCAGGAGGTCGGCAAACACGGGCAGCAACGTGTAGCGGATGTCGCGCACGGTGCCGCCGCGCACATCCAGATCGAGCACGCCGACAAACTTGCCGTTGGCGCCCGCGTTGGTCACGAGCGTCACGCCGCCCGGGTTGCTGACCTTGACGGGCGTGGGCACGGCATCGTGCGTATGCCCGCCCAGAATGGCGTCCAACCCGCGCACGCGCGAGGCGAGCTTCAGGTCGACATCCATGCCGTTGTGCGACAGCAGCACGACCACCTTGGCGCCCTTGCCCCGCGCCTCGTCAATCATCTTCTGCAGCCGTTCTTCCTGAATGCCGAAGGTCCAGTCGGGCGTGAAATCGGCGGGGTGCGCGATCGGCGTGTACGGAAACGCCTGCCCGATGATGGCGACCCGCACGCCGTTCAGCTCGCGCAGCACGTACGGGTCAAACACCGGATCACCAAAGTCGGCGGTCTGGATGTTCTGCGCGACAAAGGCGACCTTGTTCTTGAAGTCGTGATCGACCACGTGGCGCACGCGGTCGGCGCCGTAGGTCATCTCCCAGTGCGGGGTCATGACGTCCACGCCCAGCGCGAGGGCCGCGTCCACCATGTCCTGGCCGTTCGTCCACAACGCGGTGGCGGAGCCCTGCCAGGTGTCGCCGCCGTCCAGCAGCAGCGCATTCGGGCGCGTGGCGCGCAGGCGCTTGATGAGCGTGGCCAGGTGTGCGAAGCCGCCCATGCGGCCGTAGCGGCGCGCGGCCTCGGTAAAGTCGAGCGACGTAAGCGCGTGCGCGGCGCGCGAGCCGGGCGCAATACCGTACCGCTTGAGCAGCGCATGCCCCACCAGATGCGGCGGCTGCCCGGCCCATTGCGCCACGCCCAGGTTGACGCTGGGCTCGCGGTATTCAATGGGCAGCAACTGCGCGTGGCAGTCGGTGAAGTGCAGCAGGTGGACGTTGCCGAAGCGCGGCACGTCATAGCTGAACGTATCGGCGTGCGCGTCGCCTAGGCGCAGGCCGGCGGCAGCGGCAATCGCCAGGGCTTGAACGAATTCGCGGCGGTTCATTGCTTGGGGCTGTGTGCGTAGCGTGCCAAGTCGGCCACGTCGTCTTCCAGCATCTCGCCGACTTCCTTGCGCACCACGCGGCCCTTGGCGTCGAGCACGAGCAGTTCGGGCAGGCCCTTGCGCGGGCCGGTGGCGGCGCACAGCGCGTCGGTTTCCATCGTCACCGGAAAGGTGAAGCGGCGCTTGGCGACGTAGTCCTTCGCAAGCTGCGGGTTGGCGTCGATGCTGATGGTGAGGATGCGCAGGTCCGTGCCGCGCGTGGCGTCGTACAGCTTTTGCAGACGCGGGTTCTGCAGCGCGCAGAACGGGCACCACGATGCCCACGTGGCGATGATGACCGGGTGCCCGTGCCACGCATCGCCCGGCACGCGCGTGCCGTCGAGCAACTGCACGTCGGGCAGCGCCACCACATCGCCCACTTCGACGGCCTGCGCATGATTGGCAAACTGCGTGGCGGCAAACACGATCGCCGCTGCCGTCCACATCAGGAACCGTCGAAGCGTGTGCATGGCGTTATGGGGTCACTGGTTGACGGGAGATGCCGGGTCGAACAACAGCGCCATCACGTCGCGGATCTGCTGCTCGGTCAGGATGCCCTTGTGCCCGAAGCGCGGCATGTTGGAGCACGCCGCATACGCGTTGGAGTTGTAGATCTTGCCCCACGTGTAGCGCAGGATCGCCTCCGAATCGCCGCGCAGCTTGCCGTACTGGTACAGCGACGGGCCGATGGTGCCGTACGACAGTTCGTCTTTCGACAAGCGGTGGCAGGCGTAGCAATTGGCGCCGTTCACAGTGCCGGCCGGGTCGGAGAACTGCATGCCGCGGCCGCTCTGCGCGGTCTTCTCCCCTTCCTTCCAGTCGCCCAGCCAGGTGTTGTCTGCCGGGTAGTGGATGGTCTTGAATTGCGCGTCTTCCAGCTTCTTTGCCACGGCGGCGGGCACGGCGTTGCGGTCGGCAAACTGGCTGCAGACCTTTTGCACGTCGTCGCGGTCGGTCACGCCTTCCACGGTGGCCGGGCCCTTGGAGACAAAGCTCTCCTGGATGACCTTGGCGAGTGCCGCGTCGGCCTTGGCTTCGGGCTTGGGTGCGGTGACGGCCTTGGAGGTGGCGTCCGCTGCCTGCGCGGTGCCGGCGGCCAGCGCCAATGTGAGCGCCGTCAGAACGATGGGGGTCAGTCGGGTCATGCGTGGCCTCATCGTGTCATCGTTTGATGGACGGCGCGTCCATCTTGCCGCCGTTGGCATTGCGGGCGAGGAACATCTCCAGCGCGGTAATCACCTCGCTGCCGTAGAGCGGTTCCGGAAAGCGCTGCTGGCGCAGGCAGTCGTACAGGCGGTGCTGCATCGTGCGTACCTCGCCCTGCGAGACGCGATACCCCGGCCACGTGGAATACGCAAAGCGCGCGCCGTCGGCGGTCAGCAAATCGGGCAGCTCCTGCAGGCGGATGCGCAAACCCGGCTGGGCATGGCACGTGGCGCAGGCAAAGTCATACGCGCCGCCACGGTAGAAGAACATGCGGCGGCCGAGTTCGTACACGCGCTTTTCTTCGGGGTGGGCGAGCGGAATGTCGATGGCCGTGCCGCGCGATTCCGAGGCAACGTAGGCCATCAGCCGTTCAATGTCCGACGCCTTGCCGGGTGACGAGAACGGGCGGGCCGAAGCCTCTTCCTTGGTCAGACCCTGCAGCGTCATGCGGCAATGCATGAGGCGCTGTTCTGCATCCATCACGCGGCCGGTGTCTTTGAAGAAGCGCGGCAGCTTGGCGTAGGCACCCTTCACCACGCCGGGGCCAAGGCCCAGGTCGCACGCTTCAAGCGAGGCCTGCTTGGGGCCGGCGGGCTTCTTCCAGAGTTCTTCGCCGGCGGCTTCCCAGAGTTCGGCCGGGTTGCCGTCGGCCAGCATCTCGCGGTACTGCGCGATGCCGGCGGCGGTGCTGTCCTTGGCGTCCTGCGCGAGTGCCATCACGGCGCTGCCGGCAACCCACACCGCAGCCAGCACCATCGTCCATGTCTTGTGTTTCACGGTCCCCTCCGTGGGTCGCCTACGGTTTGATATAGGCGAAACCTTCTTCCTGCTGCAGGCGGGTGATTTCCACCACACCGGCCGGCACCACCTTGGCTTCGAGCAGCAGCTTGTCTTCCGGCACCTTGAAGGCCATCAGCGAGTTGTGGCACACGCGAAACTCCACGCCCATGCTGGCAAGCGCGGCCACGGGCGCATCGAACGGGCGCCCCTGCGCATCCTTGGCGCCTTCAACGAGGAAGTCGATGCCGTGGCCCAGCGCCACCACCACGATCTTCGTGCCGGGCGCGCCGTTCAGGTGGTTGCGCAGGTTGCCGATGGCGCGCACGGCCTGGTCGATGCCTTCGCTCAACTGGTAGACCACCTTGTAGCGGGCACCGGCGCCGCCGGCGCGCGGGGCATTCTGGGCAGCGGCCTTGCCGGCCACACCCAATGCCGCCAGCGCGGCGGTCACACGAAAGAAGCTGCGTCGCATTTGAGCCTCCGGGCCTTTGCTGATTACTGGATAGACGTTTCGTCGGTGCGCTTGTCGCCGTGGTTGTCGACCCACGTGACCGTCACCTTGTCGCCCTTGGCGCCGCCCTTGAACTTGAAGTTCAGGAACGGATCTTTGGACACGGCCGGGCCGAACTGGGCGTCGAGCACCGTCTTGCCGCTGTGCTGCACCGTCACGTTGGTGATGTGCCAGGCGGGCACGACCTTGCCGGACGCGTCTTTGCGCTGGCCGGTTTCCATGTCGTGCTTCATCAGGATCTTCACGTCGGTGGTGCCGCCGTTTTCCATTGCGCGAATGCGCATCGGGTCTGCCATGGTGTGTTTCTCCTGATGTTTAACCGCCGCAGCCACCCAGGGTGACCTTCACTTCCTTGCTCGCCAGCACCCATTTGCCGTTGGCGCGCACGGCGGCGTAGACCGTTGACGTCTCGCCCATCTTCACGCGCGTGCTCACAAACGGGTCGGTGCCGGCCGGAATGGCGAACGTGGCAGCCAGCGTGTTCGGGTTCTTTTCGACCAGGATGGCGATGAGGTCGGTGCCCGGCAGCGTGCTCGTCACGACCAGCGGCACCACGGCGCCGTTCTCAGCAATGTCCGGTGCGGTGAGCTGTATGCCGGCGCCGCCCTTCTCCACCGCGCCACCGCCCAGTTGCTTGAGCACGTCGTTCACGCCCTTCACGGCAAAGGCGGCCTTGTTCCACTCGGCCGCCTGGGCGGGCGTGGCAATGCCGGCAGACACCAGCAGCGCCATCATGGCGCCGGCACGCAGCACGTCACGGCGGCCCAGATTGATTGCGTCGTTCATCGTCCGTTCCTCACTTGGCCGGGGCGCCCGCGAGCACCCAGTCGATCACGGTTTTCAGATCGGCATCGGCAATCTTCGGGTTGGCCGGCATCGGGATCTGGCCCCAGTTGCCCATGCCGCCTTCGCGCACCTTCTTGATGAGCTTGGCTTGCGCGCCGGCATCGCCCTTGTACTTGGCGGCAACGTCCTGATAGGCCGGGCCGACGAGCTTGCGGTCGACGGCGTGGCAGCCCATGCAGGCGTTCTGGTTGGCGATGGACAAGGCGCGGGCAGCATCGACGGCGGCCAGCGCGGGCGTGGCGGACAGCGCCAGGCCGGCCAGCACCGCCGCAGCCGCGAGCGTGGGGGCGAACTTCATGTGGTCTCCAGAAGACGAGGCTGCCCGCATGCGTGTGCGGGCGAAATGGCGGGAATTGGACCCGGTATTGTGCCCGAAACGGGCCAAACCCTATGTCGCCCGCATATGTCGTCCGCAAAGCAAAACGCCCGGTACCTTTCGGCCCCAGGCGCTTGTTTCTGATGGGGATGCGGCGATCAGGCCATCGCCCGCCGCGCGGCCAGCCGGCCACCAAACACGTTGAGCAGCAGCCCGACCATCACCACCGCGCCGCCCAGCCATTGGGCGGCCACCAGGCGCTCGCCCAGCAGCACGGCGGCCGATACCAGCCCCACCACCGGCACCAGCAGCGTGAGCGGCGCGACCTGGCTGGCGGCGTAGCGCGCCAGCAGGCGGCTCCACAGGCTGTAACCGAAGATGGTGGCACCAAAAGACAGGTAGACGATCGCACCGATGCTGGACCAGCTGATGTTCGCCAGGCTGTGTGCGATCTGCTGCGGCCCCTCCAGCCAGTACGACAGCAGGAAGAACGGAATCGGCGGAATGACGGCGCCCCACACCACCAGGCTCACCACATTCACCGGCCCGACGCGCTTGGTGACGATATTGCCGCTGGCCCAAGAAAACGCCGCGCACAGCGTCAGCAGGAAGCCGGCGGTGGTCATGCCCGTGACCGAGCCGCCGCCCGCCATGCCAATGACGGCCAGCCCGCCCGCGGCCACCGCCATGCCGGCCAGGTGGAACCAGCGGATCGGCTCGCGCAGCACGATGGCGGCAATCGTCAGCGTAAAGAACGCCTGCGACTGCAGCACCAGCGAGGCCAGCCCCGCCGGCATGCCCACATACATGGCGGAGAACAGGAACGCGAACTGCCCGAAGCTGATGGTGGCGCCGTAAGCCACCAGCCACTTGAGCGCAATCTTCGGGCGCGGCACGAACAGCACAGCCGGGAAGGCGACCAGCGCAAAGCGCAGCGCACCTAGCAGCATGGGCGGCACGCCGTGCAGGCCCACCTTGATGACGACGAAGTTGACGCCCCACACCAGCACAACGGTCAGGGCCAGCAGCAGATCCTTGGGAGACATGATGATCGGAAGGTTCGGACGGCCGCCCGCGCGGCCACATGACGCACTGTAGGCGCGGGCCGCTTACGCGACTTGCACAATCTTGCGCATTGTTTGTGCCGTGCGCCTCGGCCTTGCCTTCCTTAGCCCAGCATGTCCGACCAGATGGCGCGGCTCCAGCCTTGCGCCAGCTTGCCCTCCGCTGCGGAAGGCGCTTCGGAAAGCCCGCCGGCGCCGGGCACCGTCACCATGGTGTGCTCGGCCGGGTCGTAGCGGTGCACGGTTGCCACGTGCATCGCCTCGTCGGGCGTGGCAAAGCTGTAGCAGGTGTTGGTATACAGCGGCGACGCATCGGGCGCTTGGCCCGCCAGCATCGCCACCACGGCGGCGGCGGCAACCTTGCCGTGCTGATTGGCCATGTGGCCCGACTTGGGCATCAGCGGCGCGGTCTGGATGGCATCGCCAATCACATGCACGCCCGGGGCCACCTTCGATTCGAACGAGAGGAAGTCCACTTCGCACCAGCGCCCGTTGGCCGTCGCCAGCCCGGCTTGCACGGCAATCGCCCCGGCACGCTGCGGGGGGATGAGGTTGACGACATCGACCTGCACGTCGTCCTGCACATCGAACTTGAGCACGCGGCCCGTGGCATCGATGTCGACGGCGTTGTATTGCGGGCGATATTCGATGTGCTGCGGATAGCGCTCTGCCCACACGCGCTTGAACAACGCGCCTTTGGAGGTGACGTCATCGTTGGCATCGAGAATGAGCACGCGCGAATCGGGCTTGGCGCGCTGCAGCCAGTGGGCGATCAGGCACGCGCGCTCGTACGGCGCGGGCGGGCAGCGGTACGGCGCCAGCGGAATGCTGATCGCCACCGTGCCGCCGTTGGGCATGGCTTCGAGCCGATGGCGCAGCGCCAGCGTCTGCGTGCCGGCTTTCCAGGCGTGGGGCGCTTGCGCGGCGGTGGCCGCATTGGCGAGACCGGGAATCGCCCCCGGCACGAAGTCGATGCCGGGCGAGAGGATCAGCCGGTCGTAATCAAGCGTGCCGCCGCCTGCCAGCCGCACCTGCTTGGCGCCAGGGTCGATGGCCGATGCGCGGTCGCGCACCCACCGCACGCCGTGGCGCTCGACCAGCGCGTCATACGGCACGGTGATCGACGCGATGTCACGGTCGCCCGACAGCACGAGGTTCGACAGCGGGCACGAGACGAACGCGGCGTTCGGCTCAACCAGCGTGACATCGACATGGCCACCGGAAAACACGCGCACGTACTTGGCCGCCGTTGCACCGCCATACCCGCCGCCAACCACCACCACGCGTGCATTGCGCACGCCCGACAGTGATGCGCAGGCGGCCAGCGGCCCGGCCAGCGCGGTTGCCCCGAGCGCGCGCAAGACTGCGCGTCGATCCTTGCGCAGCCCTTCGCTCATGGCCCCTCCTGGGGTTGGCGTGACAGCCAGCCGGCAATGGCGGCGATCTGCGCATCGTCATAACCGCGGGCGATCTGGCCCATCACCGTGGAGGGGCGCGCGCCGCTGCGAAAGGCTTGCATGGTGTCGATCAGCTCGGCCTGCGAGCGACCGGCCAGCGGCGGCAACGTCTGCGCGGGAAGCTTGGCACCGGGCGCGGTATCGGCGTGATGGCAGCTGGCGCACGTGGCAGCCCACGTGCGGGCCTGCAGATTGGTGGGGGGATGATCGGCCGCGTGGGCCGCATTGGCCGCATGGACCGTAGGCAGCGCTGCAAGCAACGCAGCGGCGGCAAGGCGTTGGACGACGGGCATCGGGGGGCTGCGAAGTCGCGGGAGCGTCATACGCTAACACGCACGGCCGGCCATGTGCCCTGTGATGCGTGCAGCCAACAAAAAACGCAGCACGGTGGCTGCGTTTCTTGCGATGCGGTGTTGCCGCGCTGGCTTACGGCAGTTGCTTGCCCGGCGGCAGCGCGGGCGAGGTGGTGGGCGACACGGTCACGCCCGGCGCGGCCGATGTGACCGGGGCAGGCGCCTGCGTGGCCGTCGGCGTACCCTGCGTGCGCGTTGGCGTGCCTTGCGACGCGTCGGGCGCGGTCGACGGGTTGGTCGACGTGGCATTCGCATCCAGGCGCTTGCGCTCTTCGTCGGTCACGTAATCGAACACCTTCACGACCTTGTTGACGCCACCCACGGTGCGCACGGCCTCGGTGGCCTTGTTGCCTTCCGCCTCGGTCACCACGCCCAGCAGGAAGACGGTCTGCGCTTCGGTCGTCACCTTGATGGAGTTCCAGGGCACGCCGTCCGTGCCGGCCAGCACGCTCTTCACCTTGGTGGTGATGTACGTATCGTTTGTGCGCGAGCCGAACGTGCTCGACTCCGGCGTCACCACGATCTCGTTGACGACCTCACGCGCGTTCTGCAGCTTCTGCGCGTATTGGCCGATCTCCTGCTTGGTCTGCTCGGTGCCGGCTTCGCCGGTCAGCAGGACCTTGCGGTTGTAGACCGTCACGTTGACGTGGGCACGGCCGTCGTAGCGCGAGATCAGCGTGTTCTCGGCTTCCATCTGCAGGCCGCGGTCGATGGTCTGGGTGGCGGTCGGGCGCCGGTCGGTGGCAAGCGCCACGCCGCCGGCCACGGCGCCCGCAAACAGCGGGAAGCAGGCAGTCAACTGCGTTGCGGTCATGCCGGCCAGGGCGGCCAGCACGGCGGTGCGTGTGACCGTGCGACGGAAACGGGCAAACGTAGGCGACGAGAGTTTCATGCTGTCCTTGAATGAAGTGCAGAAGAAAGAAGAGCGAGGTTGATGCGAGGTTCAGGCATCAACGCCGAAGGCATCGCGCATCCATTCGATACGCGCACCGTCAATGGCGATGACGTCAAAGCGGCAGGCTGGTACGTCTTCAACCTCCCGCGCGAGAAAATCTTCGGCCGCGGCAATCAGGCGGCGCTGCTTGGCGGGCGTGACACTCGCCGCCGCCCCGCCGAAGCGCTGCGTGGAGCGCGCCACACGGGCACGCACTTCAACGAATACCAGTGCGCCGGCCGCATCGCGCATCACCAGATCGATCTCGCCGCCCTTGCAGCGATAATTGCGGCTGACCACGGCCAGCCCGCGCGCCTGCAAGTAGCGCAGCGCACGGTCTTCACCGGCTTCACCGGTGGCGGCTGTGATGGGCTGCGGCGCATGCATTCGCGGTTTGAACCAAGTAACAGAGAGAAGTTCTCGTGAGTGATCCTGACTGGACCCTGCTGGCGCACGACCAGCACTATCCCGCCGGCGCATTATATGTGGTGGCCACCCCCATCGGGAACGCGGCCGACGTGTCGCTACGGGCGCGCTACGTGCTGGGCCTTGTCGACGCGGTGGCCTGCGAAGACACGCGCAACACCGGGCAACTGCTCCATCGGCTGGGGCTGTCGCGGCCGATGCTCGCGGCGCGCGAACACAACGAGCGCGAGGCCGCCGCGCGCATCGTGGCGCGGCTGGCGCAGGGCGAGCGCATTGCGTATGTATCCGATGCGGGCACGCCGGGCGTGTCGGACCCGGGCTCGCGGATTGTCGAGGCGGTACGTGCGGCGGGGCAGCGCGTGATTCCGCTGCCGGGCGCGAGCGCGGTGGTGACGGCGCTTTCTGCCGCCGGGGAGTTGCTCGACACGTCTGGTGGGCAGTTCACCTTCGTCGGCTTCCTGCCGCCCAAGGCCGGGCAACGCGAGGCGGCCATCCGCCAATGGGCGGCGCACGGGCCGGCATGGGTCCTGTACGAGGCGCCGCATCGCATCGAGGCCACACTCGCCGCGTTGGCGGAACACCTGCCCGCGCGACGCATCCTGATCGGCCGGGAATTGACCAAGCTGTTCGAGCAGATCGTCGTGCTGCCTGCCGCCGAAGCACCGGCCTGGCTTGCCGCCGATGTCTCACATGGCAAGGGCGAATTCGTTCTGGTGGTGGAGGGCGCAGGTGCGCAGGACGCTGCGCCGACGGCGATGGCGGCAGACCAGGTCTTGCGTCTGCTGTTGGCCGAGTTGCCTGCCAAGCGCGCAGCCAAGCTGGCCGGCGCAATTACGGGAGCGTCGGTCGACGCGCTGTATCAAAGCGCGCTGGCGCTGAAAAACGAAGGGAAGGACTGAGGGGAGGAAGGCGGCCGGATCAGCGGTTCAACGACGCTTGGCGCGACGCTTGACCGCTTTCTTCTTCACCGGTGCGGGTTCATCGGCACCCACATCGGCGTCGCCATCGTTGCTGGCGACATCGGTCTGCGTCAGCTCAGGGCGCAGCGCTTCAACTTCAGCGCGGGACAGTCGGCGAATTTCCACCTGCGTTGAACCGCGCTTGACGAAGTCGAGCCGCTTGGCGGCGGCATACGACATGTCGACGATGCGCTTGCCGTGGTACGGACCGCGATCCGTCACCTTGGCCACGACCACGCGGTCGTTGGAGAGGTTGCGCACCAGTACCCAGCTTTGCAGCGGCAGCGACGGATGCGCCACCGTGAAGGCATTCATATCGAAGCGCTCGCCGCTCGCGGTGCGGCGGCCGTGGAAGCCGCGGCCGTACCAGGAAGCCAGGCCGCGTTGTTCGAACGTGCCGAGGTCGGCGCGCAGGCCGGGGCTGGTATCGGTGTTCTCGTCCAGCTTGAGGCTGGTCGAATCCGGCACCCCGCGGAACGACAGCGTGCCCCAGGCATCGGGGTTGTCGCG
Organism: Ralstonia sp. OTU4908; assembly: GCF_038440115.1. NCBI lineage: Bacteria > Pseudomonadati > Pseudomonadota > Betaproteobacteria > Burkholderiales > Burkholderiaceae > Ralstonia > Ralstonia sp. OTU4908. The sequence goes on along the minus strand of NZ_JASATD010000053.1, from coordinate 2,936 downwards.
CGGGTCGGCCAGCTTCAACGCGGGCGCTGCGGGCTTGCTGGCCTGGAGACCGGATTGCCCACCCGCGGGCGGTTCGCCGGGAACGGCGGCACAGCCCGCCAGCACCAGCAGCGCGGTGCCGTGCGTGAGCCAGGCACGCAGCGTGCGGCCGGCCGGAAGGCAGGAAATCGGATGGGTCAACTTGAGCATGGTCGCGAGTCTAACATGCATGCTTTGATCGCTTATTTACATTTCCTATTAAAACGATCACATCATGCTGTCATCTCGCACCAATTTTGTAATATTTTCTTTCCGATGTAACAACACACCCCGCGAGCCCAGTGCTGGCGCGGGCTCGGCCCGATACAATCGGGTTATCCCTGCCATGTGCAAATGCGCACACAAGATCACATGAAAGTCGTTGTCGTCCCCGTTACGCCGTTTGAACAGAACTGCACGCTGCTAATTGGCGACGATGGCGCTGCCGCCGTCACCGATCCCGGCGGCGATATCGACCGCATCCTGGCCGCCGCACAGCAGCACGGCGCACGCATCGAAAAAATCCTGCTCACGCACGGCCATGTCGACCACTGCGCCGCCGCCGACGCCCTGCGCACGCAGCTCGGCGTGCCGATCGAAGGGCCGCAGAAGGACGAGGCGTTCTGGATCGACCAACTGCCCATGCAGAGCCAGCGCTTTGGTTTTCCGCCCGCCAAGGCGTTCGTGCCTGACCGCTGGCTCGAAGACGGCGACACCGTGGAAGCCGCCGGCCGCACGCTGCAGGTGTTCCACTGCCCGGGTCACACGCCCGGCCACGTGGTGTTCTTCAGCGCCGAAGACCGCGTGGCCATCGTCGGCGATGTGCTGTTTGCGGGGTCGATCGGTCGCACGGATTTTCCGCGCGGCAACCATGCGGACCTGATCAAGGCGATCCGCACGAAGCTATGGCCGCTGGGCGACGACGTCACGTTTGTGCCGGGTCATGGGCCGGTCTCGACCTTTGGCGATGAGCGGGCCAGCAACCCGTACGTCGCCGATCGCCTGTTTGCCAACGAAGGCTCGGCATGAGCGCAAACACCAACGACAGCGCCAACGAGAGCGACGACCCGTTCGCCGACTCCGCACCCGCTGCGCCGGCGGACAAGCCCCGCCGCAAGCGCGGCAACCAGCCGCCCGACACGCGGCCTGAAATCTACGTCAGCACCGACATCGAGGCTGACGGCCCTATCCCCGGTCCGCATTCGATGCTGAGCTTCGCCAGCGCGGCGTACCTGGCCGACAAGACGCTCGTCGGCACGTTCGAAGCCAACCTGGAAACGCTGGCAGGCGCCGAGGGCCATCCTGTCCAGATGCAATGGTGGAAAACGCAGCCCGAGGCGTGGGCCGCGTGCCGTGCCAATCTGGAGGCACCCGAGGTGGCCCTGCCGCGTTACGTGGAGTGGGTCGAGAGCCTGCCCGGCAAGCCGGTGTTCGTGGCGTTTCCGGCGGGCTTCGATTTCACGTTCATGTTCTGGTACATGATGCGTTTTGCCGGGCGCTCGCCGTTTGGGTGGGCCGCACTCGACATCAAGACGCTGGCTTTTGCGCTCACGGGCATGCCGTATCGGCGCAACGTCAAAGCGGCCTTTCCCGAGCACTGGCACGACCCGCTGCCGCACACGCATATCGCGCTGGATGACGCCAAAGAGCAAGGTGCGCTCTTCTGCAACATGCTCGCCGAACTGCGCAAGCGCGAAGCCGAGCGCGCCGCCGCACAAGTGACCCAGCAATCTGCTCAGGATTGAGCGCCGGACGCGTCACGCATTTCACGAAGACCCGCGCGCGGTTTGCCTTTTGCCCGCGTGATGCGCGCACCATGCCGCAACGCAACTTGCGGGCTCGCAAACCCGCGTCTACGCTGGGCTTGTGCGAGCGACCAGACGACTGCGCCACCCGGCGCCGACAAGCAAAGCCACTCGCATACGCCATTTGCTTGCCGTATCGTTTTCGGGCCGCACGTGCCCCCGACGCCGGTGCGTGCCGGCGTCGGCTATCAGCCAACAACGGGAGGTACCGCGGTGCGATTTTCCCGTGACGCGTTTGACACGCAACACTTGCGAGCGATGACGGAGCGCTTGCATTGGCATCGCAAATCCTCTGCGAAAGCGGTCCCGCTGAGCATGCGTGCGCAGCATCTGCAGCACTTGCATCACACGCACAGCAGCGCGCACCACGACGCAGAAGTCATGAAGGTCGCCATGGTCTCGACCGCGGCGGCGCTGGCAGTGGTGCTTGCCGCCCTGCTGGCAGTTGGTTTCGGGTCAGAAATGGCCCGATGGATGGGCCTGGAATAAACCGGTGCCCTTGCGCGTCTTGACGGACGCAGCCCCGGCCCTCGCGCAAAGCGAGATACGGCCACCCCTGAACGGCCTGTCCGATGGAAATCGGCAGGCCGTTCAACTTTGTGGGGCGCGGTGAATTACTTCAGGAACGCATCAAGCGCTTCAGGCGTGCGGCCGATGATGGCGCGGCCGTTGCGAACCAGCACCGGGCGCTGCAGCAGCTTCGGATGCGCCGCGATGGCTTTGAGCAGCGCGTCGTCCGATGCATCGGCCAGATTGAGGTGCGCGTATTCGTCTTCGTTTTCGCGGATCAGGCTGCGCAGCGGAGTGTCGAGTTGCGCGGCGAGCTGTTTGAGGTCAGCCAGCGTGGGCGGCGTGGTCAGGTATTCGATGACCTCGAGCTGTTCGCCGTTCTTTGCTGTGAAGGATTGGGCTTGTTCGAGGGCGGAGCGGGATTTGGAGCAGCGGGGGTTGTGGTAGATCTGCATGGGCTCTGGGCTTTCGTGTTGGCTTGATGGGGCCTGCTGCAATCTTAAGCGCTGCGCTTCGTTGTTGGTTTCGTGGTTGGTGTTGGGGGGATTCGTGTTTTTTGCTGTTGGTCCATCCCCTGTTTCATCCCCTGCCGGGGCCGAAAGG
>NZ_JASATD010000052.1:0-24329 GCF_038440115.1 Ralstonia sp. OTU4908 | reverse complement strand
AGGAGTATCTGCACAAGGCGCGGATGGATATGAAGATGCACCGTAAGTTCGAGCCACAGACGTTGCGCTGTCATAAGCAGGTCTACGTCAAGGACAAGGCACTCGAATTCCAGGCCGGGTTTATGGACGCGATCGGGGCGTTCATTCTTAGCTCGCTGGATGGCGTGACGGTGGATCTGTTCCGGTGGGATGTTCTGCACGTGCTGGCGCGTGCGAATAAGCAGAAATAAAAGAAAAATAGCAGCGAAGCGACCCCGGGACGGCGGGGGCGCCAGGCCAGGGCACAATGCCCAGCCCCATATGTACCCAGCCCAACGGGCTACGCACGACACTCAAAGGCCCGACCGCCACGGTCCGAGGCCCATACGCCGAGCGCCAACACCGGAGCGCCGCTCGCAGACATTCAAATTTTCGAGTTCAAACACTCGCGCGCGAGTGCGGGGAGACGCGTGCCTACCTGAAACAGTCGAGCGCCGGGGGCAGAGGGGCGTATCAGTATTTCCGTGTTCGCGCGCAGGCGTGCATTCGGCGCCTTTCGTCACCACCCCTGCACCCAGTCGTGGCCCGCCTACCGGCTGCGTTGATAAATCGTTGCCAGTTCCGTGCGGTTTCGTGCCCCCATGCGCACGAGCAGTTGGCGCATGTGGCTTTTGACGGTTTCGACGCTGATGTGCTGTTCCGCAATCTGGGAGTTCGAGCGGCCGCACGCCATCTTCTGACGACATCCAGCTGTCGCCGCGCCAGGTTGGCGACCAGATCGCCTTCCTGGGCAGCGATGGGGGCCATCCATCGTTCAACGGCCGCATCCAGGGCTTCCGCGTTCAAGCTGGCGCATTGAGTGCTGTGGAGTTTGCGGCGCTGGCCCGGTGAGGTGATGCGGCATTGCTCGGCACTGGTCGCGACCACAGCCAGGGCAACTCGCAAGGGGCGCGCCTAGCCGGGCGCCCCTGCTTCACCCGATATTCCACTGCGGCGCAATCGCCAGCAGTTGCTGACGGAGGTTCTCGATCTCGTTGGCAAAACCTTCGGCCAGCGCGCTTTCCACCGTGGGCGTGCCGGGGGCATGGCTTACCTCGGCGGAGTCGGCCGCGCGGGGTCGTGCCAGACGCGCCAGCGTGCCAAACCGCAACGCGCGCGACATGCCGATCAACGTGTCGCGAGTGCGCCGGGCGCCCACGCCGGGCAGGGCACCTGCAGGCGGCGCACCCAACGTCCCGCGCGTTGCGTTGAGCAGTTCCAGCGTGCTGATGCAGATGCGCAGGCTGCGCTGGATGTCTTCCAGCCGCTCCAGGGGCACGTCAATCTCTTTGGACACCGATGGCATGAGCGAGCGCAATTGCACCAGCAGCGTATTGAGCTTGCCGAGGTGCTTGCTGCGCTCGCTCGAGGCTTCACCGGGCTGGCCGAGGCCGGCAACCGCCCGGGCGCATTCGCGCAATGCTTCGGCCAGCCGGTAGCGCCACGAGTACGTGGCATACAGCGGCAGTGCAAACGAGAACAGCAGCGCAATCGCAATCCCCACCAGCACGTTGAGCGTGCGCCAGGCGCCGTCGAGCAGGTTGTTGTCACCATGGCCGACCACGATGACGAGCGTGATGGCGGCCAGCAGCGCGATATAGCCGCCCTTGCCGATTGCGTGATACGCGCAGACGCCGCACGCGATGGCCGTGAGTGCGTATGTGAGCGGCAGATGCCCAAGCCACGTCTGCTGGACGATGAGCAGCAGACCCGCCACGGCGCCGATGAGGGTGCCCCACGCGCGCTCTGCCGCGCGTTTGCGGATGTTGCCGTGGTGCTGCAGGCCGGCAATGACGATCAGCAGCGAGATGGTGGCCCACTCCCCATGCGGCCAACCAAAGCCCGACGTGACGGCAATGGAGAGCAGCACGCCCAGGCCGACGCGCGTGCCATGGATGTACCGCGCATGCCGATAGCGCCGGTGCGGATCGCGCACAAGGCGGAGCAGCGAAAGAAAGGGTGCAGGCAGTTTCACGGTGCGGGGTGCACGAATGGAAATCGACATAAGCAAGATCGTTGCAGATTCTGGGGCGTGCCGTACACAGGATGGGCGCCAAGTTGGGGCCGATGCCTTGCCGTGGTGCGTTTTGGAGGCAACCGGCACGGTAAGGCCTCGGGTTTCCCCTAGGTATTGCACAAAGCTTGCCATGGGCCGGTGACCATTTTGCGTATTGCGCAAAATGGCGCTTAAGTGCGTGCCGAGTCATGTCGATTAGGATTCGTAGCTCCATAGGCAACACTTCGGGCTGCCCCGGGATTTGCCGATCCACCTCGAACAAGATCGAGTCCTATGACGACGCAGGCGCTATCGCCCTGGCTGAGGTTGTTGAGCGCCGCTGAGCGCTTCGACCGCGGGCCGTATTTCATTGCCATTCGGCGCGGGCTGGCGCTCTCGTTGCCGCTCATCATGGTGGGCGCGGTGGCGCTGCTGTTGCGCAACCCGCCCACCGCCGGCATGCGCTACCTGCTGCTGGAGGCCTTTGGCACGCGGCTGGATGCCTTTTGCGACAGCGTGCTGGCCGGCACGATCGGCATCGGCTCGCTGGTCGCGTTGTTCGGGTTTGCCGATGTGTTGGCGCAGTTGCACAACCAGCGCGCCGGGCACCGCGTGGTCAACCCCACCGTGGCGGCCGTGGTGGTGGTGTCGTGCTTCTTTACGCTCATCGCGCCGGCTGCGAACGCATCGTTGATGGCGTGGCTCTCGCTGGGGCAGGGGCTGTTTGGCGCGTTGGTGGTGGCGTCGCTGGGCGGCAGCCTGTTTCTCAAGCTGTGCAGCATCCGGCGTTTGCGCATTCCGTCTCACCATTTGAGCAACGATCTGCTGGTGGGCGATGTGCTGTCGGTTGTGCCGGCCGGCATGCTGACGATCCTGACGTTTGCCCTGCTCAAAGCCGGCATGGCGTGGGCGGGCTGGCTGCACTTCATGGCAATAGTCGACACGCTGCCGGCGGGGCCGTATTCGGCAGTCTCCAACAGCCTGCTGTTTGGTTTGGGCTATGAGACGGCGGCGCAGGTGCTCTGGCTGTTCGGCATCCACGGGCCGAACGCGCTGTACACGGTGCACCAGCACATCCTGGAGCCCGCCGCGCAGGCCAATGCGGCGGCGGTTGCCAGTGGTGGCCAGCCGCCGTTCATCTTTACCTATCACTTCTTCGCGGTGTTCGCGCGCATGGGCGGCTCAGGCGGCACACTCAGCCTGATCTTGGCGCTGCTCATCTCCAGGCGCATGCCGCGCGGCCGCAAGATGGCGCTGGTCGTCATGCTGCCGGCATTGTTCAACGTGAACGAGCCGCTGCTCTTCGGGCTGCCGCTGGTGCTCAACCCGGTCTATGCGATTCCGTTCCTGCTCACGCCGGTGGTGCAGATCCTGATCGCCTATGCGGCCACCGTTGCCGACCTGATGCCCAAGACCAGCTACCCCGTGGCGTGGACCACGCCGGCGCTGTTCAGCGGCTATGCGGCTACGGGCTCGGTGTGGGGCGCGGTGGTCCAGCTCATCGGCCTGGTGGTGGGGGCGGCGATTTACCTGCCGTTTGTCCGCATGGCGGATGTTCTGTCCGCACGGCGCAGCCAGGATGTGCTTGCGTCTTTGCTGCAGATTGCCGAGTCGACCGAGGTGAGCCTGAAGGGCCGGCGCTGTCTAGACCTGCCCGGCGACGAAGGCCGCATGGCGGTGGCGCTGGCCAGCGATCTCGAAAGCGCCATCAAGAAAGACGGGCAGATCTTCCTGGAGTTTCAGCCGCAGGTGGATTGCTCCACCGGGCGCGTGTTCGGCGCCGAGGCGCTGCTGCGCTGGCAGCATCCGGTGCTGGGGCGCGTGGCCCCGCCGATCGTTGTGGCGCTGGCTGATGACATTGGCCAGATCGATCAGTTGGGCCTGCGGATTCTGTCGCTTGCGTGTCAGCAGCGCGCGGCCTGGCGCGGTGTCTTGCCGGACGATTTCGTGGTCGCCGTGAATCTCTCACCTCGGCAGTTGCTGGACTGCAGGCTGTACCGGAACGTGCTCGACATCCTGCGTCGCGAAGGGCTGTCGCCCACCCAGCTTGAACTGGAGATCACTGAATCGACGATGCTGCTGCCGGATATCACCGCCATCGGCAACCTCAAGCAGCTGCGCGAGGCCGGCGTGAAAGTCGCGCTCGACGATTTCGGGATGGGCCATACATCGCTGCACTACCTGCGCGAGCTGCCGCTGGATACCGTGAAGATCGACCGCTCGCTGGCCGACGTGAGCGCGGGCAGCGTCAACGAACACATTGTGCGCAGCATTGCCAGCCTGAGCCGCACGCTGAACCTGTCGACGGTGGTGGAAGGCGTGGAGACGGCGCAGCAGCTTGAGCGCCTGTCGGCCTTGGGCTGTGAACGGTTTCAGGGGTATTTCTTCAGCCGCCCGCTGGCGCCGAGCGTTTGTCAGCAGTTTGTGCTGGACGCCAACCTGCGGCCGTTGGTGCACGCGCTTTGAGAGCGCGTGCGTGGCTTAACGGTATTTGCCCACAAAGCTCTCGCAACGACGGACGCGGCCAACCTTCGCAGCCCATCGATAGAGGCCTTCCACCAGGCTCTTGTTGACCGTGACGGGTTGACCGTTGATCTGCCCGAGCATCTCCGATTGATTCGGGTAGGGCTTCTCGAACAGCAGCTTCATCTCGCTGCCGCCGCCCAGCGCCAGGTAGACGGCTTCGCGCGGCTCGAACTGCAGCGCGAACGAGTTGCTGCGCACGCTGGCGCTTTCCACGGACTCGGCAAAGTTGGCGATGAGCGCGGCGTCTTCGGTGCTGTATTCGCATCCGGCGTCTTTCAGTTGCGCTTCGTCCACGGCCTTGAGCGACGCCAGGGCCGGGTCCATCAAATACAGCGTGATCGTGCGCGCCTTGCGCATCCGCGCGCTCAGCCCTTCAGCCGCCCAATAGCTTTGTTCGACCTTGACGACGGGCTCCGCCCTTGGGGCGGGCTCGGAGCTGGACGCTTGCGCTTGCGGTGCTTCCGGCATGGGTGCTTCCGCTTGCAGTGTGCCCGCTTGAAGGACTTCCGCCTGGAGTGCTTCGGTTTGGGGCGCGTCTGTCAGTGGCGCTTCCATTGAGATTTGTCCGAAGGCTACTTGGCTCATGCTGCAAGCACAGGCCAAGACCACAGAGATGATCTTTTTCGACAACTCCTACCCCTTTGAAACGTGCGTTGTTGTGTTGTGTTGCGTTGCGTTCTGGATGTTAAGCCGAAGAGATGACGGAACAGCTTGGCTTGCCTGTGACGGCACAAGCGGTGCTGGGCAACCGCTGCGTGAATGATGTCGTGGACTGCAGGAGTGCCATTGACGGATCGCACACGGTGCCTGCGGTTCTTATGCTTCCGAGCCACGCATCCAATGTCACCCGCATCGCTATGCCAAGTGTTGCATAAAGAAGCCCGAGATTTCCTCATCCCGAAGCATTGTGGCTTTGGCCGACACCATGTGCCTTTCTTCCGGAAAAATGCAGCTGCTCTGCCGTTACTCCTCCGGCTGCATATCGTTCGGACAGCCGCTTGCTCATCTTCGATGACCGTGTTGTGTCTTTCTCGCCAGCGCTGATCAGGAGCGGACCTGGATACCAATCGCTTGCAATCGGCTGGGACGGCATGAATGCTTCTGAACTGCCTTTTCAGGTCCATGCTCGCCGCGCAGGGTCCCACGCCTGCCAACCCGGGTCGCCGGGGTCTCTCCACTCGCGGGCGTCGAACGCGCCGCATATCACGTCCGGGGGTGCGTGCACAGCCACCGCATCCGGTGCATGCAGGGTGCTGTCGGTTGCCATCAGGACCGCGAGCCAGCAGTGCATGCTCGGCTCCGCGCGAAACGCCGTAGACGCCAACTTTGCCCGTCGACCGGGGGCGGCTCCGCAATGTATTGAGCGCGGCGGCGGTGCGGTCCAACGGGACGTTTTCAATCAGGCCAGCGTTCCAAAGATTGCCACCGACGCTATATCCAAACGGTAGTGCAGCGATACCGCTGGCCGCGAAGATGGCCGCTTGCAGATGTGCGAACCCAGACCATACGCCCTCTGAACCATGCAGCACGAGCACATGGGGCACAGCGGCATTGCCGGTAGGTGCGTAGAGACGGCCGAGCCCAGGGATGTCCTCTATCTTGGCCGGCACGTTGTGGTGCTATCCATCGCGCTATGCCCCGTTTGCAAGTTGGTCTCTCCTCAGTTTGCAGTTACAAAGCGTCGAGCCGGATTCTCCTGCCCGACAGCCTCGGTGTCACGGCTTGCCGGTGAACCTCATGCCCCCTACCCAGCCGCGTGCCTCTGCGGCAGCGTCAAGTTTCAGCTCCTCGCTGATCCGCTCACCTTCTACGTTTGTCACTGCACCATGTGTCAACGCCGCACCGGCGGCGCAGCGTTGCCCCGCTAATAGGGACTCGACAATTTGCAACGTTTTTCTGTATCCTATCGGATACAATTTTGCGAATGAATACGATCCATGAGACCGAGACATTCGCCAATTGGCTTCAAGGCTTGGCTGACAAATTAGCTCGCGCCCGCATTGCTTCCCGCATCCAGCGCGCCAGGAGCGGAAATTTTGGTGATTGGAAATCTGTCGGGGAAGGCGTGTGCGAAATGCGGATCGATCACGGTCCCGGTTACCGGGTGTACTACACGCAACGTGGCGACACCGTGTATATCTTGCTTTGTGGAGGTGACAAGGGGTCCCAGAGCAAAGACATCAATAAGGCCAGAGAAATGGCCAAACAGATTGAAGGGTGAGCACCATGAACATCGCAACGCGAGAGTTTGACGCTGCCGAATACCTGGACAGTGAAGAGACCATGGCCGAATTTCTGTCAGCGGCGCTCGAAACGGGGGATGCCGCTTTTATTGCGGAGTCGATCGGCGTGATCGCTCGAGCGAAGGGTATCGCTCAAATTGCAGAAGAAACAGGCCTTGGACGTACCAGCCTATACAAGGCACTGCGCGCAGAGGGGAACCCGGCGTTCTCGACGGTACTGCAGGTCATGAAGGCACTTGGATTGCACTTGCAGGCCAAGCCCGCCGTATCCAAAGAGAATGTGGAGTCCGGCAAGCGTGGGGCCAACGCCAAAGCGAAAGGTGCAAAGGTGAGCGCGTCCCGAAATGGTGGTGCAAACAAGCCTACAAGCAAGAAGCCCGCGACTCGTACCAAGCGGGGCTCTGCAACGGGACACGGAAAGGTCATCCCAACTTAACAACGGTCTGTGTGCGTCTGCTGCCCCACGCCCACACTTCGCCCCACACCAAACCGTTTCCCGCACACCCAACGCCCAGCCTCGCTACGATCCTCCTGTATCACGTGGCGGCAGTCTGACCGCCAAACAGGAGGGCACTCCGTGCCGCATACCACCACGCCCGCATCCAGCCACGTCACTGATCTGGCCCTGCTGCTCACGCTGTCGACCTTGTGGGGCGCGTCGTACACGTTCATTCGGGTGGGCGTGGAGACCATTCCGCCGCTCACCTTCATCGCCGCCAGAACGTTGATCGCGGCGACGCTGCTGTTGGCGTGGATGCGCAGCCGCAATATCCGCATGCCCCGAGACAGGCAGGTCTGGATGCGCTTCGGCGTGCAGGCGCTGCTCAACAGCGTCGTGCCGTTCACGCTCATCGCCTGGGCCGAACGCTCGGTGGGGGCGAGTCTGGCGACCATCCTGAATTCCACATCGCCGGTCATGGTGTTTCTGGCCACGGCGTTCGTTACGCGGCACGAATCGGTGTCGTTGCGCAAGCTGGTCGGCGTGATTGCCGGGTTTGTCGGCACGTGTTTTGTGATTGGGCCGAGCGCGCTCGATGGGCTGGGAGGCCAGCTCGTTGCGCAACTGGCCATCCTGGCGGCCACGGCGTGCTACGCAGGCGCGGCCATCTACGGCCGGTCGTTCAAGGGGCTGCACCCTGCGGCGCCTGCTACCGGTTCGTTGCTGATGGGCGCGTTGGTGCTGACGCCCACCAGTCTGCTTGTGGATCATCCTTGGGCACTTCAGCCTTCTGCGCGTTCGCTGATGGCGTTGGTGGCGCTGGCGGTGTTCTCTACGGCCCTCGCGTTTGCCATTTACTTCCGGCTCATTCAAACGCTCGGCGCGATCGGTACGACTGCGCAGGCCTATCTGCGCGTGCCGATCGGGGTAGCGATCGGCGTGGTGTTTCTGGGGGAATCGTTGCCGCCTTCAGCGTGGATCGGGCTGGCGTGTGTGGTGGTGGGGGTGGCGGCAATGTCGATGCCGGCACGGGACACGCAAGTGCTGCGGGCGTAGCGCGGCACAACCGCATCACCGCGTCGATGCGTCACCGCTCCCCATCCCCCACATGACCCGCCGCCAGCCGCTTGAGTTCCGCGCGCGCCGCGGCCAACCGGGAGTGCAGCACCGTGTTCTCGATCAGCAACAGCAGCAGCACAAAGCTCGCACCCAACAGCCCGAACATGCGACCGGCATAGAACCCCAGGTCATACCGCCCGCCGTTGAATACGGCGCTGAGCGCGACATCGCAGATCCACACGCACAGCACCACCATCAGCCAGACATCGAGCGTCAGGTGCGGGCGGCTGCGCCAGAGCGCGACCAGCGCAGCCACGCAAAAGCACCACGTGCCGCCCGCCACGATGCCCATGGTGCGCGTGTAGCGGTTGGCGGCCATGATGGTGGGCAGCAGGTGATCGCCCACGGTGGCAAGTAACACGCAGGCGATGGACGCGCCCAGCACGGCCCCCACGGTGGCCAGCGCCGTTTGTCGCGTCAGCGTGTGGACTGGGAAGCGGCCGGGCTCGCGCTCTTCGCGGCTTTTGAGCACGGCGTAAGCGATGACAAACAGCGGAAAGCCCGTGTGCCAGAACATGTAGATCCAGGCGGTGCTCTGTGGCCCGGCGCCCAGCAGGCCGCCGGATGCGAACAGCCCCGGAAATGACAGCAGGTGCCCCACCGCCGTGGCGGCCGTGAACAGGTAGCCGCTGGCGAGCGCCAGCATTGCGCGCGACCGCGTGATGGCGAACTGCCCGAAGAGCAGCGCGGCGGTAATGAGGTCATTGAGGATGAGGGCCGATTCGTAGATCGGCACGAACGATGGAAGTTGCGCCAACTGCACCTTGGCGAACGGCACGGCCGACACCAGCACCACCAGCGACAGTATGGCCACTGCCTGCGCCATCCAGTACGTCCGGCGTCCTGGCGAGAGGTTCAGCAACAAGCCTCGCTGCATGTCCAGCGTTTCCGACATCACGTTGGCCCCCTTGCGGTGACTCTGTCACTCGTTCGCTTGTGTGTGACTTGCTGTGCGACTGCGCAGCCCGGGTGCAACCCCTGCTATAGACGCGTGATAGTCAGCGGCCTGCCCGATGTCAACGCGGCGAAGGGGTAGAACTTTCAGGCCTGGTACCGCTGGCGGCCAGCAGGGTGTTACGGGGAACGCCCGAGTGCGGCTTGCGCTGTGCGGGAATAGACTGGTGGCCACCCCACGGCACCGCCCCGCAAAGGAGTGCGCATGCAACCTCATTCCACCACTGCCGCCACGGCAACCCCCGCCACGAACGACGCACTGGTTCTGCGCGACGACCACGACGGCGTCGTCACCCTGCGGCTGAATCGGCCCCTGCAGTTCAACGCGTTGTCTGAAGCCATGCTCGATGCGCTGCAGCGCGTGTTGGACGACATTGCACAAGATGCGACGGTGCGCTGCGTGGTGCTTGGCGCCGAGGGCAAGGCGTTCTGCGCCGGGCACGACCTGCGTGAAATGCGCGGCACGCCGGAGCTTGCGTATTACCGGGCGCTGTTTGTGCGCTGCAGCGTGGTAATGCAGGCCATTCAGGCGCTGCCGGTGCCGGTCATCGCGCGCGTGCATGGCGTGGCAACGGCGGCGGGTTGCCAGTTGGTCGGCAGTTGCGATCTGGCCATTGCCTCGGATGCGGCGCGGTTTGCGGTGTCGGGCATCAACGTCGGCCTGTTCTGCTCGACGCCGGCGGTGGCGTTATCGCGCAACGTGCTCGCCAAGCGCGCGTTCGACATGTTGGTGACTGGGCGCTTTATCGATGCGGCCACGGCGACCGACTGGGGCCTGATCAACGAGGCTGTGCCGGCGGCGGACCTGGATGACGCGGTTGCCCGCAAGGTGGCGGACATCGTGTCGAAGAGCCCCACCGCCATCCGCTATGGCAAGGCGATGTTCTACCGGCAACGGCAGATGGCGCTTGCCGATGCCTATGCTTACGCAGGCGATGTCATGGCCCGCAACATGATGGAAGAAGACGCCGGCGAGGGCATCGATGCCTTCCTGGAAAAACGCCCCGCCCGCTGGCGCTCGTAGGCGCTGTCGGGGCGGGGTCGGGCGGCCGTGCCCGGACATCGCGACTGAGCGGCGCCTGCGCTCGGGTGCCGGATACGCGGTTGGGTGGCAGCCAGCGAATGCGACGCCATCACGTTTGCGCGAGAAACGTAGCGATGCGATCGGCAATCGCATCGGGCGCGTCTTCCAAGCTGTAATGTCCAACGCCAGGCAACCGATGCACTGGCGCATCCGGAAACAGCTCGCTGAAGAGCGGCAGGAAATGCTCCGCATGCAGCGTGCGATCGGCCATGCCCCAGATCGCCATGGCGGGTTTGGTCGCGATGGCACGGCGCGTTGCGGCGTCCGGCATTTCAAAACGATGCGCGCCGGTAGCAAAGCCTTTGGCCCAGCCGATGGCACCCGCGCCGTCTGCCGGCGTCGCAAAGCACCCCCCGTACGCCAGCAACCACGTATCGCTGATGAGCCCGTGGTCTTCAAAACCGTTGAGCTTCAAGGTGCTGAGGATATTGAAGCCGAGCTCACCCAGCACGGCTTCAAGACGCCCCTCGGATTCCGCCCGCACGATCCACTGAAACCACGGCGACACCGCGGCATTGGCGGCCAGGCGTTCACCTAGCGTCGGCTGCCCGAACGGCGTCGGCCCATTGACGCTCACAATGCGCCGCACCCGATCCGGATGACGTGACGCGAGGCCCATGCCGACTGGGCCGCCAAAGTCGTGCATGACCAGGGTGATATCGCGCAGGTCCAGCGCGAGCACGAAGCGCTCGAGGTTGTCGATGTGGTCTTGCAGCCAGTAGCTCCGTGATGGCGGTGTTTCGCTCCTGCCGAAGCCCATGTGGTCGGGCACCACCACGCGGTGGGTGTCGCGCAGCGCCGCGATAAGGTGCCGGAAGAGGAAACCCCATGTGGGCTCGCCATGCAGGCACAGCACGACTTCGCCATCGGCGGGGCCCTCGTCGACGAAATGCATCGAGAAGCCCGGTGCATCGGTAAAGCGGGGGGGATAGGGATACATCCCATTGAACGTATCAACGCGCATGCCGTGTTTCCTCCTTGCCCAATGTAGTTGCAAATTGAAACCATTGCGTTATAGCAGTCGAGGTTTTATATTGCAACCACGTTGAATGTGAGGACGCGCACGGTATGCGCGATACAGATGGTCAAACGTACAAGCCACGCGGATTCTCTTTGCGGTGTCGCCAGGCCGCTGGACGCCATTGGCGACGGGTGGTCGCTGCTGATCGTTCGCGATGCGTTTGACGGCCTGCGCCGCTTTGGTGAGTTTCAGCGCAGTCTCGGACTGTCGAAGAACATCCTGGCGGTGCGCCTGCGCAACCTGGTTGCGCACGACATTCTCGAGACGGTGCCGGCGTCCGACGGCAGCGCGTATCAGGACTACGTGCTGACCGAGAAAGGGCGCGCGCTGTTTCCCCTGCTGGTGGCGCTGCGGCAGTGGGGTGAAGCGTTCTGCTTTGCGCCGGATGAGGCGCACGTTGTACTCGTCGACAAGGCAACGGGTAAGCCGGTGCCTCGCCTTGAACTCCGTGCGCAGGACGGGCGCGCGCTGGCACCGGAGGATACGGTGGTCGTCCACCCATCGGCCATCAGGCCGACGAAGCGCCAGCGGGCGAAGGCGGGCTGAGCGTTAGCGCTCAGGCGCGAGCCGCCGTTTCACTCGGCAAGACCCAGCCGTTCGAGCAGGCGCCGGGTATCGGAAGGCGCTTCGACCTTTTTATCGTTATCAGCGGATGCGATCGGCCCAGCGGTCGAGCGCGGCATCGGCATAGGCGCCGCTGTAGGGCGCATCGGCGCCATGCAGGCGGAGGTCGACGCGATGGTTTCTACCAGGCGCCGCGGCCATTCGATCAGGAATGCGGGTTGCCCTGTGCGCGCGGTGCGCGTCACCGATGCGGCGCGCTCACCTGCGCTTGCATGTGCATCAGGCCGGTTTGCGGCGCGTGCAGGCCCAGCGGCTCGTCGGTCAGATCGCGGGCAAGCGAGTACGCCGTGATCACGGCCAGCGTGACGCCCACGATGGCCAGCATTTCCCGGGTGTCCATACGCATCTCCTCCTTGGCTCCTCAGGTTCCTTGTGTGCGTGGTTTGCGCCCTGTCTTGTCGGTGTCGGGCGGCGTTGCAGCACGGACGCAAAGTTCAGGCCTGAGGAAGCCAAATGGCGGAGTGACGCGGGTGTTTGCTCTCTTACCGTGCGCGCAACGAAGACGGCGGCACGCCCAGCAATCGCTGAAAACTGCGGCGCATGCGCTCGGTATCGCCAAATCCGCACTCGGTGGCCACCCGTTGCATGGAGACGGCCCCGCTTTCCAGCGCGGCGCGGGCCGCCTCAACGCGCAATTTTTCCACGGCTTTTGCGGGGGTGAGACCGGTTTCGACCTGGAACGCCCGGGCGAAATGGCGCGGGCTCATGCAGGCGTGCTCGGCCAGATCGCCTACACGGTGCGGTGCGCCCAGGTTGCGGCGCACGTGGTCGAGCAGCGGCTTGAAGCGGCCGCGTGCCGAATCCATCTCATTCAGCGCCGAAAACTGCGACTGCCCGCCGGGCCGGCGGTAGTACACAACCAGCTGCCGCGCCACCGCGCGTGCCAGGCGCTCGCCCAGGTCTTCGGCGATGAGCGCGAGCGCCAGGTCGATGCCGGCGCTGATGCCGGCGCTGGTCCAGATTGGGCCGTCGTTCACGTAGATGTGGTCCGGTTCGAGCTGCACCTGCGGGAACGCGCGCGCGAACTGCTCGCTGCGGCTCCAGTGGGTGGTGGCGCGCCGACCGTTCAGCAAGCCCGTGGCGGCCAGCAGCAGGCTGCCCGAACACACGCTGGCGACGCGCGCCCCGCGGGCTGCGCAACGCTGCACGAAGCGGCGCGTGCGTGCATCGGCCATGGCCGCATCCACGCCGTCGCCGCCGGCAATGAGCAGCGTGTCGACCTGGCTGGCCGGGGGCAGGGCGTCGGCATCCCAGCGCGCGCCGGAAGAACTGCGCACAAGGCCGGCCTGCGCGGCAACCGTGCGCAGCGCGTAGTGGTCGTCCCGATACCGGCTGGCAACTTCAAACGCCGCCACCGGCCCCGCAGCGTCGAGCAGTTGGAAGTCCGGAAAGATGAGCACAGCGATGCGGTGGGCCATGGCAGAAAAAGTGGGAGACTGGTCATTGCTGCCAACACGATAGAGCGCGATCCTGTTAAGCGTCAACCTGCCATCACATCACTTTCAGGAGAGCCGAACCATGACGACTTCCCCATTCATCGTTGTCTTTGCGCTGTACAACCGTGTCACCCAGCTCGACTTCACCGGTCCGCATGAGGTGTTCTGGCGGCTGCCCGGCGCGCAATGCGTGGTGGCTTCCGCAGCCGGTGGTGAGATCCATGCCGATGGCGGTCTCACCATCTCGAACGTGCAGCGGTTGGCGGAAATTCCGCATGCTGACCTGATTTGCGTGCCCGGCGGTTTCGGCGTGATCGAAGCCATGGAAGACGCAGAGTTCGTGCGCCAGGTGCGGCGCCTGGCCGACGGCGCATGCTATGTGACGTCCGTCTGCAGCGGCTCGCTCGTGCTGGGCGCGGCGGGGTTGCTGCAGGGCAAGCGCGCGGCCTGCCACTGGGCATGGCGCAACCTGCTGCCCGCGTTTGGCGCCACCGTGGACGAAGCCCGCGTAGTGCGTGACGGCAACCTCATTACCGGCGGCGGCGTGACCGCGGGCATCGATATGGCGCTGACGGTCATGGCTGACATTGCCGGTGCCGAGCATGCGCAGGCCGTGCAGCTCGGTATCGAATATGCCCCCGCGCCGCCGTTCGATTGCGGCCGCCCCGAACGTGCGGCACCGGAGATTCTTGCAGCAGTGACGTCGCGGCTGGATCGTTTGCGTGCGGATCGCCATGACGCCGTGCAGCGGGCGGCGCAGCGCCTCTGAGCGCCGGCGCCGGCCGGAGCCGGATTGCGGCGACAATGACGTCTTTCGACGTATCCACGCTCCAGACTGGCGCCGCATTCTGCATGAACACACCGTCTTCCCAACCCAACGCCCGTGGTCCGATCGGCATCGTTGCTGCCCTGCATGAAGAGATCAACGAATTGCTGACATGGCTGTCTGACGCGCAGTGCATCCACATTGGCAGCCGAGATTTCTGGACCGGCCGGCTGGACGGCCATGCTGTGGTTGTGGTGCTGTCGCGTGTTGGCAAAGTGGCGGCGGCGTCCACCACTGCCGTGTTGATCACGCACTTCAACGTACGCGCCGTGGTGTTTGCTGGCGTGGCGGGGGCATTGGCTCCGGGCGTGGCCGTGGGCGACGTCGTGGTGTCGGAAGAACTGCTGCAGCACGATGTCGACGCGTCGCCGCTATTCCCGCGCTGGGAGATTCCGCTGACCGGCATGGCGCGCTTCCGCGCTGACACGTCGCTCGCCAACGGATTGCTGGAAAGCGCCGGCGCCGTGTTGGCTGATCCGCATGCGCTGCTCGGTCCGGATGTCATGCGGGCCTTCGGAATTGCGGCGCCGCAGGTGCATCGCGGCCTCATCGTCAGCGGAGACCGCTTTGTCTGCACCTCGGCGGAAAGCGCGGTGCTGCGGGCGGCATTGCCGGATGCCCTGGCCGTCGAGATGGAAGGCGCCGCGGTGGCGCAAGTGTGCCACGAGTGGGGTGTGCCATTTGCCGCCATCCGCACGATTTCCGACCGCGCGGATGACGCGGCCAGCGTGGACTTCGCGCAGTTCATCACCCAGGTGGATTCACGCTACGCCGTGGCCATCCTGCGCAAATGGCTGTCGACGGCCGCTGGCGCCTGAACGGCTTAATGACCCTTCGCGGCCAGATACTTGTCGAGTGCGTTGGCGCGCTCGCTCAGGCGGAAGATTTCGTTCTCCAGGCGCTGCAGATCGTCGAGCTTGCCCTTGCCGTAGATGGCGGTCTCAAAGGCCGCTGTTCTGGTGTGGAAGTCCTGCCACGCCTGCTCTGAACTCACCAGTGCGTCGTTCGCCTTGCCGTTCAATGTGCCGAGCAGCGTCTTGTACGTACGGTCGAGGCGCTCATTCTGCGCGGCCTTCTCTGCAGACAGGCATGCGCCGATCGCGTCGGCGTTGTCCGGCGCCTTGTCGACGCAGGCATAGAGCCTGGTGGTAATGCCCTGGGGTGCGCGGCGCTTGATGCCGTTGGCCAGGCTCTCGGCTGCAAATGTGCCGGCGCTGTGTGTCAGCAGCACAACGGCAACGGGAAAGGCGAGCGTCTTCAGTGTCGTCAGCGTGTTCAAGAAGTGACTCCTGATCGCATGTCTGCGATGCGTGAAGGGGGGGCGTACCAGTCTATCGGCTCGCCCACACACCCGCGATCAACCAGGCAGGTGAGGCCGCAGGTTGCGCAGGGCGTTTTCCACGTAGGCTTCTTTCTCGCCGACGGGCGCGACGTAGTGCACCGCTTCTGTGGCGGCTTCAATGCCTTCTGTGCGTGCAATCGCCCATGCCGCCAGGTACGGCGAAGCAAAGTACCCGCCCGCCGTCGCCACATTGCCGTTGGCATAGAACGGCTGGTTCAGCACTTCTACGCCGGCTTCCTGCACCCACGGCTTGGTGGTCAGGTCCGTGCAGGCCGGGACGCTGCCCAGCAGCCCCAGCTTGGCCAATACCAACGTCCCTGAGCAGTGCGCCCCGATTAACTGGCGTTACGGATCGAGCGCCAGACGCGCCATCAAGGCCGGATCGGACACCACATCGCGCGTGCGGATGCCGCTGCCGACCGCGTCGCCGTGGCGCTGCAGGAGGATGGCATCTCCGTGTCCACGGCAGAGCCGTTTGCGACGTCGAAGCAGGTACCGCATGCGCTGCGGCTGGCGCTTGGCTCCGTTGCGCCCGACCGCCTCGACGCCGCATTGCAGACTGTCAGGCAGCGCGTGCAAGCGCAGGTGGATCGATAACGAAAACCGTGCCAAACCTCGTGCGCTTGCCTACACTCTCGTCGCAACGAAATGGCCCAATTTCCCGACAGGAGACCCTATGAAGAACTGGCTTGCGACGATCGCCGGGTGGACGCTCTGCGCATGCGCAGCGTTCGGCAACGCCGCCCATGCGGCCGATGCGCCTGATGACGGTGCGACGCTGAGCGTCAACATCGGCACGGAGCACCGCACGCTGTCGCGCGATGCATTGCTGCACGATCCGCACCTGACCAGCGTGACCGTGGAAGACCAGAACCTGAAGCACCGCCTGACCTTCAAGGCGATCCCGGTGACGGCGCTGTTCCGCGGGCAGACTGTCAGCCCAGAGGCCAGCGCCACCACCGCCGCCAGCGACGGCTACGTATCGCACCTGCCGATGCGCTTGCTGCTGGGCGATCGCGCCGACGGGCCCCGCGCCTGGCTGGCCGTGGAAGACCCCGCCGCACCGTGGCCGACGCTCAAAGGCCAGGACATCGGCCCGTTCCGGCTGATCTGGACGGCGCCGCCGGCCAAGGCGTCGGTGGTGAACGAAAGCCTGTGGACTTACAGCATCGTGCGTATCGACATTGCCGCGCTGCCCGGCGAGCGCTTTGCGGCCATCCGCCCGGCTGCCGGGTTGCCTGCAGATGGCCCGGTCATGCGCGGTTTCGCCACGTTCCAGCGCGTCTGCTTCTCGTGCCACACGCTCAATCGCGCCGGCGATGCCAACCTGGGCCCCGATCTGAACGTGCCGTACAGCCCGGTGGAATATCTGGGCGACGAAAAGCTGCGCCACCTGATCCGCGATCCGCAATCGCTGCGCTGGTGGCCAAACGCACGCATGGCCGGCATCGACGAGAAGACGCTGTCCGATGCGCAGCTCAACGAGCTGCTGGCGTATTTTCACCACATGACCAAGCGCAAGTCGGCAGCGCAATGACGGGCGCTTAGGGCCGCTATTCGGTCGCCCAGTCGACCAGCGTGGCGATGGTGTTCATGTTGCGCGCCGTCCCCGTCTTGGCGGCGGGGATTTTCAGTTTGGAATCGGCCATGCCGTCGCCGTAGTGCACGTAGATTTCGCGGGTGCCCAAGGCCATTTCTTCCGTCCGGCGGCCGGTGGCAGCGGCCAAGGCATCGGCGGGTGGCGGCGTATCCAGGAAAATCGCGACCGTCCGGTTGGGCGCCGCCGTCTTGAACGGATTGCCTTCCAGCACCGCCGCCAGCTCGGCGCCCGTGCGCACGAGCACGCCCACGGGTTTGCCGGCGTAGTCCTCCAGGCAGCGTTCCAGCCTCGCCTTGACAGTCGCTTCCGCCAGGCGGCTCCGAAAGACCACGTTGCCGCTGGCAATGTAGGTGCGTACGCCGGTCAGCCCGATCGATTCACACATCGCGCGCAATTCGGCCATGGGCAGTTTTCCTGTGCCGCCAACGTTGACGGCACGGAGGAAGGCGATGTAACTGGGCAGGGGTTCTCCTGTTCTGTCTGCCTGATCAACGGCTTACGGGCGTGCTCCGGTCCGCAACATTCTGTTACGAGATTGACGAATGTGTTTAACCCGCCCTGTTGTGCGACTTGTATTCTTCGCCCCGAATCATCGAGCCCGGATCGGCTCCCTCAGTGTTGGTTGAGTGCCGCATCCTGCATTTGCGCAAAAGGAGAACACCATGTTGAAGAAAATTGCACCCGCCCTGATTGTGGCAACGCTCGCCGGCCTGACGGCTTTGCCCGCAGCGGCGGATGACCTGCGCAATGCCCTGGGCGGCGCGCTGGGTGGTGCCGGCGGGGCGGCCGTGGGCGGTGCGCTCGGCGGGCAGACCGGCTCCATCGTTGGTGGGGCGATCGGCGGTGGCGCGGGCGGCGCATTGACGGCCAACGGCCGCGAGCGCAAGGGCGCCATCGTGGGCGGCGCGCTGGGCGGCGGCGTAGGTGCGGCTGCGGGCAATGCCATGGGCGGCCACACGGGCGGCATCGTTGGCGCCGGCCTGGGTGGCGGCGCCGGTGCAGCACTGGGCGGCAACGTCCAGCGCAACTCGTATTCCGACCGCGACGACCGGGGCTACCGTCACCATGGCAAGCACCACCACCACCATTGATGTGATGCGCCGGTGCGCTCGCCATTGAGCGCACCGGCCGACTTCCTGCTTTCCTTCCGGCGACGGCGCTGCCTGCGTTCGTTGCCCGGCGCGTCCGAAACTCCTGTTGCCGTGACTCGCTGTTGCCGCGTGCGCCGCCTACCATAGCGAGACGGCCGCGACCGGCCCGCACACGAAGGAGAGCGCCATGACGCAACGCTTCGACGCCATCATCATCGGCACCGGACAGGCCGGCCCGCCGCTGGCTGCGCGCCTGTCCGGCGCCGGCATGACGGTGGCCATCATCGAGCGCGGCCGCTTTGGCGGTACGTGCGTCAACACCGGCTGTATTCCCACGAAAGCGATGGTGGCCAGCGCCTATGCGGCGCGCATGGCGCAGCGTGCGGCCGAATACGGCGTGGTGATCGACGGCGGTGTCACCGTCGACATGCAACGCGTAAAGGCCCGCAAGGATGAAATTTCCGGCCGCTCCAGCCACGGCGTCGAGCAATGGTTACGCGGCCTGGAGCACGGCACGGTTTTTCAGGGCCACGCCCGCTTCGAGAGTGCGCGTACGGTGCGCGTCGGCGACGAACTGCTCGAAGCCGAGCGCATCTTCATCAATGTCGGCGGCCGGGCGTTGGTGCCGCCCATGCCGGGGCTCGATCAGGTGCCGTTTCTGACCAACTCCACCATGATGGATGTGGACTTCCTGCCCGAGCACCTCGTCGTGATTGGCGGGAGCTATGTCGGGCTGGAGTTCGGCCAGATGTTTCGCCGCTTTGGATCGCGCGTGACGATTGTCGAGAAAGGTCCGCGCCTGATCGCGCGCGAAGACGAAGACGTATCGCGGGCGGTGCGCGAGATTTTGGAAGCCGAAGGCATCGACGTGCAGGTCAACGCCGACTGCCTGAGCGTGCGGCGCGACGGCGCCGGTGTCGTGGTCGGCCTGGAGTGCGGCAGCGGCGCGCGCGAGGTGTCAGGCTCGCATCTGCTGATGGCCGTCGGGCGCGTGCCCAATACCGATGATCTGGGCCTCGACAAGGCCGGCGTGGAAATCGACAAGCGCGGCAATATCCGCGTGGACGAGCAGTTGCGCACCAACGTCCCCGGCATCTGGGCCATGGGCGATTGCAACGGCCGGGGCGCCTTCACGCACACGTCCTACAACGATTACGAGATCGTCGCGGCCAATCTGCTTGATAGCGACCCGCGCAAGGTGTCGGACCGCATCCAGGCGTACGCCATGTACATCGACCCGCCACTTGCACGCGTCGGCATGTCGCTCACGGAAGCGAAGCAATCGGGGCGCACGCTGCTGGTCGGCAACCGCCCGATGACGCGGGTCGGCCGCGCGGTAGAGAAGGGCGAGAGCCAGGGCTTCATGCGCGTGGTGGTCGACGCGCAGACGCACGAAATCCTGGGCGCGTCGATTCTCGGGGTGGGCGGCGACGAGGCGGTGCATTCGCTCCTCGACGTGATGTATGCCAAGGCGCCGTACACCACTATCAGCCGCGCCATGCACATTCACCCCACGGTGTCGGAGCTGATTCCCACCTTGCTGCAAAGCATGGAGCCCGTGCAATAACGCAAGACGTGGCGCCTGAAAAAAAGAAGGGCGCCTGGAAGGCGCCCCACACATCGATCCGCTAGCGTGCGTGCCCCTCAGGGCACGATCGAGAGAAACAGATACGCTGCAAAGATCGCCAGGTGCACCACGCCTTGCAGGATGGTCGTGCGGCCCTTGCCCAGCGTGAGCGACGACACGATCAGCGTCAGGAACAGCAGCACCATTTCCTTCGGGCCCAGACCCAGTTCGAGCGGTCGGCCGATCCAGATGAACACGGCGGCCACCGTCGGGATAGTCAGTCCGATACTCGCCAGCGCCGAGCCCAGTGCGAGGTTCAGGCTCGTCTGGATGCGGTCTGCATTGGCGGCGCGCAGGGCGGCCAGGCATTCCGGCAACAACACCAGCGCGGCGATGACGATGCCGACGGTGGCGGGCGGTGCGCCGGCATTCAGGATGGCC
Organism: Ralstonia sp. OTU4908; assembly: GCF_038440115.1. Lineage (NCBI taxonomy): Bacteria > Pseudomonadati > Pseudomonadota > Betaproteobacteria > Burkholderiales > Burkholderiaceae > Ralstonia > Ralstonia sp. OTU4908. The sequence continues at coordinate 4,002 of NZ_JASATD010000052.1, read as the reverse complement.
GCTTCCACCGAAGGCGACAGCACCTTGGCCAGCCCAACCACGGCCACCAGCGACACCATCAGCAACACCGCGCTGAGCGCCGCCACGCGGGCGGGCGGTGGCGGCGCGTGCACGTCTTCATTGGCGTTGTCGACGAGGAAGTAATCGCGGTGGCGGATGGTCTGCACGATGACGAAGCAGCCGTACAGCACCAGCGATGTCACGCCGGCAAAGGCCAGCTGCGACGACGTCAGGACCGGCCCCGGCGTGGAACTCGTGTAATTGGGCAGCACCATGGTCAGCGTGACCAGTGCAGCCAGCACGGCCAGCGCGGCGGTGGCGCCCGGCGCTTGAAAGGCTTGCTCGCGGTGACGCAGGCCGCCCACGAACAGGCACACGCCCACGATTCCGTTGCAGATGAGCATGACCGCGGCAAACACGGTGTCGCGCGCCAAGCCTGCTTTCTCTGGCCCCGAAGAGAGCATCACCGATACGATCAGCGCGACTTCGATCACCGTCACGGCAATCGCCAGGACGAGCGTGCCGAAGGGCTCGCCCACCCTGTGCGCGACGACTTCGGCATGGTGGACGGCGGCGAAGACGGCACCGGCCAGCGCAAGCGCCATCAGCGCGATCAGCCAGCCCGGGGGCGTCATGAACGAGCCGCCCACCAGCACCACCCAGGCCAGCAGCGGCGCGGCGATTGTCCAAGGGGGCAGCTTGTTGGAAGAAAGGGCCACGGGGTTCTCCTTGTTGTTGCCTCAACGCCGGCATGCGGCGAAGGGGGATGCGGTGTGGCCCGAATATAAAGCATGTGCGGAGCCTCAGCCCGCACATATCGCGTAACTCATACCAGCGCCATCACGGGGCGACGGCCGTGGCCGACACCTCCTGGCTCCAGTAGGTCGGCAGCGCGCCATACGGGTTCGGCAACGTCTTGTTGGTGATGAAGACGGCGGCAGCGCCCTTGCCTGACGCGTTGCGAACGAACGTTTGCATCTGCGCGGCCGACGCCGCGTAGACGATGTGCGCAAAGCGTGCCGTCGGATAGTTGGCCTGCCACGCCAGCGGCGCATAGCTGGCGTAGTGCCGGGCGCTGTCTTCAAATACGACGAGCTGGTCTGCCACCGGCAGGCTGGCATAGATCTCCGGCACATTGGTGCCGGGGTTGCCCGTAACTGTGTAGTTGGGCGACAACCCCTTGATGTAGTTGTAGACCGACTGATAGAACTGGATATGCGCGGTTGTGCTATCGGCGGTCATCTCGTCGATGAAGAAGCCGTCGACCTGGTACAACGCCTGGTAGGTGTTGATGTCCTGCACCACGGCCGACAACGGCCGGTTTGCGTACGAGCTGGACACGTACCCGATCACCTTGCCGCCTGCAGCACGCACTTTGGCGACGGCGGCAACATAGTTGGCATCCTGCGTGGTGCCAGGACCGCTGTTCGGGTTGAGGATGACCGTGGTGGGTACCGACGTTGCCGCGGTGGCCAGCGCACTCCATTGCGTGGCGCCCGTGCCCGCCGGGTAGATGTAGGACGGCACCAGCAGCCCTTCAGCGCGCGCATGCGATGCGCCCATCAGCGCACCGGACACCAGCGCGAAGGCTGCATAGGCGGCCCGCGCGAACCTGCGCTTTGCGTTGCCCTCTTGCGATGCCACGGCCAGCGTGGCGGATGCGGGCGAACGCCCCCCCGTTTGTATCGTTTTCATTGTGTGCCCCCGACCACGCCATTCTGTGCGTGCGTCATCAGGCCCGCTCCCGTTGCGGGTTGGCGGGCAACTGGCTGACTTCGTTCAGCGAAGTCCCTATAGCTTTGCGTCGCCGGATCACTCCGGTTTTGCCCAGACCTCTGGGTAAGAACCCATTGAAAAGAGACTCTACCGGGGCCGCGCCGGCCCGGCAAACGGAGATTGCGCAAAAGGGGCTGGCAGCCATGCGAAGCGTTGTCGGCAGCCCACGTTGCGCATTGCCACGGCCATCCACCATCGCCCCCGAACATCCGCAAGGCGCTGTTGTGCAACGGCATGTACGACGCACCGAAATCGGCGCAGCAGCGCTTTTCCAGCGGCGAGGCTGGTCACCTTCAGGCCCCGGCGATCCTGAACGCGGCAATGGCGGCTGCCGGCGACCCGGACGTGCCGGTGCTCTCCACCGCTGCCGACCTGAGCGACGTCTCGATCAACAAGCAGCAGTGCAAGTAGGGTAACGGCGGCGGCGCGGTTCTTCAGGTGGCGCCTGCTATCACGTCTCGCAACCACTGGTGCGCGGGGTCCCGATGCATGCGCTCATGCCACAGCATCGACATCTCATAGCCTGGCACCTCCACCGGCGGTTCGACCACCTGCAGCGCGCTGGCGCCGCGCACGAGCCGCTCGGGCAGCATGGCCACCATGTCAGTGCTCGCCACCGCTGTCATCACAAAGAGGAAGTGCGGCACCGACAGCACGACGCGCCGCGTGGCACCAGCTGCCGCCAGGGCTTCGTCTGTCACGCCGAAGAAGCCGCCGCCATCGGGCGACACGATCACGTGATCGAGCGTGCAGAACTGCGCAAGTGTCGGTTTGCGCTTCAGGCGAGGGTGCCCTGCGCGTCCGATCAGCACGTAGCGCTCGTTGAAGAGCGCACGGCGGCGCAGGCCGGGCGGTGCGCCGTCTGAGGTGTGGAACGCGAGATCGATCTCCCCTTGCTCGGCTTGCTTTTCGATGCGCGCGGGCACCAGTTCCAGTATGGCGAGCCGCGTGCCCGGCGCGCTTGACCGCAACGTGTTCAGCGCCGGCAGTGCGATGGTCGATTCGCCGTAATCCGTGGCGGCCACGCGCCACGTGTTGATGGCTTGTGCCGGGTCGAACGGGCTGGCAGGCGCGATCGCCTGCTCCAGCGCTTCTAGCGCCAGCCGCAGCGGTTCGCGCAGGCTTTCGGCGCGGGCAGTGGGGCGCATTCCGCGCGGGCCGGGAAGCAGCAGCGGGTCACCAAAGATGTCGCGCAGCTTGGCCAGATGCACGCTCACCGAGGGCTGTGAAAAGTTCAGCCGCTCCGCCGCGCGCGTAACGTTGTGCTCGGTCAGCAGCACATCGAGCGTCACCAGCAGGTTGAGGTCCAACCGTCTGAGATTATTCATGGCTATGCCTGGAATATGAACTATTCATTTCCAATATACCTGGGTGGCCCGCATTCTGGAGCCATTCCTTATTTGGAGTTGCCACCATGAATGTCCTGATCGTCTACGCCCATCCCGAACCCAAGTCGCTCAACGGCGCCCTCAAGGACTTTGCCGTCCAGCGTCTGGAAGCCGCCGGCCACACCGTGCAGGTATCGGACTTGTACGCCATGCAATGGAAGGCCGCGCTGGATGCAAGCGACAGCACCGTTGGGCCGGTCGGTCCGCATTTCCATCCGTCGCTCGATTCCAAACACGCATTTGAGAACGGCCTGCAAGCCGATGACATTGCTGCCGAACAAGCCAAGCTGCAATGGGCCGACGCCGTGATCCTGCAGTTTCCGCTGTGGTGGTTCTCGATGCCGGCCATCCTCAAGGGCTGGGTCGAGCGCGTCTATGCGTATGGCTTTGCCTACGGCGTTGGCGAGCATTCCGACACCCACTGGGGTGACCGCTACGGCGAAGGAACGCTCGCCGGCAAACGCGCCATGCTGATCGTCACCACGGGCGGTTGGGAGTCGCACTACAGCCCGCGCGGCATCAATGGTCCGATCGACGACATCCTGTTCCCGATCCAGCATGGCATCCTGTACTACCCCGGCTTTGACGTGGTGCCGCCATTCGTGAACTACCGCACCGGCCGCATGGACGACGCACGCTTTGCGCGGATCACGCAGGCGCTGGGCGAGCGACTGGACGCCTTGTTCACCACTGCGCCGATTCCGTTCCGTCGGCAGAATGCCGGTGATTACGATATTCCGGCGCTCACCCTGCGGGCTGAGATCGCGCCTGAAAAATCGGGCTTCGCTGCGCATCTCGCCTAGACCTCGCCTGGGCAGCAAGCGCTACAATTTCGAAT
>NZ_JASATD010000051.1:0-24592 GCF_038440115.1 Ralstonia sp. OTU4908 | reverse complement strand
TCCGCAAATCGACGACGGTCGGCTGACCGTCGACCATATCAAAGACGGCCCACACCGCTTGGCCCTCCTTGAAGTGCTGCAGTGATGCCTTGTCCTTGACGGCAAACGTCATCGTCATGGCGCCCATGCCGAGATTGTCGATGGCGCCGTGCTTAAGCGTGACCTTGCCGGTGTCGAGGTAGATCTTGCGGACCTCTGCTGCCACGGGCTTGGGCGCCTGCTTGGTTTGACCAGCAGGCTTCATGTCCATACCTTCCATCGGCGTGGCCGCAAAGGCGGCTGGAGTCGACGCCAGCGTCAGGGCGAATACAACAGCGGAAACGTAGTTCATCGTGAGACCTTGTCATGAGAGGGTGGTTGGGGAATGGATTGCCCGCTGCCACGCCTGCGCAGCAGCAGGTAGACAGCAGGAACGACAAACAGGGACAGCAACGGCGCGGTGATCATGCCGCCGACCATCGGCGCGGCAATGCGCTGCATGACTTCGGAGCCTGTGCCGTCCGACCACATGATCGGGAGCAGGCCAGCCAGGATGACGGCCACCGTCATGGCCTTGGGGCGTACACGCAGCACGGCGCCTTCCTGAATCGCTTCCAGTAGCGCTTGGGTAGAAGTTTGACCGTTTTCCTGCCGCTCGGTCCAAGCGTGTTTGAGATAGAGCAGCATGATCACGCCGAATTCGGCCGCCACCCCGGCGAGCGCAATGAAGCCGACGACTCCGGCCACCGACAGGTTATAGCCGAGCAGATACAGCAGCCAGAACCCGCCGATCAGTGCGAGCGGCAGCGTGCCCATGATGAGCAGCGCCTCGTCGATACGGCCGAACACGAGGTACAGCAGCACGAAGATGATCAGCAAGGTGAATGGTACGACCACCTGCAGCTTGGCACTCGCACGCTCCAGGTACTCGAACTGCCCTGACCAGCTCAGCGCGTAGCCCGCCGGCATCGGCACCGCCTTGGTCACTGCTGCCTGCATGTCCTTCACCGCCGAGCGCAGGTCGCGCCCCCGGATATCGACATAGATCCAACCCGAGAGCCGGGCATTCTCGCTGCGCAGCATCGGCGGGCCCTGCACGACGCGGATGTCCGCGACGTCGGACAACACAATCTGCTGGCCCCGGTCAGTGACAATCGGCAAACGCCGCAACTGCTCCACGGAATCCCGATAATCGCGCGGATAGCGGAGGTTGATCGGGAAGCGGGCCAGGCCGTCAACCACCTCACCGACATTATCGCCACCGATGGCGGATGACACGATGCTTTGCACGTCGTCGATGTTCAGGCCGTATCGGCCGGCGGCCTGTCGGTTGATGTCCACGTCGATGTATCGTCCGCCGGACAACCGCTCCGCTAGCGCAGAGGTGACACCCGGCACGGTTTTGACGGTCTCCTCGATCCGAGTGGTCAGTCGATCGATCTCCTTCAAGTCCGTGCCCGCCACCTTGATGCCGACCGGGCTCTTGATGCCGGTGGCGAGCATGTCGATGCGGTTGCGGATCGGTGGCACCCAGATGTTGGACAGCCCCGGCACCTTGACCACGCGGTCGAGTTCTTCCACCAGTTTGTCGGTCGTCATACCGGGGCGCCACTGGTCGTGCGGCTTGAACTGGATGGTGGTCTCGAACATCTCGATCGGCGCCGGGTCCGTTGCGCTGTCCGCGCGCCCAGCCTTGCCGTACACGCTGGCCACTTCGGGAACCGTCTTGATGAGGCGGTCGGTCTGCTGCAGGAGCTGAGCCGCCTTGCCGGCCGACAACCCAGGCAATGCTGACGGCATATACAGCAGATCGCCCTCATCCAGCGGCGGCATGAATTCGCCGCCTGTGCGCAGGATCGGCCAGGCCGTTGCCCCCAGCAGCACAATGGCGATAGCGACCGTCGCCTTGGGATACGCCAGCACCTTGGACAGCATTGGCTGGTAGAGGCGGATCAGCCAGCGGCTGAGCGGGTTCGATTGCTCGCTCGGGATACGCCCGCGGATCAGGTAGCCCATCAGCACAGGCACCAGCGTGACCGACAACCCAGCCGCTGCCGCCATCGAATACGTCTTGGTGAACGCCAGCGGCGAGAACAGGCGGCCCTCCTGCGCCTCCAGCGTGAACACGGGGATGAACGACAGCGTGATGATCAGCAGCGAGAAGAACAGCGCCGGCCCCACTTCTGCCGCCGATTCCCCGATCACGTTCCAGCGCTCGTGGCCTGTGAGTTCGCGGCCGGGGTTGTCCTCGAGCCAATGCTCCAGATGTTTGTGCGCGTTCTCGATCATCACCACGGCCGCGTCGACCATGGCGCCGACGGCGATGGCGATGCCACCCAGCGACATGATGTTGGCGTTGACGCCCTGGTATCGCATCACCAGGAAGGCCGCCAGGACGCCCAGCGGCAGCGAGACGATTGCCACCAGTGCCGAGCGCAGATGGAACAGGAACACCAGGCACACGACAGCGACGACGATGAATTCCTCGATCAGCTTGTGCGTCAGGTTGTCCACCGCGCGCTTGATCAAACCGGACCGGTCGTAGACAGGAACGATCTCCACGCCTTCGGGCAGACTGGTGCGCAGCGTGGCGAGCTTGGCCTTGACGGCTTCGATCGTCTCCAGGGCATTCTTGCCTGAACGCAGGATGACGACGCCACCTGCCACCTCGCCCTGACCGTTCAGTTCCGCGATGCCACGGCGCATCTCGGGCCCGAGTTGGACGGTGGCGACATCGCCCAAATGCACGGCGATGCCCGCATCGTTCGTCATCAGGGGAATCTGCCGGAAGTCGTCGAGCGTCTTCAGGTAGCCGCTGGCGCGGACCATGTACTCGGCTTCGCCCAGTTCCAGCACGGAGCCACCGGTCTCCTGGTTGGCACCCTTGAGCGCTGCCAGCACCTTGGCCTGTGTCAGGTTGAACGCACGCAGCCGGTCCGGCTGCAACACCACCTGGAACTGCTTGACCATGCCGCCGACGGAAGCGACCTCCGCGACGTTCGGCAGGGCCTTCAACTCGAAGCGCAGGAACCAGTCCTGCAACGCCCGCAGTTGGGCCAAGTCGTGCCGGCCGGTCTTATCGACCAGCGCGTATTCGTAGATCCAGCCCACGCCGGTGGCATCCGGGCCCAGCGCCGGTTTGGCCGCCGCAGGCAGGCGGGACTGCACCTGGTTCAAGTACTCCAGCACGCGCGAGCGTGCCCAATACAGGTCAGTCCCGTCCTCGAACAGCACATAGACGAACGAATCGCCGAAGAACGAGTAGCCGCGCACCGTCTTGGCGCCCGGCACCGACAGCATGGTGGTGGTCAGCGGATACGTGACCTGGTTTTCCACGATCTGCGGCGCTTGGCCAGGGAACGGCGTGCGGATGATGACCTGTACGTCCGACAGGTCGGGCAGCGCATCGAGCGGCGTGCTGCGCGCGGCCCACAGACCCCAGGCCGTCAGCATGACGGTCGCTAGCAGCACCAGGAAGCGGTTGCGGATGGACGCGAGAATCAGCCGTGCGATCATGGCTTGCCCCCCTGATCCGCGCCGGCCGGCTCGACCGAGGACAGGACTGCCATGCCATCGTCATGCAGTTGGAACCGGAAGCGCACACGGTCCCCAGGCTTGAAGCGCTTTGGCAGGCCGGAGGGCGGTGCGGCAAAATCCATTGTCATCGCGCTCCAGTGCGCGGACGGAATCGCGCCATGTGAGATCGTCAGGCCTTCGCTGGTGACAGCCTCAATGCGGCCGACGCCTTCATGCTCGATGGCGGCCGCTGCGGGCGCGGAGGCCGCAGGTGGCGATGCCATGCGTTGGGCGGTGCCGCGCAGGCTAGCTTCCGAATCAATCAGGAACTGCCCGGAAACCACCACCTTCTGTCCCGCGCTCAAACCGTCGGTCACTTCGGTCTGCCCATTGGCTTCGGCTCCGGTCTTGACTTCGATGGGGTTGAAGCCGCCATTGCCGGCGTCCACCATGACGATCGTGCGCGTACCGGTGCGAATCAACGCCTCCGTGGGGACCAGCAGCTTGTCCGGGCCGGCTTGCGCGCCAAACCGCACGTTGGCGAACATGCCGGGCAAGAGGCGGCGGTCCCGGTTCTGGAGTTCGACGCGCACCTTGACGGTTCGCGTATTGGCATTGACGTCGGGCAGGATGGCATCCACCTTGCCGGTCAGCGCGTGTCCAGCGATTGCCGTCGCCGTGGCCGTCACCGCCTGGCCCGGGCGGATGGCCGATGCTTGGCTCTCGGGAATCTCCGCCAAGACCCACACGGTGGACAAGTCGGCAATCTTGAAGAGCGTCATGCCGGGTGCGACAGCCATGCCGTCCCGGACCCCGACCTCGGTGATGACGCCATCGATGTCGCTGGAAATCGCCAGCCGTGGCTGTGGCTTGCCGGTGGATTCGACCAGCCGGATCTGCGCCTCCGTCATGCCGGCCTGGCGCATGCGCAGCAACGCTGCGCTGCGCAGGTCCCCCTGCAGGGCGTTGGCCGTACGCGAAACGGCCAGGTACTCCTCTTGTGCGGCGACCCATTCCGGCGCGTAGACGACGATCAGCGGTTGCCCGCGCTTGACCGGGTCTAACGTGGTTTTCGCGTACGCCCGTTCGACAAAGCCGGCGGCGCGCGCTTGAATGATCTCGATGCCGCGCTCGTTGATGGCGATATTGCCGGGCACTTCCAGCATGGCGTCCAGCCGGCCGGTCTTGACCTCAGCCGTGCGCACAGCAAGATTCTGTGCCACACGGCCATCAACCGTGACGGCGGCGCTCCCGCCGGCGCCATTCTCGTAGACGGGGGCAAGCGGCATGTCCATGAAAGGTGATTTGCCTGGTTTGTCGAAACGCTGGCCAGGTGCCATGGGGTCTTGCCAATAGAGAATCCGCTTGCCCGTCTTGGGATCGATGTCGCCCGCTTTGAGCGGGGCATCGGCGGCTTGGGCAGATGCTGCCGCCTGCGTGGGCGCGCTCCGCTGTCCCTGCCTCACGCCAAGGTAGTAGGTGGCGCCCATGCCAAGGCTCGCCAACACCAGACTGGCTGCAATGCGCGCAAAGATGGTTCGGTTCATGGTTGAACTCCAACGTTGGAGGTCGGCTGGTTTGCCGTGGGGAGCGGTTTGAGGAAGGCGAGCTCGGCCCAGAGTTGGGCCGTCGACGCTTCGAGCTTGAGACGTTCCAGCGCAAGGTCGAGTGCCTTGCGGCTTGCCTCGGCGACCGCGGCGAGCGAACCGCTTCCAGTCCGGTAGGACGTTAGCGCTGCCTCGGTTTGCGCGCGCGCTAGCGGGACGGTCGTGGTTTGATAGCGATCCAGGCGGCGTTGGTTCAGTCGCAACGTCTCGCGCTTGCCCAGAATCTGGCCCACCATGTTGCGCCGCAAGACTTCTGCTTGAGCGCGCGCGGCATTGGCTTGCGCCAGCTTGGCCGAGACCTCGCGGTCCTGGCGGTTCTTCTGATCCCAGGGAATCGGCAGGGAGACGTTCAACGACACCATGTTGGCGTAAGCCGGTCCGCGCTGGCTATACATCAGCTCCACCGTCACGTCGGGTGTCTTGGCCGCACGAGAGACACGTCCTTCAGCGTCCGCCATGGCGGCTTGCGCGCTGGCAGCGGCCACATCGGGCAGGGTATCGATGGCCGCGTCGTCCAGCGCGTCGAGCCACTGCGGGACGTCGAACCTGGGGGGCGCGGCGGGCGGGCGGCTGGATGCGTCGCCTACCCAGCGCCGCAGCATGGCCTTGGCAGACGCTTCCGTCGCCCGGGCCTCGTCGGTCCGGTCTTGCAACTGCTGCCGTTCAAGGCGTGCAGCTACGATGTCGGCGCGTGAGCCGCGATTGCCGCGATAGGCCGCCTCGGCTGCCTCGACCTGCAAGGCGACAGAGGCTGTTTGTTCCGCCAGCAGTTGAACGGTACGTGCGGCATACCAGCGGTCAAGCCAGGCTTGCGCTGTGCTGCGCTGGACGGCTGCCAGCGCGGCGACACGCTGTGTTTCGGCCGCGGAGGCCTCGGCGTTGAAACGTTCCGCACGGGCACGGCGCTTCTCGGTCCGCGTGAGCTCTTGCATCACGCTGACCGAGCGCATGGTCATGAAATCGGTGCCGATGGAGAACCGGTCGCTGCCATCGGCGGGAACATTGTTCACGCCGAATTTGAGGACAGGGTCGGGCAGTTGGGCTGCCGCCACGGCCATGTCGAGCGCCGACTGTACACCGGCGCGGGAGGTTTCCGCGTCGGCGGAGCGGGACGATGCCAAGCCGATCGCTTCCTGCAAGGAGAGCGCATCGGTCTGGCTATACGCCAGATGACTGCTTAAAAGCAGCAGGACGGCGAGCGCGAGCAAGCGCCCACCGCGTGGGGGAAAACGCAAAAGCATAAAGCCTCCGGAAAGCAACGACCACCTTGCCGGTTAGGCGGCAAGGCGTGAGAGATACGTCGCTTCGGAGGCTACGTGCGGAAACAGCAGTTCAGGATGGGAATCGGGGGTGGTGGTGCACGGGGCGCCACATCGGCGAGCAAGACCGATTGGCCGTCCGCCATGATGACTGGCTCGGCCGTGATCATCCGGATCAGGACGGGCAGGAAGATGGGAATCTGCGGCGATACGTGATTGGCCGACTTGGTGCCGCTCTGGCAGTGCTCAAGACAGAGGCCGTCATGCTGGTGCACATCCTGCTGCGCCTGCATGGCCATCTCGGGGCACGACTGCACCATGGCACCGGCGTCGGTCGCATCGGCCATGGTGGGCATGACCTCCGCTGAGCCGCGGCTTGCCGCACAGGCGTATGCTGCCGCTGCCAGTTGAACTGTCAGGAAAGCGATGACTAGGAATCCGGCGAACCACGGCCGGCGAAGCGATGCGCGCACGTTCTGCAGATGATGTGATTGGATCGAATGGTAACAGCGGCTACGCGCGATGTGCACGCGGACGCGGCTTATGATCGAACGGGTTGATCTGCCGCAAACGTGCCATCGCGCGATGGGCGTCCTGCCGATAATGCAGAACGCCCCACCGTGTTATTTCGGCGCTTGAATCATGTCTTGGCAGGGCTGCGGCATCGCAGGCATGCCAGCGCTTTTCTGCGCTTGCGCTGCGCGGATCTGCGCAAGTTTCGCGTTGCGAGCTTTCTCGATGACCTGCCAGTCTGGCCCGGCAATGGCCGTCAACGATGTCAAAACAGCCGCCAAGCCGACAGCGGAAAGAATGACCTTCTTCATGGTGATGCTCCAGTGATTTCACGCGGGGCCGGCATGAATGCCGGCTTAGCAATTTGCGTGGCGTATTCGCTTACGCCGCTATACGGATGCCGCACTGCAAAAAGGCGCGATCCGTAAAGCTAAATGGAGCGGGCTCGGGGTGGCCGTTCGAGCGGCACAGGAACTGCGGAAATATAGACAGGCTCCTGGGCGGGAACCAGGATGTGCATCCCCTTGGCGCCGAGCGGCATCGCTGGGCTGGAAAGCGCCCCGATCACAGCGCAGAAAGACACGCAAGGAGCGGTGTCCGTGCAGTCGGAACCACTCTGGGCATGGCCGTCACCGGTGATATGGCAGGGGTGTCCTTTCTCGGCTTGTACGACATCATGCGCTGTCGACAGCCCTGGCAGACCCACAGCGCCGTGCATCTGCATTGATGCCATGGGGAGCCCGCGCGCAGGCAACGCCACGGCAAGCAGCACGATCATCAGCATGCGCCAAAGGGGATTCATCGCGCGCGGATTTTTGTCAGATGTTGCGTAGGTTCAAGCTAACGGTCAGCAGGTATGCGTCACGCACGCCTGTTGACCAATTCTGGGCAGTATTCACCTTCCCACAATGGCAACGTCAAGGTTTCTTTGATGGTTCCTGCTGTTTGAGCATCTGGTCCATCATCATCTGCATCATGTCCATGCGGTTTTCCATCATGTTCATGCGCTGCTCCATGGGCATGCCCGAGCCGCCCATCATCGGCGCCGCACCGCCGGCCCCCATCCCTTGACCGCCCATCATGTCCATCATCATCGGGCCGCCCATACCGTGCATTGTCTGCATCGTGTCCTGCATGGCCTGCATGTGCTCGGCCATCAGACGTTGCCGTTCCTTCGGGTCCTTGGTCTGATGGATCTTGTCCATCTGGGCCTGCATCTTCTTCATCTGCTGACGGGCTTGCTCGAAGCGCTTTTCCGTATCCGCAGAGTTTGCCGTGGCAGGGGCAGTCTTCGCTGGGGTTGCCGCACTAGGCTGGCTCGCTGCGGCGGGGTGGTGCTCGTCAACGGCCCAGACCGATGCACTGGCGATCAGCAGCGCGCCTGCTACAAGAAAGCCAACATGCTTGTTGTTCGTCATGGTGCTGCCTCCTGAAATGATGGGATTTCATTTTGATATGCGATCGGTGGTCGCCAGTTGACGTATCACAACGAATTGCTCTCGCTTGACCCGTATCAACCTCCCGTTCCGGGCGTGGAACACACTGCAATCGTAGTTGTGCCCAGACCTAATCAAGTTAAACAATCAGCACATCCGAGGTTGGCATGCCAAGCGATTCCATCGGACACCATCGTGGCGATCAAGTGGTCGGTCGGCAGAGCGCGCTGCGCATCGCTCAACCGGTCGTCGATGCCGGTCGCGTGCGCGATCCGGTTTGCGGTATGGAGATTTCCCCTGCGCAGGCAGCAGCCAGCACGGAAGTCGGGCATCAGCGCTATTGGTTCTGTTCTCGGCACTGTGAGAAGACTTTTCTCGCTGATCCGGCGCGATATCTCTCGCATGACGCGCATGACGCGCATGACCACGACGGCGCGGCCCATGATCACGCGCCAACCGGAGTTGCTGCGGTGTCCGCAAGCACGAAGCAACTGGCCAAGGACCCCATCTGCGGAATGATGGTTGACAAGGCCACTGCCTTGTCCGCAGAGCGAGGAGGGCGAAAGTACTACTTCTGCAGCGAGAGCTGTCTGCACACGTTTGAGTCGCCGGAGTCCGAACTGAAGGCGATGAAGACGCGCGTCACCATTGCCTTGACCGGTGTGCTGGCGTTGGCGGTGTTACGCGCCGGGGCGTTTCTGGCCTTGGCTGCAGGTGCGACCCTGCTGACTTGGGCGCCCATTCCGGCGCTGCCTTGGTTCACATGGGGAATATGGCTGTTCCTGCTGGTGACCCCCGTACAGTTCATTGGAGGTTGGAGCTTCTACAAAGGCGCGTGGAACGCGGTCCGCACGCGCAACATCAACATGGATTTCCTGATCGCGCTGGGTACGTCGGTAGCGTACTTCTACAGCGTGGTCGTGTTGTTCTTCCCATCCTGGTTGCCGGTGAAGGTGGCCGAACGCGATGTCTACTTCGAGGTGTCCGCGGTCATCATCGCTTTTGTGCTGCTGGGCAAGTACATGGAGGAGATCATCAAAAAGAAGTCCTCCGCCGCAGTCCGTCGCCTGCTTGACCTCAAGCCCGCTGTGGCGCACGTGATTCGCGATGGCAAGGAAGTCGAGATTCCCGCCGAAAGCATCATGGTCTCGGAGCTGGTAGTGGTCCGCCCCGGCGAGAAGATTCCAACCGATGGCAAGGTGACGGACGGGCAAACCAGCGTGGACGAATCGATGCTGACCGGGGAGTCGATGCCAGTTGACAAGAAGCCTGGGGCAACGGTGATCGGCGGTACGCTGAACCGGTCAGGCGCCTTTACGTTCCAGGCGACCCGCATCGGTGCGGATACGGCGCTGGCGCAGATCATCAAGATGGTAGAAGACGCGCAGGCAAGCTCGGCACAGATTCAGCGGCTGGCCGACCAGGTGACCGGCTATTTTGTGCCGGCGGTCGTGGGCGTTGCACTGCTGGCTGTCATCGGATGGACGCTCGCGGGGCATTTCCCGCAGGGGCTGCTCGCCTTTATTGCCGTGCTTATCATCTCCTGCCCGTGCGCTCTGGGTGTAGCGACGCCTGCCGCCTTGATGGTCGGCGTGGGAAAAGGCGCGGACGCCGGCATCCTGATCCGCGGCGGCGAAGTGCTCGAACGCGCTGAGAAATTGACCACCGTTGTCTTTGACAAGACGGGCACGATTACGCGCGGCGAACCGACCGTGACCGATATCCTGCCGCTTGGGACACACCAGGAAGCCGAGCTGCTCAGTATTGCTGCAGCGGTCGAGTCCGGCTCGGAGCATCCGCTGGGCGAAGCGATCGTCCGTGCCGCACAGCATCGTGAGCTGGCGACGCGTAAGGCGAACAACATCCAGGCGCTGTCGGGGATGGGTATTCAGGGGGCCATCGACGGCCAGCAGGCCTGGCTAGGAAACCGGCGCATGCTCGCGCAGCAGGCCATCTCAGTCGATACGATTGAAGCGACGCTGGCCGGGCTGGAGGCTGATGGCAAGACAGCGATGCTGGCGGGGATCGGGCATGAACTGCTTGGCATCATCGCCGTGGCCGATACGGTCAAGCCAGAGGCGTCAGAGGCCATTGCCATGCTCAAGTCGCGCGGCATCAAGGTGGTTCTGCTCAGTGGGGATAACCAGCGCACCGCGCAAGCTATCGGGCGGCAGGTCGGCATCGAGCGCGTAATCGCAGAGGTCATGCCGGAAGACAAGGTCAAGACCATCCAGGGCTTGCAGAAGGACGGCGAGGTGGTTGCCATGGTCGGCGATGGGGTCAACGACGCGCCCGCGCTCGCTGCGGCGGATATCGGCGTCGCTATCGGCTCGGGCTCGGATGTGGCCAAGGAGACCGGCAGCATCATCCTGATCCGCAATGACGTACGCGACGTGGCGGCTTCCATCGAGTTGTCCCGCGCCACGATGCGCAAGATCAAGCAGAACCTGTTTTGGGCCTTCTTCTACAACACCATCGGCATTCCGGTGGCGGCTTTCGGCCTGCTCAATCCCATCCTGGCGGCGGCGGCGATGTCGCTGTCCTCGCTTAGCGTGGTGGCGAATTCGGCCATGCTCAAGCGCGTGCGGCTGACAAGTAAGGCGCAGGAGGTGCCGGCATGAAACCCGCTGTCTGGTTCTGTGCCGCCGTGGCGACGGCGCTGGCCGCCGCCATCCTCTATTGGTACGGAATCTCACTGTTCTCGGTGCTGGTTGCGCTGATTCTCCTGGCCTGTCCGGTCTGGGTGATCTGGATGAGTTTGCGTCTTTCACGGCAAACCAGACGAGAGGTTGAGGCGGCAGTGGAGCGGGAACTGAAATCGCGTAGGAAGTCGTAAGACGGAGGTGGAAAATGACCTGGCTTTCGCAAAACCTGATCTGGATCGTGCTGGGCGGATTGGTGGTGGTGTTCCTTTGGCGCAGCCAAGCGATGCGCTCCAGAGGCGGCGAGGGTGCCGGCATGATGCACGGCGCTCCAGATGCAAACAGTGACCCAGTGACCGGAAACCGGGTTGACCCGACCCACGCCATCACGGCCAATTTTGAAGGGAAGACGTTCTACTTCGAGTCTGAGCAATCTCGCGCGGTCTTTCAGCAGAATCCTTCACGTTTCGTCCACCAACACCATCGCCATCACGGCGGGTGCTGCTAGCCAGCCTTTTTTCAAGCCGATTGCCTGTGGACGAGGAGGCTCGCATGAATGATCAAATGAACCCTGAAGATGGGCCGCACGCGGCGCACAGGACAGTCTTCAGGTCCAGGTGGGTTTTGATAGGCTTCCTGCTTGTGATCGCCTATTTCCTGTTCACGGAACATCGGGCACACGTGATCCCGTTCCTGCCCTTCCTGTTGCTCGCTACTTGCCCGTTGATGCACCTGTTCATGCACCACGGCCACCAAGACGAAGGGGGCGAGCCGTCAACGCACGTACATCCAAAGGGAGAGTAACGATGCAGCACGACACACAATCCGGCTACGGGCTCTGGTCGTTGGTCATCATCAACTCGGCCATCTTCATCATCTTCGCTTTCAGCTTCACCAAGCCAAAGACCTCGCGTGACTGGCGGTCCTTCGGGGCCTTCTCGGCGTTTCTCGTGGCGCTGTTTACGGAGATGTACGGGTTCCCACTGACGATCTACTTGTTGGGGTCTCCTCGTTTTCAGTGCAATAAGTGACGGTACGCAAAGCTAGCACTGGCGCGGGGGTGGTCTGGGTAGACCGTTGATTTCATTGACTTTCCTGTTCGCTTTGTAAACGGGTATGGTGGCCTCCCACTTTTGAGGTTCACGATGCAGGGTTGGCACACAACGTTTTTGGGGATGCGTGGGCTCCCCCGCGATATCAGCGACTTCGAGATGAAGGCATTTTTCACCTTCGATGGTGCCGAGCGCGACGCAATCAATGCACGCCGAGGTGATTCCCACAAGCTTGGTCTGGCGCTCCATATTGGTTTCCTGCGCATGAGTGGGCGTTTGCTCGGTGCCTTTCGGGTAATTCCAGTAGCCTTGTGGCGCCACCTTGGCAACGAGCTTGGCATTGCAGCACCAGAAGTCGCCTCGCTGAGAGCCATGTATGAACGCGGGCGCACGCTATTCGATCACCAACAAGTAGCCTGCACGGTCCTTGGATTCCAGTGGATGAGCGAGCACCAGCGCCGCTCACTGGTACGTGAACTGCGCGACGAAGTGGCGCGCTGCGCCGACCGCGATCAGCTACTCGTGCGGGCGCGTCAATGGCTGTACAAGAACAAGCTGGTGATCGTGCACGAGCGGGCAATTCGGACACTGATTGCGGCGGCACTTGCCCAGCTTGAAGTTGAAACAGGCACCGCCATCGCCGCCAGCGTTGATCCAGCAACACTTGATCGCTGGCGAGCCTCAGTTTCAGAGCCGCGCCCAGATGGACAAACCCAGCAGAGTTGGCTATGGGCTGCACCGGCGAAACACTCAACCCGCCAAATCAGCGAGGTACTGGAGCGCATCGACCTGCTTTACACGCTGGACGTTCATAAGCACCTGGCAGACATCCCCGATCTCATCTTGCGCCGCTACGCGCGCCGACTTGTCTCCAGGCCGCCCTCAGCCGGAGCCAAGATCAAAGAGCCAGCGCGCACCGTGGAGGTCGCATGCTTTCTTCGGTATTGCCTGTTCACCACCACAGACCAGTTGATCCTTATGGTGCAGCGCCGGATCGCCGATCTGTGGCGTCAGGCTGCCGCCGATGTCCCCGCTACCGTCAATTGGGCCGCAATGTACAAAACGCTGCTCGGCGAACTTGTTGCCTTGAGCGCGCAAGGTGCGGTGCCAGATGCTGAGTTGCGTGCCCGTCTTGAAGCCTTGATCACCGAAACCCAGAAACGCAAACCACCGAGCAGGGCCTCCCTGGTCCGCGAGGGATTGATTGATGGAATTCGCCCCGTGCGGTCGTTGCTCGTCGCCATTGCAAAGCTGCCCTGGCAGGCCACCGGCGAGCATCCTGCCATCGAGTACCTTGCCAAGCTGCAAGCTTTATATCTCAAAGGATCCAGAAAGCTGCCAGTTGAAGTGGTGGCACCAAGTCTGGGAATGATCTGGCAGGTTTCGATCTCCAGCCCAGACCGGGAACGGGCGTTTCAGGCGTTGGAGGTGGCCACCCTGTTTGCCCTGCGCCGCGCGGTGCGCAATGGCTCGGTCTGGATTGAGCACAGCCTGAGCTTTCGGGGTCGTGCGCGCTTGTTCTTCACGGACGAGCGTTGGCAGGCAGAGTCCAAGAAACACTATGCCCGTCTATCGTTACCCAGCAAGGCTGCCACTTTCTTGAAGCCTTTGCTGGCCAGAGTAACTGCCGGTGTCGATGCGGTGGCCGCTGCAGCCCGCAGTGGCGTACTGCGCGTGGATGATGAACTCCATTTGTCGCCATTGCCCGCAGAGGACGAAGACCCAGAAGTGACCAAGCTGCGCGCGGCTTTGGATCACCGCATCGGTGAGGTTCAATTGCCGGAAGTGATTCTGGCCGTTGACGCCCAGGTGCGCTTTAGCTGGATCATGCTCGGACGTGAGCCGCGCTCTACCGACGAGCTGCTGATGGTCTATGCCGGCATCATGGCCCACGGCACCAGTCTGACTGCGGTCGAATGCGCGCGCATGATTCCGCAATTGTCTGCCACCAGCATTCGCCAGGCCATGCGCTGGGCGCGGGACGAACGGCGTCTGAGCCAGGCCTGCCAGGCTGTGCTGGAATTCATGCAGCGACACCCGATTGCCGCCACCTGGGGGCGGTCCGATTTGGCATCTTCTGACATGATGACCATGGAGACCACCAAACGGGTGTGGCAAGCCCGGCTTGATCCTCGGCGCAACACACCTTCCATTGGAATCTACTCCCATGTAAAAGACCGGTGGGGCATCTTCCATGCGCAGCCCTTTGTGCTCAATGAGCGCCAGGCGGGCGTGGCCATTGAAGGTGTCATCCGCCAAGAAAAGCTGGAGACCAGCCAGCTTGCTGTGGATACCCATGGCTACACCGACTTTGCCATGTCACATGCCCGTTTGCTTGGTTTTGATCTTTGCCCGCGGTTGAAGGAACTCAAACAGCGCCACCTCTTTGTGCCACGCGGCACCAAAGTGCCCGCAGAAATCGCTGCGGTGTGCGAAGCCAATGTCGACGTCGCTTTGATCGAAAAGCATTGGGATAGTCTGGTGCACCTGGCAGCCTCGGTCATGAGCGGACATGCCAGTGCGGTGGCAGCTCTTGCGCGGTTCGGTTCTGCCGCCCAGGGCGATCCAATCTATGAGGCTGGCGTGCAATTGGGGCGGTTGCTGCGTACGGCGTTTTTGGCTGACTACTTTGTCAAGGACGCTTTCAGGAACGAGTTGCGCCGGGTGCTCAATCGGGGCGAGGCTGTTAACGCCCTCAAGCGCGCCATTTATACCGGCCGGATCAGCCCGGCGCAGGCCAAACGTGTCGATGAAATGCAGGCTGTGGCCGATGCGTTGAGCCTGATGGCCAACATCGTGATGGCGTGGAATACCTCACAGATGCAGGCGGTCCTGGATCGCTGGTCGAACCGCCGCCAGGTCATTCCACCGGAACTGATCGGGAAGATTGCGCCCACCAGGCTGGAGAGCATCAACTTGCGGGGTGTGTTTCGCTTCCCGGTTGACCGCTATGCTGACCAAATCCTGCCTTCGCGGCCAAATGCATCGATAACTGGCACCAATGGATGAAACCGACCACGGTTTGACGCCACGAATCGCAGATTTGAAAGTGAACAGGAAAGTCAATGAAATCAACGATCTACCAACACCACCTCCGCGCCAGTGCTAGCTTTTCGTACCGTCACTTATTGCACTGAAAACGAGGAGACCCCAGGACGCGCTGGTCTATACCTGCAACCATCTCGGGCTGCAGCTGCAGGCGCCGGACCGCGCGGCGTTGTGCGAGGCGTACCTGAAGCTGAATCCCTACCCGGATACTCCGCCGGCCCTGTCGATGCTTCAGGCGCTCGATCTTCCGCTGGCCATCCTGTCCAACGGCTCGGTACGGTCGATTCATTCGGTCGTGCACCACGCGGGGCTGCAGGATCGCTTCGCCCATCTGATCAGCGTCGATAACGTCGAAGTGTTCAAGCCGCACGGCAAGGTCTATGCGCTGCCCGAAAAGACCATGGGCCTGGCGCGCGACAACATGCTGTTCGTCTCGTCGAACGCCTGGGACGCATCAGGGGCCAAGCACTTCGGTTACCAGGTGGCGTGGATCAATCGCGTGGGCAACACCTACGACGAGCTGGGTGCGCGGCCGGATGTCCAGGTCGAGTCGCTGGAAACGCTGGCCGATTGGGTCCGAGGCCAGGATCGCGCTTGAGCGGCTGCCGCTGGCCTCCGCCCTTCCCGACGGGGAGGGCGCGAGGCGGCGGCAATCCAGCCTGCCGTGCCACCCGCTACTTCCTCTTACATACTGCCCGTGGCTGTCGCGGGCGCATAGCGCCCCGACAGCGCTGCATACAAGGGCGGCACCGCCATCCTCGATACGCCGGCCGCGATCAACGCGGTAGCCATCAGCGGAATCGTCAGGCCGCGCGCTCCCACCAGTTCGATCATCACCACGAAAGCCGTGACCGGGCGCTGCGTCACCGCGGCAAGATAGCCGCACATCGCCAGTGCCGCGTACACCGGCAAAGGTGCCTGCCCGATCGTGTATTGGAGCAGGTTGCCGATCCCTGCGCCGATGGCCAGCGATGGCACGAACAGGCCGCCCGGAATGCCGGACAGCCAGGTCAGCAGCAAGGACAGGCCCTTGAGGAAGGGATACGCAGCCGGCAGCACGAGGTCGCCGGCCAGCAGCGCGCGCGTTTCGCCGTACCCGCTGCCGTGGCTGGTTCCCGATGACGCCAGCCCGAGGAGCGCAACGCCCAGCCCGCACAGCGCGCCGAACATTGCAGGGCGTTGCGCGCGCAGACCGCGTATCCGAGGCGGCAACCACCGCTCGCTGTGAACCAGCAGCCAACAGAAGCCGGCGCCGGCCAGCCCGGCCACCGCGCCCGCTGTCACGACCGCGACAGCCATGCGGTACGGTGCCGACGGGCCGGCCGCTATCATGCCGAGCGCCGGACCCTCGCCTTGCAGCACGCCCGCCACGGTGCCGGCACAGACCACCACCGCGATCAACGCCGCGCTGCCGCGCGGCGGGATGCCGCGCGCCAGTTCCTCGATGGCGAAGGCAATGCCGGCCAGCGGCGTGCAGAACGCTGCCGACAATCCGGCCGACGCGCCGGCAAGGGCAAGCTGGCGATCGAGCGCGGTGAGATGGGCGCCGGCTGGACCGGACAGCCCGGGGAGCCACCGGCGGAGGCTGACGAGCAGCGCGGCGCCGATATGGACGGTGGGGCCCTGGCGGCCGAGCGTGAAGCCGCCCAGCGTGCCGAGAAAGGACAGGCCGATCTTGCCGACGATCACCGCCGGCCGCAGCAGACGCGGCTTAGCCGTTCCATTGCCGCCGCTGACGATGGCCACGATCTGTGGAATGCCACTGCCTTCGGCACCGTCGAAATAGCGGTGTGTGAGCCAGACTGCGAGTGCGCCCAGTGCTGGCGAAAGCAGCAAGGTGACCCACGGCCCGTGGGCGCTTGCCGCGAGAAACAGCTGGTGGCCGATGTCGATCAGCCAGGCATATAGCGTGGCGACACCGCCGACCAGGGTGCCACCGACGCACAGTACGGCGTGATGCCACCACAGCCGGCCACGGGCCCGTGGTTTCCTCCAGTTCGCGCTCCCACGCAGCTCCATATCGTCCCCTCGTTGTTATCGTGCCGACGTGCGTCAATGCGCGTCGGAGCGGCTGACAAACGCAGGATGCATGCCAGTGGTGAGCCCCAGACCGACTTGTCAGGCTCGCCACCGGCACAGGGCGCAGGGGCCTTCGGGTCTTCTCTGACCGTTGGGACCGAAATCCGATACCATGACTGCCGCGCACGGTGCGCCAAGCTGGCGCGACGCTGCTTTCGCCGCAGTTCCGAAACAACGGGAGACTTTGATGTCGTTCGAACATTGGATTGCGTTTGTGCTGACCAGTGTCGTGATACTGGCGATTCCAGGACCGACGATCCTGCTGGTGATCGGCGATGCCTTGGCCCACCGCGGCAAGTCGGCGTTCGCCACCGTGGCGGGTGTTGCCGCGGGCGATCTCACGGCCTTTACCCTGTCAATGGCCGGGTTGGGCGCGGTCCTGGCGACCTCCGCCACACTGTTCACCGCATTGAAGTGGGCCGGCGCCGCCTATCTGATCTATCTTGGCGTCCAGGCGCTGCGGAGCGCCGCGCGAAGCGGCGCAAGCCAGGTACCGGTGAGCGAGGGCCGTCCGTTACAGCGCTTCGGCAAGGCGTGGCTGGTAACGGCGCTGAATCCGAAGAGCATCGTCTTCTTCGTTGCGTTCGCTCCCCAGTTTATTGATGCCAGCCGTTCGTTCCTGCCTCAGGCCGGCATTCTGATCCCGACCTTCGTGATCATGGCGGCGGCCAATGCCGCCATCTATGCGCTGCTGGCGCGATCGCTGGCGACGCGGCTGACCAGTGCCCGAGCGCAGGCGAACGTCCAGCGCGTGGGAGGCCTGACGCTGATCGGCGCAGGGACACTGGTGGCAGCCCGGGCCTGATGGCCTGATGGCCTGATGGTCTGATGGACTCAGGGGATGGCGGCGGCAAACGCCTGCCCCATCTGCCGAGCCCGCTTTACCTCATCGCTGTGCAGATAGACCGACGTCGTCGACACCGACGCATGCCGCAGATTGTCCCGCACGATGGTCAGGTCCACGCCACGCGCCAGCGCATGTGTGGCGTGCGTATGCCGCATCCAGTGCGGACTGGCGCGCCTTAGCTTCTCTGCCGCCGTCGGATGATCGGCGCCGATGACATCGGCGGCCAGCAGGAAGAACCGCTTGACGATATGTCCAAGCCGGGTGGTCGTGATGCCGGCGTCCGGCGTGTCGGTCAGACCCCCGAGGCCCCCGAGGCCCCCCAGGCCGCCGACCAGCAGCGTGTCCGGGCGCCACAGGCGCCGGCTGACGGGCAATCCGCGCTCTGTCAGGTAGCGCTCCAGAGCCGTTCTCGCCAGCGGCGGCAGGGCCACCTTGCCGCTACGCCCGCCCTTCCCCGTCAGCTGGAGCCATTCGTCGCCCTCGCGGTCGGCGCCGATATCGCCCAGCCTGGCGGCGACGAGTTCGCTCGCCCGCAGCCCTGTCGCATAACCGAAATCCAGCACGAAACGCAGGCGCTGCGCGGCGGCGGCTTCCCACCCATAGGACCACTCCAGTCCATCGGCGATGGTCCGGACGAGCCGCCACTCGCCTTCGCTGAAGGCATGGGAGCCATCCAGCGCGGCGGTGCGGCCACCGCCCCGGACCTTGATGCCCGCGAATGGATTGGCCAGGACATACCGCTGCTGCGCCAGCCAGCGGAACATGGCCCCGACGATGGAGAGCGCGTGCGCGACCGACCGGGCCGATAGTGCGCCGGTAAAAGGCCGCCATTCCGGCGACGTGCGCGAGCGCGGCGGGCCTGCCCAGCGATCCCGAGGCGTCGGGCGGCGCAGGAAGGCGCGGTACGCAACGGCGTCCTCGGTGGTCAACGATGACAGGGGCCGCTGCCGCTCGACGATGGCCCACAGGATCAGGCGTTCGGCTTCCTTGCGGTAGGTGCGTTGCGTCGCTGGCGATTCATGCAGCGCCAGCCAGGCCTGTACTGCCTCGTAGTCATTGTCGGCCGTCAGCGTGCAGGTCTGCCGCGGCGCGCGAAAGCGCCCTTGCGAGCCATCGACCTCTTGTGGCAGCCGCAGCTGTTCCCAGGGCACGACCACGCTGCGCCGCTCCTGCACGACCAGCGCGCGGGCGCGTTCCGTCAGCGCCGGGTGGGCGGCGAAGAATGCCTCGATATGCGCGGCGCTGCGCGCGCCGAGTCCTGGAATGGCGGTCCACCACCGGCGGCGCCTTGGGATACGCACGGTCAGCGCCGCCAGCGTGTCGATGCCATGGGCCCGCAAGGCAGCCACCGCGCGCGCCGGCAGCCAATGGCCAATATCGTCCGCAATCGATGGCCGTGGGGCTGGCAGCGTGCGCAAGAGGTCGATGGCGCGGTCGGCCGCCCTGCCCTGCGCGGCGCGTTCGGACGCAGGGATTTCGAACAGCGCGGCGAGATCGTCGCGGCCGCGCTGCCGTGCGAACGCCGCCAGCTGGCGCCGGATGCGGCCGAGGATGGCGCGTGAAGACTGGCCATGCGCCCTGTCATCTCCGAGATATTGCGCCACCGCCTGCCGCGAGCCGAGCCCGGCATGCCAGGCGCGCAGCGCGGCGACAGAGGCGGCGTCCGGGAAGTCAGGTGGGGTAAGGGTGGAAGGCGGGCGCGGTTTCATGGCTGCCAGTTTAGCGCAGCAATGTGGCCATTACGATAAGAATAGTTATCCCTGTCGAGATACTGAAAAGCGTTATCCTCGTTTTTCCCAAAACTGTTTTGCCAGTTCGCTCAGAGCGCTAGTTAACTGAGCGACAGATTTCGCACTTTGCAAATTATTCTGCCCGGTCTGTACATTGGTATCAGCAGCATCGCGTATATTGATAATACTGCGGTTTATGTCTTCACTTACTGCTCCCTGCTGCTCGACCGCAGTCGCTATTTGCGCGTTCATGTCGGTAATTTCGTTAACGCGTTGGCCAATTCCATCAAGAGCTGTAGCTGCTTCCTCTGCGTGAGCTACACTCGTGTGCGCTTGCCGACTACTTTGCTCCATGACTGTAACAGCGGATTGCGCTCGCTCTTGTAGAGCGCTGATCATGCTTTGAATATCCGTTGTCGATTGCTGTGTGCGAGCAGCAAGACTGCGAACCTCATCGGCGACAACAGCAAAACCACGCCCCTGCTCACCAGCACGCGCGGCCTCAATTGCTGCGTTGAGTGCCAACAAATTCGTTTGCTCGGCGATCCCTCGTATAACGTCAAGAACTTTTGATATCTCGTTACTTTGACCTTCAAGCTCATGAATAACCTGAGCGGCTTGCCTAATTTCACCTTCAAGGGCAGTGATTGACTGGCTTGTGTGGGCTACCAGACGCTGGCCAGATGCCGTCTCAGTGTCTGCTCTTCCGGCCGCATCTGCAGCATGCTGTGCATTGCTCGCAACCTCTTGAATGCTTGCCGCCATTTGGTTTACTGCCGTTGCTATTTGATCTGTCTCTGCCTGCTGCTCAACTGTAAGTACATTGCTTGACTCAATATCCTTTAGTAGGCCTCGGGTGTGTTCGCTAAGCCGATTTGATGCATCACCTATGCGACCTACTATGGCGCCTGTTTCAGCTTGCATCATTCGTAAAGCAAACTCTATTTGGCCAAACTCATCGGTGCGCCCAGTGTAGAGGGATTGACTTAATGGGTTATTGGAAATATTCCTGGCTCTTTCAACCAGTCTTCCAAGAGGAGAGAGAATAGCCAAAACACTAACAGAGCTTAAGCTTCCTGACATTAAAGTGGGCGGTTACAGGAGCTGAGTGCAACACGGTTATTGAATTGAAGCTGGAGCATCATGCCGCATAGCCATAGCTTCCTGCATCACCTCGTCCATAACCTCGATCGGACACTTGAAGTCGAAGCGCTTACGGGGGCGCATGTTCAGTTGCAGTGCGATGGCATCCAGTTCCTCCTGGCTATGCACCGACAAGTCCGTGCCTTTGGGCAGGTACTGGCGGATCAGGCCATTGATGTTTTCGTTACTGCCGCGCTGCCAAGGGCTGTGCGGGTCGCAGAAGTAAATCGCCACCCCGGTCTGCTGGGTGATTTCAGCATGCCGCGCCATTTCTCGGCCCTGGTCGTAGGTCATGCTCTTGCGCATCGCCAGCGGCATGCCATTGAGCGCTGCACTGAAGCCTTCCATCGCCGAGGTCGCCGTCGCGTCGTTCATCTTCACCAGCATCAGGTAGCCACTGGTGCGCTCCACCAGCGTACCTACAGACGAGGCGTTGGCCTTGCCCTTGATCAGGTCGCCTTCCCAATGCCCTGGCATCAGTCGGTCTTCGATCTCCGGCGGACGTACATGAATACTGACCCTCTCAGGGATCTGACCGCGCCGATCCACGCCGCCAGAGCGCGGCCTGCGCATCGTCTTGCTTTGGCGCAGGCAGATGATCAGCTCTTTACGCAGCTCGCCGACTGGCAAGGCATAGATCGCGTTATAGATCGTCTCGCGACAGACGTAGGCATCTCTGAGGCTGGGAATATTCATGCTGCGCAGCTTGCCGGCAATCTGCTCGGGAGACAAACGCTCACGCAGCATATGCGCCACCAATTCGAAGCGCTCGCTACCCGGCAACAGCTTTTGCTTCGGTCGACACACCTGACGGCGGGCCTGCATCTGCTGCTGGGCCACGCGGGCCGAGTAGCCGCCACAGGCATCTCGATTGCGGCGCAGCTCCCGGCTGATGGTCGAAGGGGATCGGTTGATCAAGCAGGCAATCCCGCGCAGGCTGAAACCTTGGGCATGACCGATTTGAATGGTGGCGCGCTCTTCAACGCTGAGTTCGGAATAAGACATAGGGACAGCACCGTACCGGAAAGGTCAGGTGTTGCACTCAGTTTTCGCCGCCGCCCCCTTATTATCACTGCGAGGTGAATAGCTTTTCTGCCAATTGATTATGCCAATGCGATTCTCTTCGCCGAAGATTTCGTCCATGAGCATGCCAAGTCTAAATAGTTCCCTATGATCAATACAGATAGCCATAACCCCGCCTGGGGTTAGCATCTCACGCATCATCCAGATTCTGGGTGTCATGAAGCGCAACCATTTGCTGTGCTTGGACCCATCATCTTTAGGAACTACATCGCCGAGATCTGGATCGTTTGGATCCTTGTCCCACTTGTCGTTATAGCGGAAGTCCTCGCCGGTGTTGTACGGCGGGTCTGTTACTACAAGATCAACTTGACCACGATATTTATAGAGCGTGACCATCGCAGAAAGGTTTTCACCGTCCCAGATCTCATTCTCTGACTGGGCGGTTTCCTCTCCAAAGGATACTTTCTTGATAATACGATGCAGCTTCGGCTTGACCTGGCGGATGATCTGCCAGGGAGCAGCCCGCCCGGTGTAACTCATAACGATGCCATTCTTGCCAGCATCGGCAAGCGCCGCATCATGCTCCTGCAGCATACGGACCAAGGCGGCCCTCGGCAGTTGTTCGTAATCCATGCTTGCCCCTTGAATTCGTGCGGCGGCACCGAAAAGCTGAAAATTCTAGTACCGCTCGTGGATGCTTCACCATCCCTAGGGTGGCGAGTGTACTTGTGAACGTATTGATTTGGCTGTTAAACCGTTGAAAAAGACGGATCAACTGAGTTCCAAACGGGCTGCGTACTGGCTGGCAGATGCGAATCCGGCGCACGCCGCTCCCTTCTGGGCTCAAGCCCGCGAAGCGGGCATAAAGAACCCGGCCGAGGCCGGGATCCTTATGGGCTTATGGGCCGGCGTATTGGTCTGCCCAGTCCAAAGCCGGTGCCACGGGAGCTTGCACCTCCTGAGGCCAGGTTTTGGAGCCCACTGCAAATCGCCCGTAACCCATTAAAAGATAGCTGGGCATCCGACGAAAAGAGCACCAAGGCACCATTACCCTTGAGCTACAGCGCCGCTACGGGGCACCAGTTTGATTTCAACGCGGCGATTTTGGGCGCGACCCTCGGCGGTGTCGTTGGGGGCAATGGGCGAGCTGGAGCCTGCACCAAAGGTTTGCAGGCGCGAAGGATCGACGCCATTGCTGCGCAAAGAGAAAAAGGGGACTGATTTATGTGCGCCAGGCAAAGCTTGGTCGCCTGGGAATGACGGCGCAAGCCGTCACGAAATGGCGTAAGAAACCCAGCGGGTATGACCCCCGCCCGGTAAAGGTTAGCCACCGACCGGAAGCGAGTCTTGCGTGGTGACCGGGTAACCGGCGCTGCGAAGCGTAGACAGCAGAAAAGGGGATTTATTTTCCCTACTCTAAAACGGCCGCTGTTGGCCGATTGCTGCCTGTCGTGGACGACCGTTTAACTTCAAAGCCTGACTGGATTGCAAACTGCTGACACGCGTAGATTCTGTTTTCGACTCGTTTAATGCCGTCGATGCCAGGCCATAAACAGAGAGGAAACAACCGCTCGAAAATTCGAGCCATAGACTCTAGAGCCAGTGGGTAGTCGGAGTCATGTTCCTGCAACCATCAAATCCAGATTCTGCACCGCCGCTCCAGCGGCTCCCTTCCCAAGATTGTCAAACACCGCAGCCAACAAAACCTGCCCCGTCTCATCATTTTCACACACCACCAATCGCAAACTATCAGTCCCGTTAAGCGCCTGAGGATCAAGGCACGTCAACCCTTTGGCCTCCTGCATCGACATCACCTGTACATGGTCCGCATCGACGTAGTGCTGCATAAGACACGCATGCAACCGCACCGCATCCACGCCCGGCGCCAACAAGCGAAGTTGCAACGGTATGGTCAGCACGATCCCCTGCCGAAAAGCCCCATAAGCCGGCACAAACATCGGCCGCTCCATCAGACCGCTTTGCTGCTGAATCTCCGGAATATGTTTGTGTGCCAGCCCCAGACCATAAACCTGAAACGCGGGCGCCTGTGATGCGCCCTCTCCCTCATGCTCTTGCACGCCAACGCGCCCTTTTCCGGAATAGCCCGACACAGCATGAATGTTCGTCGGATAGTCCCTGGGCAGCAACCCGGCCTCCAGCAATGGGCGCAGCAGCCCTATCGCCCCCGTGGGATAGCAACCGGGATTGCTGACCCGCCGTGCCGTGGCGATGCGTTGGGCCTGCTGCGAGTTCATCTCCGCGAAACCATAGGTCCAGTCTGGATGGGTGCGGTGCGCCGAACTCGCATCGATCACCCGAACGGCGGGGTTTTCGATGCTCGCTACAGCGTCGCGTGCGGCTTGGTCGGGCAAGCAGAGAATCGCGATGTCGCAGGCGTTGATGATTTCGGCGCGACGTTGCGGATCCTTGCGATGTTCGGGGCTGAGCGTGATAAGCCGCAGATCGGTCCGGTCGCGTAGACGTTGATGGATTTGCAACCCGGTGGTGCCTTGGTCGCCGTCGATGAATATAAGAGGACTTGCCATGGAATGCTCTCGGACATAGGAAATCAGGAGTTCCAATCTTCAGTGAGGGGCTAAGATAGGAAAAGTTGAATTTCTAAACGATGAAATTCAGCTTTTCTGAACAAGGAGTGACTCATGCGCGAAATCAGCCTGGACCGTCTGCGCACGTTGGTGGCCATTGCCGACCTGGGTT
>NZ_JASATD010000050.1:0-25208 GCF_038440115.1 Ralstonia sp. OTU4908 | reverse complement strand
TACCATATAGACGCATGCGCTGAGTGGTGCGGGACATCGTCCGGCCAGCCTCGCAGCGCGCATCTCGCCATTCTCGCCAATTCACTCGGCCATCGCCGGCACCACCTCGACGCGTTTCGGCACGCCCGTCACAATGGTCGCGACGGCAATCGCCAGCACCACGGCGGCGCCGATGAACACACCGGCCGCGCCGTTCGCGTCGAACACCACGCCGCCGGCTGCTGCACCGGTAGCAATCGCGAGCTGCACGGCGGCGACGATCAGGCCGCCCGCGCTTTCGGCTTCGTCGGGCACGGTGCGCGTCACCCATGTCGACCACGCCACCGGCACGCCGCCAAACGCCATGCCCCAGAGTGCGATCAGCACTGCGTCGATGACCGGCGCGCGGCCCAGCGACACAAGTGCGATGCCGAGCACAACCATCAGCGCGGGCATTGCGATCAGCATTGGGCGCAGCCGGTGTTCCAGTACGCGGCCGGCCAACGATGTACCGACGAAGTTGGCAATGCCGTAGCCCAGCAGGATCGCCGACAGCCCGTTCACGCCAACGCCCGCCACCTGCTCCAGGAACGGCCGCAGGTACGTGAAGAACGCAAAGTGCCCGGTAAACACCAGGATCGTCGCGAACATCCCGATGCCCACGCTCGGACGGCGCAGCACGTCGATCAGCGTGCGCAGCCGCGTTGTGCCACTTGGCGCCATCGACGGCAGCGTCGAGACCTGCGACACAAACGCCATCACCCCCAGTCCCGCTGCGGCCAGGAACACATTGCGCCAGCCGATCAGGTGGCCGAAGTAGCTGCCCAGCGGCGCGGCGGCAATCGTGGCGACGGCCACGCCGCTGAAGATGATCGATAGCGCCCGCGGCACCAACGCCGGTGGCACGAGCCGCATTGCGGTGGCGGTCGCCATGGTCCAGAAGCCGCCCAGTGCAATGCCCAGCACAACGCGGCCGATCAGGATCGTCGTGAGGCTGGTTGCAAACGCCACCGCAAGATTGGATGCTACAAGCAGCACCGAGAATGCGAGCAGCACGCGCC
The DNA here is from genome assembly GCF_038440115.1 of Ralstonia sp. OTU4908. Classification (NCBI taxonomy): domain Bacteria; kingdom Pseudomonadati; phylum Pseudomonadota; class Betaproteobacteria; order Burkholderiales; family Burkholderiaceae; genus Ralstonia; species Ralstonia sp. OTU4908. Next base: position 24,168 of record NZ_JASATD010000050.1, on the reverse strand, counting down.
GCCGGTCGATGGAACGCGTGACGGCGGCGGTCAGCAAGCTGGTGACCAGCGCAACGGTTGCAGTGGCCGTGACGGCCTGTCCTGCCACGCCTTCGGTCACGCCAAGGCTTTCCGCCATGGGCGTCAGCAGGCTTGCTGGCAGGAATTCGGCCGTGACGAGCCCGAACACCCCCAGCGCCATCGCGAAGACAGCGCCCCAGGCGGGTTCACGCGGAGCCGCGACTGACGCGGCAGTGGAGATTCCGGGATTCATGCGTCGTTCCGTCGAAAACATCAGGGAAAATACCAATAAGGGCGCATGGTAAGGCCCGATAGCCGGACGGTCTATGGCATACACTCCGACCTTGTTGATCGATCGTCCGGATTTTCGACATGCTGACTCCCCTCCCCGACGTGCACGACCTTGTCAGCGAGCTGCTGCTCGGCATGCGGCTGAGCGGCGTCCAGTACCGCCGTATCCACGTGGCGCGGCCCTTTGGGCTGAGCTTTGGCAAGGCGCCGGGGCGTGCGCAGTTTCACTTCGTGGGGCGCGGGCCGGTGCTGCTGCGCGACGCGTCTGGGGCGACGATGCGGCTGGAAGCGGGCGATGCGGTGTTGCTGCCGCAGGGCACCCCGCACGCGTTGCTGTCCGATCCGGATACGCCGTGCCGCGAGATCGCCGGCTTTGAATCCGCGAAGATCTGCGACACGGTGGCGTCGGTTGGCGTCGGGGCGGAAGCGGCCCCGGGCGATGCGCTCATTTTCAGCGCCTGCATGGAGCTGGACCTGGGCGGCATGCAGCCCCTGGTGGGCACGATGCCGGAGTTCATGCACGTCGGCACCTTGCTCGCGCGCTACCCAGAAATCCGCCCGATGCTCGACGCGATGGAGCGCGAATCGTGCTCGGAGCGCGCAGGTTTTGCGGGCATCCTCGCGCGGCTGGCGGACGTGGTGGCCGCCTTCATCGTGCGCGGCTGGGTGGAGTGCGGCTGCGGCGACGCCACGGGCTGGGTGCAGGCGCTGCGCGAGCCGAAACTCGGTCCGGCGATCGTCGCCCTGCATCGTGACCCGGGGCGCAACTGGAGCGTCGCGGAGCTGGCAGCGCAAGCCGGTGTCTCGCGCTCGGTGTTTGCCGAGCGCTTCCTGGCGGCGACCGGAATGACGCCCGTGCGCTATCTGACCGAGCTGCGGATGCGGCTCGCCGCGCAATGGATCACGCGTGACCGCGAGGCGATCGAAGCCGTCGCGTACCGGCTCGGCTATGGATCGCTCGCTGCGTTCAGCCGCGCGTTCAAGCGGGTGGTCGGACGGCCGCCGGGGGCCATGCGCGCGGAGGGTGCGGAAGCCGACGCGTGACGGTCAGCGATGACGATAGCGCTGCGCCGCATGCCGAATCTCCTTGCTGAATTCCGCGCAGGCATGCGTCATCAGGTCCGCCGATCGGTAGACCATGTAGACGCTGAAGTCGGGTAATTCGTCTTCCATGGGGAGCACCTCCAGCGCGCCCGAAATCGTACGCAGCGGCCCCAGTGTGTTGATGAAGACAAAATCCGACCACATGCTCACCAGGTCCGTCTTGGTAGCCAGTTGCAGGCCGAGCAGGTTAGAGCCGCTCTGCACGATCCGGTGCGGGATTTCCAGCCGGTGCAGCCGCATTAGGCTTGCCATCGGGCTGCCAGGGTCATCCAGCGGGTCCAGCACCAGCCAGTCGGCATCCAGGAGCGAGCGCAGCTTGCGCGTGCGCCGTAGCGGATGACCGGGGCGCACCGCCAAGCGCATCGGCACGGAGAATAACGGCTCCCACTGGAAGCTGCTCGTGCCGGGCCCGCTGTTGGTGGAGATCAACCCCAGATCGATGCGGCCTTCGCGCAGACCTTCAAGAATTTGCTGCGAGCGCTGTTCGAAACCGCGCAACGCCACATTGGGAAAGCGCGTGCGGAATGCCGCCATGGCATCCGGTAGCGGGCCGCTGGAGGCGACGGCGGTAAAGCCGATGTTCAGTTCGGCCTCTGCGTGGCCGCGAATGGCTTCGATGTCTTCCAGCGCGTGACGCAGTTCCTGCTCAACCACGCTGGCCCGTTTGACGAGCGCCATCCCATACGCCGTCAGGCTCACGCCGCGCACCGAACGCGACAGCAGCGTGACGCCGAGCTCCCGTTCCAGTTCCGCAATCGCCTTGGACAACGCCGGCTGCGAGATATGCAACCCGCGCGAGGCCTCGTGAATGCTGCCGTGCTGTGCCACGGCAAGCAGGATGCGCAACTGGTGCAGCTTCACCTCGCTCTCCTCCTCGCTCATTGCACACGGTTGGGTGTGCGTGTCGCCTCACGCCTTCACGGGCTTTCCCTGATAGCGGATACATGCCGGTTATGACGGTGATTCTATTTGGTTATCGAGATGAATATTTGCGATTTTTTCAGCGCACGCGTTCCCTGAATACTGCAAGCACCCAAGGCTCAGAGAAGCCCTTTCCAACATCGTGGACGGAGACCCCATGAACGACGCCACCTTGCAGACTACGGCCCTGCCCGCCTCGGCCGTTGCTGCGCCCAAGCCCGCCGGCCAGGCGCGATTGATCGCCGCGTGCTCGATCGGCAATGCGCTGGAGATGTACGACTTCACGGTCTACAGCTTCTTCGCGCTGATGATCGGCAAGCTGTTTTTTCCGTCAGACAGCGCGTACGGCTCGTTGCTGCTCGCGGTGGCGACGTTCGGCATCGGCTTTGTGATGCGGCCGCTGGGCGGTTTCGTCATCGGCAACTACGCAGACCGCCACGGACGCAAGGCCGCAATGACGCTGACAATCGGGCTGATGGTCATCGGCACGCTGTGCCTGGCGGTTGCGCCGACATACGCCACCGCAGGCCTGCTCGGCCCGCTGGTGATCCTTGCCGGCCGATTGCTGCAGGGCTTCTCGCTGGGCGGTGAAATCGGCGCGTCGACGGCGATGCTGATGGAGTCCGGCGGTATCCGCGGGCGCGGTTTTCGCGTGAGCTGGCAGTTGGGCAGCCAGGGCATTGCCGCGCTGTGCGGCGCGCTGACTGCGGCCATTCTGTACGGCAGCCTGTCGCCGGAAGCGCTGCAGAGCTGGGGCTGGCGTGTGCCGTTCTTCCTTGGCCTGCTGATTGCGCCGGTGGGCCTGTATATCCGCTCGCACCTGGATGAAACGCACACCGCCGAGGCGCATGCACCGAGTCCGCTCGGCACCTTGTTCCGAGATCACGGCGGGCTGGTCATCAAGGGCGTGCTCACGATCATCGGCGGGACCGTCGGCACGTATCTGGTCATCTACTTCATGCCGACCTACATGATCCGCGAGCTGCATCTGCCGGCTTCGCTGTCGCTGCTGGCCGGTTGCGTGACGGGGCTGACGAGCTTCGGCGCGTCGCTCCTTTCCGGTTGGCTGGCCGACCGCCTGCCGCGCCGCAAGCCGCTGGTAGTGGGCGCAACGCTGGTCACCGTGGCGGCGCTCTATCCGGCCTTCTGGCTGATGACGCATTACCCGAGCGTGCCGCTGGTGCTGGCACTGTCGGCGTTGCTCACCGGCACGCTGTACCTGGGCACCACGCCCATGCTGCTCATGATGATGGAGCTGCTGCCCATCAAGGTGCGCGCCAGCGGCCTGTCGGTCATCTATGCGATCGGCGTCACGGTGTTTGGCGGCTCGTGCCAGTTTGTTGTGACGTGGCTGCTGGCCCGCACCGGCAATCCGCTCTCCCCTGCCTTTTACATGATGGCGTGCAGCGCCATCACGCTGCTGACCGTGCTGAGCCTGCGCGAAGCGCACGAAACCGATTGACCCCGGATTCCCATCCCCAACCCCGGAGCCCCGACATGACGAAAGCCCCCATGCTCACGCCGTTCCAACTGTTGCCGCATCTCCTGCCGCCCGTCCATATCGATGCAGAAACGTTCGTCAACATCCGCCGTCAGATCCACGCGCAGCCCGAACTCGGTTTCGAGGTAGGCGCCACCAGCACGTTGGTGGCCGATCTGCTCAAGAGTTGGGGTTACGAGGTGCACACGGGCATCGGCAAGAGCGGCGTGGTGGGCCAACTGAAGCTGGGCAACGGCACGCGCCGCCTTGGCATTCGCGCGGACATGGACGCCCTGCCCATTGTTGAAGCGACCGGCCTGCCCTACGCCAGCCGCAACCACGGCAAGATGCATGCGTGCGGCCACGACGGGCACACCGCCATCCTGCTCGCCGCAGCCAAGGCGCTGGCCGAGAGCCGCGATTTTGACGGCACGCTGAATCTCATCTTCCAGCCCGATGAAGAAAACCTGTGCGGTGCGCGCGCCATGATCGAAGACGGCCTCTTCGAACGCTTCCCCTGCGATGCCGTCTATGCCTTGCACAACATGCCGGGCGTGCCGGCCGGCAGCTTCCGCGTGCTGCCGGGACCGGTGAGCCTGTCCTCCGACGTGGCCGACGTCACCATCAAGGGCATGGGCGGACACGGCGCGATGCCGCATCGCGCGCGTGATCCGATTGCCGCGTCGGCCGCCATCATCACCGCGTTGCAAACCGTGGTCGCACGCAATGTCGCGCCTGACGACACGGCGGTGGTGTCGGTCGGTTTCATTCGCGGCGGTGCAACGCACAACGTGATTCCCGAATCGGTGACGATTGGCCTGAATGTGCGCGCAGCGCGGCCGGAAACGCGTGCGCTGGTGGAAATGCGCATTCGCGAGATTGTCAGCCTGACCGCACAGGCGCATGGCGTCGAGGCGCAGATCGACTATCGTCAATTGACGCCGCCCATGGTCAACACCGAGGCCGAGACGCAACTGGCGCAGCAGGTCTGCACCGAACTGGTGGGCGCGGCCAACGTCGTCACGCAGGCGCCCAAGGGGCTCAACGGCAGCGAAGACTTTGCCTGGATGCTCAATGAAGTGCCGGGCTGCTACCTGATCCTCGGCAACGGCGAAGGCGAATTCGGCGGCTGCATGGTGCACAACCCCGGCTACGACTTCAACGACCAGGTGTTGCCGTTGGGGGCGGCGGCCTGGGTGCGTCTGGCACAGACCTACCTGACCGCGTGAAGTGAACTTCGAGTCAAGCAATGCAAGCGAATCCGAGCCACGCCGCAACACCTGCGGCCGCCAACGAAGAGATCGTGCAATGGAGCGCGATCGAACTCTCCCGGCGCATCCACGCGCGCGATGTGTCGTGCGTGGAAGTCATGGAAGCGTTCCTTGCACAGATCGATCGTCATAACCCGACGGTGAACGCCGTCGTGGCCCGCATCGATGCCGAATCGGCCATCGACCAGGCACGCGAGCGGGATGTGCTGCTGTCGCAAGGTTTGTCCGGCGGCTGGATGCATGGCTTTCCGCAAGCGCCCAAGGATCTTGCGGCCACCGCAGGCATGGTGACGGCGATGGGCAGCCTCGCCATGGCGCGCAATGTGCCGACGCATGACAGCATCGTCGTCGAGCGCATTCGCCGGCAAGGCACGGTGCTGATCGGCAAGACGAATACGCCGGAGTTCGGGCTCGGTTCGCATACTTACAACCGCGTGTACGGCACGACGCGCAACGCCTGGAACCCCGAGCGCTCGGCCGGCGGCAGCAGCGGTGGCACAGCCGCCGCGCTGGCGCTGAACATGCTGCCCGTGGCCGACGGCAGCGACATGATGGGCTCTCTGCGCAACCCCGCAGCCTGGAACAACATCTACGGCCTGCGTCCGAGCCTCGGTCGTGTGCCTTACGGCCCCACCGGCGACGTGTTCTTCCAGCAGCTGGGTACCGAAGGCCCGATGGCGCGCAATCCGCAAGACCTCGCCTGGTTGCTGGCCACGCAGGCCGGCTACGACCCGCGTGCGCCGCTGTCGCTGAGCGACGATCCGGCGTGCTTCCTGCAGCCGCTGCACCGGGATTTCCGGCAGGCGCGCATTGGCTGGCTGGGCGATTTCGGTGGCTACCTTGCCGTCGACCGCGAAGTGCTGGCCGTCAACGAGCACGCGCTCGACACGTTCGATGCGCTGGGCTGCCATGTCGAAACCGTACGGCCCTTCTTCGCCATGGATGCGCTGTGGGAATGCTGGTGCACGCTGCGCGCGCTGAGTGTGTCCGGCAACCTCGGGCTGCTGTACGCCAACGCCGCCACGCGCGATTTGCTCAAGCCCGAAGCGATCTGGGAGATCGAGCATGGACGCAGCCGCACCGCCATCGACATCAACCGTGCCATCGCCACGCGTGCGAGCTGGTACCAGGCGCTGCTGCGGCAGTTTGCGCACTACGATTTCCTTGTCCTGCCCTGCACGCAGGTTGCGCCCTTCCCTGCCGAAGAACACTGGCCCAAGACCGTCGCGGGCCGCGCGATGGACACGTATCACCGCTGGATGGAAGTCGTGATCGGTGCCACGCTGGCGGGCGTGCCGGCCGCGAGCCTGCCGTCGGGCTTGACCGCCGATGGCCTGCCGCTGGGCCTGCAGGTGATTGCGCCGCCCCGGTCGGAGTTTGCGTTGCTGCAGCTTGCGGCCGCGTGGCACGAAGCGTTCGCGCCGGCACGTGCGGCGTCGCCGCTATTGACGCTATTGGGCTGAGCGATGCACACGTGCCGTGTTTTCCCGGCACGCGCATAGCCAATCCCACACCGCGCGCACGGCAGCGTCTTCAAGCCGCGCAGATGGCGCCACGGCCCAGAAGGCGTAGCGCTGAATGACCGGCGCTGCGAAAGGCTGGACGAGCGTGCCCGCCTCCAGCGCATCGCGCACCAGCGGCAGGTTCGCCAGGATCACGCCTTGCTCCGCCATTGCCGCCGACATGGCATGCCCGTCGTCGGACAGCACGATGCCCGTGTCCGTCTTCAGCGTGTGCTCGATACCCGCCGCGCGTGCCCACATCGGCCAGCCGATCGCCTGCGGCAGCGTGCGTTGCCATTCGGAGTGGATGAGCGGCACGCGCGTCAGATCGTCGTGCGACCGCACGTTCAGGCCCGGATGGCAGACCGGCGCATAGGCGTCGCCAAAGAGATGTTCGGTGATGAGGCCGCCCCCCTTGACGGGCGTATCGCCATAGCGCACGGCAAGGTCTGCGCTGCCGCCATGCGGGTCGACCACGGTGTCGGACGCATTAATGCGCAGATCCACCTCCGGATGCTGCGTCGCAAATTCACCAAGCCGCGGCACCAGCCAGCGCGCAGCAAGCCCCATCGGCGCCGTGAGCGTCACGCGCTGACGCCCCGGTTGTGCCTGCGTGCCGCGAATGGCATCGATGGCCTGCGCAAACGCATCAAAGCCGGTGTTGAGCACCGGATACAGCTGCTCGCCGGCATGAACAAGCGCCTCGTCATCCTCAGCGCACGCGGCGATTTCGGTTACGGCCCCGGCCAGCACATTGCCCACCTGAACCACGTCGAGGCCGGCGTCGCCACGGCATTCGGCTACATCGGCATCACCGATGTGGCATCCGTCGCCGTCGAATACGACGAGTTTGCCGACGAGCGGTTACGCGCGTCCATCGCATCGGCGGAAAGCGAGGTCGATGCACTGGTCGCGCGGATGGCCGCCGCCGTGGAAGCGGCCTAGTCGATCAGCCGCCCGTCCGGTTCGAAGAACGGATGCGGGCCATCGAATTGCCCCACGTAGGCGAGGTGGCTCACCAGGCCCTGGCCCGGCACCCATGCGTGCACCTTGTAGGCGGGCGGCTCCATGACAAAGCCGGGCGCCGCGTCCGGGTCGAGTTCCAGCGCCACCTGATGCGCCGGCGACGGGCATGTCGAGGCCACCGTCCCCGCAAACCGCACGTCAATGGAGCGATGCAGATGGCCGCAGATGATGCGCTCGACGTTGCCGGCGGCACGCACGATCTGCGCGAAGGCCGGGATGTCTTCGGGGGCGAGCGATTGCACGTCCATGTGGCCGATGCCCGTGGCGAACGGCGGGTGATGCATCGCGATGACGGTCGGGCGTTGCGTTTCTTGCGCCAGCGCTTCGGCCAGCCAATCCAGGCGCTGCACGCCCAGGCGGCCGCCCGGATGGCCGGTGTCCAGCGTATCGATCACGATCAGGCGAACGTCGCCAATGTCGATCCAGTATTGGAAGGCGTGTGTGTCTTGCGCATCAGCCGGAATGGGCTCGAGCCAATCGGCAAAGGCTTCGCGGGCGGCGTCACGGCCGTCGTGGTTGCCGAGCACCGGCAGCATCCGGATGCCGGCCGCATCGAGCGGCGCCAGCACCGCGCGCAGGTGCGCATATTCCTCGGGCGCGCCGGCGTCGACCAGGTCGCCGGTCAGGACGATGGCGTCGGGCTTCTCCGGCTGCGCCAGGATATGGGCCACGCAGCGCGCCAAATACGCCGCCGAATCCACGCGCCGATAAGCCAGTCGCCCCGGGCGCTTGATATGAAGGTCGGTCAGTTGCAGGAAGTGCATCGGCATCAGGCTTGCAAGGTCAGCAGGCGGTCTGCCGGGATCTCGAAGCCGACCGCATGGCCCGGCGCAAAGTGCTGGCGGCCGGGCACATCGATAAAGAGCGGCGTGCTCGAAACACCCGCCACGCGCACGCGGGTGCGAAAGCCCAGAAACACCGCCGATTCGACCGTGCCCTTGAGCGCCGCCTGGGCCGGGTCGGCCAGCACGGCATCTTCGGGGCGGAAGAAGATGGCATTGCCGTCGCCGGCCGGCACGGGTACGCGGCCGCCCGCGCAGACGAATGCGCCATTCTCGCGCGTGCCGTCGAGCCGGTTCATGATGCCGATGAAATCCGCCACGTGCCGGTTGGCCGGCTGGAAGTAGATCTCGCGCGGGGTGCCGATCTGCGCAATGCGGCCGGCTTCCATGACGACGATGCGATCGGCCAGCGCCATCGCTTCTTCCTGGTCGTGCGTCACGTAAATCGTCGTGATGCCGAGACCGCGCAGCAGGCGGTCCATCTCGGCGCGCACGGATTCGCGCAGCTTGGCGTCGAGCGCCGTGAGCGGTTCGTCGAGCAGCAGGACGCGCGGCTCGGGCGCCAGCGCGCGCGCCAGGGCTACGCGTTGGCGCTGTCCGCCCGAAAGCTGGGCCACACCGCGGTCTGCGTATGGCGTGAGGTGCATCATCTCCAGCAGCGTGTTTGCCCGGGCGCTGATCTGCGTGTCAGACAACCCGTTCTGCCGGCGCTGGATGCGCAGGCCGTATTCCACATTGCCGCGCACGCTCAGGTTCGGGAAGAGCGCGTAGTTCTGGAACACCATGCCGACGCGGCGGCGCTCAATCGGGCGCGCGGTGACGTCTTCGTCGCCAAAGTGCACGGTGCCGCCGGCATCCGGCGCTTCCAGGCCCGCGACGATGCGCAGCGTGGTGGTCTTGCCGCAGCCCGAGGGGCCGAGCAGCACGACGGTCTCGCCGGCGGCGATGTCGAGGTCCATCGACTCCAGCACGCGCTGGCCGCCGAAGTGTTTTCCGCAGCCACGCAGCCGGATCGGCACGGGCGCGAGATGTAGAGGTTCGGTACTCATCGGGAAGCCTTTCCGTTGTTCACCCGCAGGCCGCCAAAGCGCTGCATCAGCACCAGCAGCGGCACGATCATGACGAAGAAGATCAGCGTGTAGGCGCTGGCGATTTCCAGACGCATCGACGCATAGGTATCGGCCAGGCCGACCGGCAGGGTCTTGGTTTCGGGCGTGTGCAGCATCCAGGTGAGGTTGAACTCGCCCACCGAGAGCGTCACCACCGTCAGCGCGCCGGCCAGGATGCCGGGCTGCACGTTGGGCAGCACAATCGTGCGAAAGCGCTGCCAGAACGACGCGCCCAGGCTGGCGGCGCCCTCCTCCAGCGTCTTCAGGTTCTGGCCTGCCGCCACGGCGGCAACCGAGCGCACCATGAACGGCAGCGTGAACACCACGTGCCCAACGACGATGAACCACAGGCTCTCGCGAAAGCCGCCAAAGCCGCCGTACGCCACAATCAACCCCAGCGCCGTCGCCAAGCCGGGCAGCGCCACGGGCAGCGTCAGGAATTCTTCGATCAGGCGGCTCGTGCGGCTCTGGCGGCGCGCCAGCACATAGCCTGCCGGCACGCCGGCCGCCAGCACGATCACTAGCGTGCACAGCGCCACCAGCAGCGACATCCAGATCGACGCGTGATACATGTCCCAGACTTGGGCAACCCAATCCAGCGTCCAACCGCTCTTGAAGCCGCGGATGTAGTTGCGCGTCAGGCCCACGGCCATCGACAGCACGACGGGCACGATCAGGAACAGGCACAGCAGCAGCGTGATGAGCCACTGTGAAAGAGAAAGCACGCGTTTCATGCTGCGGCCCCACTTGGGCTACCACTTGCGGTGCGGGCAATCGCCAGCACCAGCCACGTCACCACGCCCAGCACCACCGACAGCGCCGCCGCCATCGCAATGCCCGCGTTGAGCGTGAACTCGGTGTAGATCGTCATCGGCAAGACGTCGATATCGGTGGCGAGCGTGAAGGCGGTGCCGAATGCGCCCATCGACGTGGCAAAACAGATCGCCCCCGAGGCGATCAGCGCGGGCGCCAGCCCCGGCACCAGCACATCGCGCGTGACCTGCCACGACGATGCGCCCAGCGAGCGCGCCGCTTCTTCCAGTGAGCGATCGAGCTTTTCCGCCGCCGCCATGACCGTCAGCACCACGCGAGGGATCGAAAAATACAGGTAGCCGAGAAACAGCCCGCCGATGGAATAGGCGAAGACCCATTTCTCGCCGACGAGCTTGTGCGTGACGTCGCCCAGCAGGCCCTGGCGCCCGGCCAGCAGGATCACCATGAAGCCGACCACCACGCCGGGAAACGCCAGCGGAAACGTCAGCATGGCGGTAATCATCTGCTTGCCCGGTACGTTGTGGCGCACCAGAAACAGCCCGGCGATGGTCGAGAGGACGAGCGTCGCCAGCGTGACCGCCGCCGACAGCACCACCGTCGAAAACAGGCTGCCCAGATAGCGCGACGTGGTGAGCGCCGCCGTGTACGTGGCGACCAGCCCTTCGCTGCCGCTCACACGCAGCAACGCCGCCATCGGCAGCAACCAGAACGCGCAGAACAGCGCGACGGCGGGCGCCAGCAACGCCACCCGCCACCGTGCGGGCAACACCGCATCGTCGGGCAAGGTGGATCGGGTGACGGTGCTCATGCTCAGCGGACCTCGTTCAGGTAGCGCGTGCCAAACGCCTGCTGACCGGCTGCCATCTTGTTGAAGTCGACCGTTTTGGCGCGGGCGTATTCGCTGGCCGGCAGGAAGCGCGAGGCGGCCTCCTTGCTCATCGCGCTGGCGCGCACCGGGCGCAGGTAGGCGTTGGCCCACAGCGTCTGGCCTTCGTCCGACAGCACGAAATCCAGCACCTTCTTGGCGTTGTCGGCGTGCGGCGCACCGGCGGTCAGGCTCATCACGTACGGCACGGCAATCGTGCCTTCCTGCGGGATCACGAATTCCACGTTCGCGTGATCCTTGTACTTGGCGCGGTAGGCGTTGAAGTCGTAGTCGAGCAGGATGGGGATTTCGCCCGCCACCACGCGCGCGTAAGCGGTTTGCTTCGGCACGATCGGCGCGTTTTTCTTCAACTGCTTGAACCACTCGATGGCCGGGCCGAAGTCGTCGAGCGAGCCGCCCAGCGCTTGGTTGACCGCCACGGCGCCCACGTAGCCGACGAAGGCGCTGCTCGGGTCGAGGTAGCCGACCATGCCCTTGTATTCGGGCTTGAGCAGGTCTTTCCAGGAACGCGGCACGGGCTTGCCTTCCAGTGCGTCCTTGTTGACGAAGAAGCCCAGCGTGCCGGAGTGGATCGAGAAGAACGCACCGTCCGGGTCTTTCATGCCGGCCGGAATGTCTTCCCAATGCTTGGGCTTGTAGTTGGCGACCAAGCCCTTTTCCTTGGCCTGATACGCGGACGTGATGCCCAGGTAGGCCACGTCAGCCACGGGGTGCGATTTTTCGGCCAGCATCTGCGCGATGGCCTGGCCGGAGTTTTTGTTGTCGAACGGCACGGTAATGCCGGTCTTGTCCTTGATGGCCTTGATCTGGCTGGCCCAGTCGGCCCATTCGGGCGGGCAGTTGTAGCAGATGGCGACTTGCTGGCCGGCCGGCTGTGCCTGCACCGGCGCAGCCGCGGCGAATGCGCCGGCAGCCACGAGGCCGCACACGCGCAGCCATTGAACGAGACGTTTCATCGAGACGCTCCTTGCGTATCAGACGTGAGGGAAGAAACAAACGGAGAGAGACGCTTCCGCCGGCGCACGGGCCAGCGTGCCGCCCGCCAGCAGGCGGTGCGGCAACGTAATCGAGGGCACCACCTCGCCGGCGATGCGGCGGGCCAGCGCGGTGGCCGCGTCGGCGCCGATCCGGCGATGCGGCTGGGCCACGGTGGCCAGCGTCGGCGAAAGCCATTGCCCCATCGCAAGGCCATCAAAGCCGACCACGCTCACGTCTTCGGGCACGCGCAGGCCCATTTCGCGCAGCGAGCGGATGGTGAGCAAGGCAAGGCGGTCGTTGCTGCAGAAAATGGCGGTCGGGCGCGGCGGTGCGAGCAGCCGGGCCAACTCGGCGGGCAGCATGGCATCGGCATTGAAGTCAATTTCGACGGGCGGCTGTGGCGCAATGCCGGCCGCCTCCAGCGCTTCGCGGTAGCCGTCGTGGCGCAACGCCGCACGGTCAGACGCTGCCAGCGTGCCCGTCAGCATGCGGATCTGGCGGTGGCCCTGCGCAAGCAACGCGCGAATGGCGTCGCGTGCGGCGGCGCGGTTGTCGACGGTCACGCAGCAGCGGGCGGGAATGCGCGCCTGGCCGACCGTGTCGTTGTAGACCAGCACATAAGGCACGTGCTCGGCGTCCAGGCGATCGAGGTGCGGGTTGGCAGCGGCATCGCCCACGGTCAGGATCAGGCCGTCGACGCGTTGCTCGAGCATGGTCTCGATGGCGCGGGCTTCACGCTCGCGGTCGTAGGCCGTCGTCATGAGCATGACGCGCTGGCCTGTGATGTACGCCGCTTCCTCGATGCCCTGCATGCATTCGGCAAAGACTGGGTTGGCCAGCGACGGCAGCACCACGCCCAGCAAGCCTGTGCGTTCGGCGCGCAACTGGCGGCCCAGCGCATTGGGGCGATAGTGCAGCGCATCCATGGCGGCCTGCACGCGGGCCAGCGTCGACGCACTCACCCGCTCCGGCGTGTTGACTGCCCGCGACACCGTGGCAATCGAAATGCCGGCGTGCGTCGCTACGTCCTTGATACTGCTGCCCACTGCGCGCCCCTGGAATGTGTAAACGTTTACATCCTAGGTGCGCGCAGTGACTGTTTCATGACAATCGATGCTGCGGTGCAGTCATCGTCGCAACGCAGCATCGCCGGTGTTGTGCATGGCAAAGTTACAAAGCTCGCATATGCTTCTTACGAACATGGGCAAGTGGCGGGCGTCAATGCGCGCGCCGCGGCATGGCCCAGTTGCTGCTGTGCTGTCCTACTGCCTGCTTTGGAGACCCCATGCGCGTATCGCCCGTTCTTGATGTGCCGACCACCGCCCTGCCCGCGCTGATGCAGCACTACGGCGTGGTGCGAGCGCAATCGCTGGCCCTGGCTGCGCCGCTGTCCGACGCCGACGCCACCGTCCAGTCCATGGACGACGCCAGCCCCGCCAAATGGCATCTCGCCCATACGACGTGGTTCTTCGAGGAATTCATCCTGGGCCCCAACGTGCCGGGCTATCGCTCGCGGGATGCGCGCTACCGCTACCTGTTCAATTCGTACTACGAAACGGTGGGCGCACGGCACCCCCGCCCGCGCCGCGGCATGCTCACCCGCCCCACGCTCGATGAGGTGCGCGCCTATCGCGCCCATGTCGATGCGGCCATGCAGCGCCTGCTGGCCGACGGTGTATCTGATGACCTTGCCCGCCTCGTGACGCTCGGCCTGCACCACGAGCAGCAGCATCAGGAGTTGCTGCTGACCGATCTTCTCCACCTGTTTGCGCAGAACCCGCTGTGCCCGGCCTATGCCGAAGCGCCCGCACCACGCGTGCATGCGGGCCCAGCGCAACCGGGTTGGGTCAGCTTCCAGGGCGGTGCCGTGCAGATCGGCAAAACCGATACGGGAGCCGACACCGACTTCATGTTCGACTGCGAAGGCCCGCGCCACACCGTCTGGCTGGAGCCCTATGCGTTGGCCACGCACCCTGTCACCAACCGTGAATGGCTCGCCTTCATGCAGGACGGCGGCTATCGGCAGCCTACGCTGTGGCTGTCCGACGGCTGGGCATGGGTTCAGCGGGAGGGCATTGACGCCCCGCTCTACTGGCGGGCGGGCATGGACGAGGCCGAAGGTTGGCAGCATATGTCGCTGCACGGCCTGCAGCCGGTCGATCTGGATGCGCCGGTCACCCACGTCAGCTTTTACGAGGCCGATGCCTACGCCCGCTGGGCCGGCGCCCGCCTCCCTACGGAAGCTGAATGGGAGCACGCCGCAGAAGGCCAGCCCGTGCAAGGCAACTTCGCCGGGCGGGGCGCGCTACGTCCGTTGCCCGACCATGGCATCGCCGAGGCCGGCAGCCTGCGTCAATTGTTCGGTGATGTGTGGGAATGGACCGCCAGCCCTTATGGCCCGTATCCGGGCTTCGAGCCGGCCGAGGGCGCCGTGGGCGAATACAACGGCAAGTTCATGTGCAGCCAGATGGTGCTGCGCGGCGGATCGTGCGTGTCGCCGGATGGACATTTGCGGGCGACGTATCGCAACTTCTTCTATCCGCACCAACGGTGGCAGTTCACTGGAGTGCGGCTGGCGCGACGCGCTTGACGCCCGTCACGCCCAGTAGCAGGGCCAATTGCCCTGCCATGCAGACCGCGTTCAGCGGTTGCTGTCAAACAGCATGTTGGTGGGCGTACCAATCGTATCTCGACCGGCCGGGCTAGGTGCTCCGGCGTCGCGTTTAGCGGGCGGCATCGGCGTCGGCACATCCGGCGCTGCGGCCTTAACAGGCGGGGAGACTGCGGCTGCAGGGACCGGCGCCGAAGCAGGCTTGCCGGACTGCTCCGCCAACTTGCGCCGGCGCGATTCCAGCCCCGCAGCAATCTCATCCTGGTGATACCGCTTAGCGAAATCGATCACGTCCATCTTCTGCTGATTGCGCAGGTTCATGTCGGCGCCCTCGTCCAGCAGCAGCTTGACGGTCGTGATGTGCCCGCCCATGGCCGCCATCATCAGCGGCGTGGTCGCGTTGGGGCTTTCTGCATCGATATAGGCCGCGTGGTCGAGCAGGTATTTGACGATGTCGTCATAGCCATTGGTGGCGGCGTAATGCAGCGCGGTCCAGCCGGTCTTGTTGACCTCCACCTCGTACGTTTCCACCATCAGCTTCACCATGGGCAGCAGGCCCTGGTAGGCGGCCATCATCAGCGCGTTTTCGCCTGCGACATTGGTGCGCTCGAAATCGATGTTCTTGGCGCGAATGAGCGCCTCGGCCACCTCGATGTTCTTCTCCTTAAGCGCATCCACCAGCAGCGGCGTGCCGTCGCGGGTCTTCAGGTTGGGGTCCACGCCCTGCGCGACATATTTCTGCACCAGCGCCGGGCGGTTGTATTCGACGGCGTTGCGCAGATCGTCCTGGGGCGTGGCGAGTGCGACACCCGACAGCGCCATCGTCAAAGCACCAGCGAGAGCGATTTTGTTCATTGCTTGCTTCAAGTTATCGCGGTATCGCATTGAATAGATTGAAGAAGTTATCGGTGGTAGCGCCGGCAATGCGCTCCAGCGGTTCGCCGCGCAGCGTCGCCAGGAATTCGCCAACGTGGCGCACATACGCCGGCTCGTTCGTCTTGCCGCGGAACGGCACCGGCGCCAGGTACGGCGAGTCGGTCTCGATCAGCATGCGGTCCAGCGGCACCTTCTTGGCGGTTTCCTGAAGGTCGACGGCATTCTTGAACGTCACGATGCCCGAGAACGAGATATAGAAACCGAGGTCCAGCGCGGCCTTGGCCACATCCCAGGTTTCTGTAAAGCAGTGCATGACGCCGCGTGCGGCCTCGGCGCCTTCCTCGCGCATGATCGCCAGCGTGTCGTCAGCCGACGAGCGCGTGTGGATCACCAGCGGCTTGCCGGTCTGCTTCGACGCGCGAATGTGTGTGCGAAAGCGATCGCGCTGCCACTCCATGTCGGCCACGGTACGGTCGCCCAGGCGGTAGTAGTCGAGCCCGGTTTCACCGATGCCGACCACGCGCGGATGATCGGCCAGCGTCAGCAGGCGCTCGAGCGTGGGCTCTTCAATGGACCGGCCTTCTTCAACGTCCGCCTCTGCATCGGGATGCACGCCCACGGTGGCGTACACGTTGGGCTCCTGCTCGGCAATCTCCAGCACACTCGGAAAATCCTCCAGCGTGACGGAAATGCAGAGCGCGTGCGTGACGCGGTTCTCCCGCATGCGCGTCAGCAGCTCAGGCAGGCGCGCGCGCAAGTCGGGGAAATTGATGTGGCAGTGGGAATCGACAAACATCGAATAATCAGAAAGTTACGGCGCAAACTTCGTGCGCCGTATCAGGAAAAAATCAAAGTG
Source organism: Ralstonia sp. OTU4908 (assembly GCF_038440115.1). NCBI lineage: Bacteria > Pseudomonadati > Pseudomonadota > Betaproteobacteria > Burkholderiales > Burkholderiaceae > Ralstonia > Ralstonia sp. OTU4908. The sequence continues at coordinate 7,701 of NZ_JASATD010000050.1, read as the reverse complement.
TTTGGGTGGGACGCTGCGAATTGATCTGCTTGCCCAGCACCTCTTCGATCACACGGCGCAGCACGCGGCACTGCTCATCTTCGCCAAGGTGCACGCCAATGCCCGGCGTCTTGGCCGGCGTGCCCACCGGCGTGATCCAGGCTACCTTGCCGGCCACCTGATACTTCTGCGGGCGGTCCAGCAGCGAGAGCACCAGGAAGACTTCCTCGCCAATCCGGTAAGGGCGCTGTGTCGGCACAAAGATGCCGCCGTTCTTCAGGAATGGCATGTAGGCGGCGTGCAGACCGGCTTCATCCTTGATGGCCAGCGAGACGATGCCCGGGCGGGTCGGTGCGCCTGAAGCCGTGCCGGGTGCAGCGGGGGTACCAGGGGTGACGGGAGTGCCGGGCGTACGAAGAGGTGCAGTGCTCACAGGGTGTCCACTAAGTGCAAACGTTCAGGTGCGGGTGCGGGTTCGAGTTCAGGCAGACGGAAAGAGCTGCCGGTAATCCAGCAAAAGGCTTTCAATGACGAGCCGCGCGGCCAGCGGATGCTGCTCGGAGCGGCGCCGCTGGGGCAAGGCACGCGCAAAACGTTCCAGGCGGTCCAGCGGGATGGTATTCGCGCAACGTTGCAGCGCATCGCGTTGCGCCGGGAAATAACGCGGACGTCCGGCAAGTCGCGCCGCCATCAGGTCAAAGACCCACCGGTGCATGGTACTGAGAACGGCAGGCACCGACAATTTCTGTAAATGATCTGCCGTGGCGAGTGCGTCCAGCTTTGCGCCCTGGCCGAGCTGTTCCAGCAGAAATTGCAATAGCGGCCGGTCTTCGGATTCTGCGGCGGCCAGCGCGGCCAGCGGCGCATTGCCGAACTCGGCCAGCAGGTTTTGCGCGTGCGGCACGCCTTGCTGCTCCAGCCACTGGCGCGCGGCCTCGGGCTGAGGCGGCTGCAGCGGAAACTGCCGGCAGCGCGACAGGATGGTCGGCAGGATACGGTCGATACGATCCGTCACCAGCAGGAAGACGGTGTTCTGCGGCGGCTCTTCCAGCGTCTTGAGCAGTGCGTTGGCGCCTTCGGTCTGCAACGCGTCGAGCGGATACAGCACCACCACGCGCAACCCAGCGCGGTGCGTGCCGACCCCCACCCCTTCGATCAGATTGCGGACCTGCTCCATGCGGATGATCTTGCTCGGCGCCTTTTTCTTGCCGTCGGCGTCTTTCTCCGTCTCGGGCGCGTCTTCCATCGCTTCAGGGCGCACGAGGTGGAAATCCGGGTGGTTGCCCTGCGCAAACCAGTTGCAGGCCGCGCACGTGCCGCACGGCTGGCCGTCGGGTGCAGGCGTATCGCACAACAGGCTTTGCGCGAAATGCATGGCGAAATCGCGCTTGCCGGTGCCGGCCTGGCCGTTGAGCAGAATCGCGTGCGGCAACTTGGCCCGCATCGCTTGGAGACGGGACCAGTCAGCGGATTGCCAGGGATAAAGCATCATGAATCAATGGGTTGCGTCAGATTGTTGATGCAGAAACTTGCCGTGAAACCATTATTTCCGTATCTGAAATTGCCCGCAAAATCAGAGCGTTGCAAGCAGATTCTCTAAGTCTTTCTGGATATCGGCGCGCTCGCGATTGGCGTTGAGCACGACAAATCGATCCGGTTCGGCGGCTGCGCGGCGCAGGTATTCGGCACGCGTGCGCAGGAAGAACTGCGCGGACTCGGCTTCGAACTTGTCGGGCGTGCGGGCATCGGCCAGGCGTGCGGCGGCAATCTCGGGGGCCAGGTCGAACAGGATGGTCTTGGTCGGCTGGAGGCCCTGCTGCACCCAGCGCTCAAGCACTTCCAGCCGGTCGATTGCCAAGCCCCTGCCCCCGCCCTGATAGGCGAACGTGGCATCGGTGAAGCGGTCGGAAATGACCCAATCGCCGGCGTCCAGGGCCGGCTGAATCACTTCGGCAATGTGCTCGCGCCGGCCGGCAAACATCAGCAGCGCTTCGGTTTCCAGATGCATGCGCTCGTGCAGCAGCACTTCGCGCAGGCGCTCGCCCAGCGGGGTGCCGCCCGGCTCCCGGGTGACGACGACCTTTTTGCCCAGAGGCGCGAGCTTCGCTTGCAGTTGCTGCGCGAACCACGCCAGGTGCGTGCTCTTGCCTGCCCCGTCGATCCCTTCGAATGTGATGAACTTGCCGGTCATGGTTGGCCGCGCTGATATTTGTTGACGGCCCGGTTGTGGTCCGTCAGGTTGGTCGAAAACTGGCTGCTGCCGTCGCCGCGCGCCACGAAATACAGTGCGTCGGACGGTGCCGGGTTCAGTGCCGCCTGCAGCGACGCCATGCCCGGCAGCGCGATTGGCGTGGGCGGCAGGCCGGTGCGCGTGTAGGTGTTGTACGGCGTGTCGGTCTGCAGGTCGCGCTTGCGCAAATTGCCGTCAAAGCCGGCACCCAGGCCGTAGATGACCGTCGGGTCGGTCTGCAGCAGCATGTTCTTGCGCAGGCGGTTGACGAACACGGCGGCAATCATCGGCCGCTCCAGCTTCTGGCCGGTTTCCTTCTCGATGATCGAGGCCATGGTCAGCGCTTCGTACGGCGTCTTGTAGGGCAGATCCGGCGAGCGCTTCGCCCAGGCGTCGTTCAGGCGCTTCTGCATAGCCTGGTAGGCGTGACGATACAGCTCCACATCGCTGCTGCCCCGTGCAAAAAGGTAGGTATCGGGAAAAAACAGACCTTCCGGGTTGGCTTCGGGCGCGCCGATCTTGCGCATCAGGGCTGCATCAGACAGGCCCGCCGTGTCGTGCTTGAGCGCAGGCTCGGCGTCGACCACCGCCCGCATCTGCCGCATCGACCAGCCCTCGATGACGGTGACGACGTAATGCGTGACGTCGCCGCGCGCCATCTTGTCCAGGATGGACATGGGCGTCGCGCCGGTTTCCAGCGCATAGCCGCCGGCTTTCAGGCTCTTGGCGTTGCCCGTGGCGCGCGCCAGCAGCGAAAACAACTGCGGCTGCACGCCCACCCCGGCATTGGCCAACTGCTTGCCCACCGAGATCACGCTCGAGTTCGGCTTGATCACCACCTCCAGCGGCGACGCCGCCAGGCTCACGGGTTGCTGGGCCCACCACACCACGCCGCCTGCCGCTGCCAGCACAATCAGGATGGCCAGCAGGACCAGGCGTTTGAGAAAAGAGAGCATTCTGTTGCGAATCTGTGTGAGGAACCGGCGGACACCGGCGATTTCCGCACTCTTGAAATGGATAGACAGGGCACAAGCTGCCCTTCAGACAGCCCAATATAATACCGGGTCAATCTCAGGCCGCCCCGCACCATGAATGATGTCTTCCACGATTTTGTCGATACGCTGAGCTTTCCGCCGCTCGACGTGCAATTTGATGCCGCCACGCGTGGCAGCGTGCTGTGTGCGCCGACCGATCTGGCGCGCATCGCCGTCGAAGGCGCCGATGCCGCCGAGTTTCTCCACAACCAGCTGACCAACGCCGTGACCGGCCTGGGCCTGAACCAGGCGCGACTGGCGGGCTATTGTTCGCCCAAGGGTCGGCTGCTGGCCACGCTGCTGGTGTGGCGTCAGGCCGATACGATCGTGCTTCAGACAGACAAGGCGATCGCTCCGGCGCTGACCAAGCGCTTGTCGATGTTCGTGCTGCGCGCCAAGGCCAAGCTGCGCCCGATGGACGAGTTCATCGCCATCGGCGTCGCCGGGCCTGACGCGGCGGAAGCGCTGCGCGAGGTTGGTGCCGTGCTGCCTGAACCCGATACCGTCAACGCGGTGGCGCAGCAGCCTGCCACGGTCGGCCAGCAATTCGGCGCCGTCGTCCGCCTGCCGGATGCCGGCGGCCGCCCGCGCTATCAATGGATGGTGCATGCCGAGCACTTCCAGGACGCCTGGAAGACGCTGTCGTCGCGGCTGTCGCTGGTCGGCACCGAGGTGTGGGATTGGCTGAGCCTGCAGGCAGGTGTGCCGCACATCACCCTGCCTACACAGGAGCAGTTCGTCCCGCAGATGGTGAACCTGGAACTGCTGGGCGGCGTCGATTTCCGCAAGGGTTGTTACCCGGGGCAGGAAATCGTGGCACGCAGCCAGTATCGCGGCACGCTCAAGCGGCGCATGCAGCGCGCGCACGTCAATGCCCCCACGTCGGCCGGCGCCGAGGTCTACAGCGCAGCCGATCCGAACCAACCGTGCGGCATGGTGGTCAATGCAGCCATGGCGCCCGACGGCGGGACCGACCTGCTCGTCGAATTGAAGCTGGACGCGCTCGACACCGCGATCCATCTCGCCACGCCGGACGGTCCGGCGCTGACGTTGCAAGCGCTGCCGTACGTCATTCCCGTTTCAGAAAACGCCTGATACCGCCCCCATCATGGCCGACCACCTGTTCGTCTACTTCCGCATCGCCGAGCGTGACGCTGCCGCTGCCCTGCCGCGCTGGCAGCGTTGGCTCGAGACCGTGGAAGAAGCGACCGGCGTGGCCGGCGCGTTGATGCGCCGCCCCGAAACACGCGACGGCCAGGCCACCTGGATGGAGTCTTACGACGACGTCCCGCCCGCATTTGCCGCCACGCTGGCGGCGCTGTGGGAAACCGGCGGCCCGCGCGAATTCGTTGCGGGTGAACGCCACGCAGAGCTGTTTGTCGATCTGGAAAACAGCTGACGACGCCCTGCTGCAATCGTCATCGCAAAAATCCGGCAGGCTGCTATGCTTGGCCGAAGCCTGCGCGACACAGGTCGTCACATTGACCATTGGCCGTTCGTTGCGCGGCATGTTCAAAGGAAGTGCTCATGTGTTTGATTCTCACGGCCTGGCACGCCCACCCCGCCTACGCGCTGGTGGTGGCCGCCAACCGGGACGAATTCTATGATCGCCCTGCCGCGCCGCTGGCGTGGTGGAGCGACGCGCCCGATGTGCTGGCCGGGCGTGACATGGCCCAGGTGGTCGGTCACGCTGGCACGTGGATGGGCATGACCCGCGACGGCCGTTTTGCCGCGCTGACGAATTACCGCGCGCCGTCCGAGCGCCGGCCCGATGCACGCTCGCGCGGGGAACTCGTCTCGAATTTCCTGATGGCGGACGACATGTCGGTGCCCGCCTATCTCGATAGCCTAGCCGCCCGCGACCGGGCCTACAACGGCTACAACCTGCTGACCGCCACGCGCGACGAACTCTGGTGGACGAGCAACCGCGCCGAAGCGCCGCGCAAGCTCGCACCTGGCCTCTATGGGCTGTCCAACGCCCTGCTTGATACGCCGTGGTTCAAGGTGCGGCATCGCATGGCCGCCTTTGCCGAAGCGCTGGCTGCAGATACGGGCCGGCACGGCAACGCGCTGGACGTGGCCCGCTATCTCGATCTGCTATCGGAAACGCGCGAAGCACCGACCGGCGCCTTGCCCGCCACAGGCGTGGCCCCTGAATGGGAGAAGCTGCTTTCCGCCGCCTTCATCCGCTCGCCGCGCTACGGCACGCGTGCCAGCACCATCCTGCGCATCCGCCACGACGGGTGCTTTGACGTGACCGAGCGCCGCTTCGACGCCCAGGGCCAGATTGGCGAAACGCGCTATCTCGGCGTGCTCGATACCGTCACGCACGCCGATACCTAGGCGCTGCCGACTCAGGCTGCTTCCTGCTTGGCGCTCGCGGCCTGATTCATTTCCAATTCGGTGACGGCGGCGCCGCCCGGCCGCAATGCCGAATGTTCGCGCTTGGACTGCACCAGCGGATAGAACATCTGCGCGGTCCACGGCTCCGCACCGAACAGCACGTCGTCCTGTAAGCCGATTTGCGCGGGATATTTGCGCGTGATGTGCGCCGTGCCGAACAGCACATCCCAGAAGAACAGCAGGTTGCCGAAATTGCCCTTGTAATGGCCAATGCCATCGGCGTTGGTCAACGCGTGATGCGCCCAGTGTGTGGCCGGCGTCGAAATCGTCCGCTCGATCACCCACATCAGCGGACGCAGCGCGCGAACGCGATACAGCGGCGCATCCCAGGGCCAGGCGCAATGCGCGCCAACAATGACAGTCAGCTTGACGACGAGGTAAGCCGCATAGACCGGCCCAAAGCCCAGGTAGACAGCCACGCCGCCAATCCACAGCCCCGGCATCATCAGGTAGTAGAAGAAGTTGTTGCGGTACGTGACGCGCACGCTCATGTATGACGCGCTGTGATGCGCGCGGTGCAACGGCCACAGCAGCGGCGTGTGTGAAGCGCGGTGCCAGAGGTATTGCGTGAGGTCGTCGCCGATGAGCAGCAACCCGGTCATCGCCCACCACGGCAGATCGGCCCAGGCGTTGTGCTGCGCCGGGATGAGCCATTTGCACAGTGCATTGCTGCCCAGCAGCGCGATCGGCTGCGTCACGGCAACAAGGCTGATGAACATCAGCACTTCCAGCCAGGCATCGTTGGCGGTGGCGCGGCCGCGCACGTTGGCTTGATAGCGCCGCGTCACGAATTCCATGGCGGCAAATCCGAGGATGCAGGCGACGATCAGCGCGTGCTCCATGTGCGAACTCATTGGTGTCTCCTCGCTTTTGTTGTGCAGAGAAGCCTAGGAGTGCCACTTCAATGCGTCCAATGCATAATGAACATCCGTTCAATGCATAGCACGCAACAACATGGATTTGCGACGCCTCAGTCACGTGGTTGCCCTCGCTGACACACTGCACTTCGCACATGCTGCGCAAGCGGTGCATCTGAGCCAACCCGCGTTCAGCCGGAGCATCCAAGCGATCGAGGACGATCTCGGCATCCGCCTGTTCGATCGCGAAACCGGCGACGTGCGCCCCACTCCCGCCGGCGAATTCGTCATCGAACGCGCGCGGCGCCTGCTGTTCGAGGCGCGCTGCCTGCAACGCGATGTTGATCTGTATCGCGACAGCCAGCTTGGCGACACGGCCTTCGGTGTCGGGCCACTGCTGACGGCCACGCTCATGCCGCAAGCGCTGCAGGATTTGCGGCAGCAGCATCCTCAGGTGGCGCTGCGCATGGAAGTCGGCAACTGGGTGCAACTGCTGGAGAGCCTGCGCAGCGAGAGCATCGAATTCTTCGCCGCCGACGTGCGCGACATGCCGAAAGACGCCGCGCTGGATATCCAATTGATTGGAGGTCAGCCCCCGCACCTGTACGTGCGGGCCGGCCATCCGCTTGCAGGGCGCACGCACACGCTGCGCGAAGTTTGGGAATACGGCATTGCCGTACCGAAGCTTCTGAGCCCGTCAAAGGTGGAACTGGCGATGCTGCTAGGGCTGCCGGCAGGTCAGGAGGCCAGTATCGCCCTGGAATGCGACAACTACGGCGTATTGAAGACGGTTGCGCTCACGACGGACACCGTGCTCGGTGCCACGGACGCCGCCGTGAGGGAGGAGCAGGAAAGCGGCACGCTGGTGCGGCTGGCGGTGAAGGGTTGGCTTTCGCCGCCATCGACCACGGGGATTGTGCGGCTGCACGGCAGAACCGCGTCGCCGGCAGCGCAGGCGGCCATCGCAGCGATTGTGCGGGCCGCCCAAGGAATCAACGTGTAAGGACGCGCCGCATGGTCCGGTGCGGAATGCCCGCCTCTTCAAACTCCTCGCCCTCGGCCGCAAAGCCTGCGCGCGAGTAGAACGGCATGGCGTGGGTTTGTGCGTTCAGGATCAGCTCGGGATAGCCCAGCGACTGCGCCTTGTCGATCAAGGCTTCCAGCACGCGTGCGCCAACGCCCGTGCCTCGCGCCTCCT
>NZ_JASATD010000049.1:0-25752 GCF_038440115.1 Ralstonia sp. OTU4908 | reverse complement strand
AGGGGGAGAAAAAGAGACGCACCACCACCCCCCGCCCCGCCAAAGGCCAAAGGCCAAAGGCCAAAACAAAAAAACGCCCCGCCAGCCCGTGCATCGGACCGACAGGGCGCCTTTCTTCAACAGCCCAAAATGGCTTACCGCCGCGCCAGCGCCCCCACCACCCGCACGAGCTCATCCACCTCCTCGCACGTGTTGTAGAACGCCAGGGATGGCCGCACCGTCGCCTCCACCCCAAAGCGCCGCAGGATCGGCTGCGCGCAGTGATGGCCAGAGCGCACGGCAATACCTTCGCGGTTGAGCGCCGCGCCCACGTCTTCCGTGCGGTACCCAGCCAGCGTGAACGACAGCACGCTCGCCTTGTTTGCAGCCGTACCGATCAGCCGCAAACCGGGAATGCGCGACAGCCCGTGCGTGGCATACACCAGCAGGTCGTGCTCGTAGCGCGCGATGTTCACCAGGCCGATACGCTCGACGTAATCCAGCGCAGCGCCTAGCCCCACCGCATCGGCAATGTTGCCGGTGCCGGCCTCGAAGCGCGCGGGTGCGGGCTGATACAGCGTCTTCTCGAACGTGACGTCGGCAATCATGTTTCCGCCGCCCTGCCATGGCGGCAGCGTGTCGAGCAGATCCTGCTTGCCGTACACCACGCCAATCCCCGTCGGCCCGAAGACCTTGTGGCCGGAGAACACGTAAAAGTCCGCATCCAGCGCCTGCACGTTCACGCGCAGGTGCGAGACCGCCTGCGCGCCGTCCACCAGCACGCGCGCGCCGGCCGCATGCGCCAGTGCGATGATCTCCTGCACGGGCGTCACCGTCCCCAGCGCATTCGACACTTGCGTGACGGACACCAGCTTCGTCCGTGGGTTGAGCAGCTTGCGGTATTCGTCCAGCAGAACCTGCCCGCTGTCGTCCACCGGAATCACGCGGATGCGCGCGCCCACCTGCGCGGCCAGCTGCTGCCACGGCACGATGTTGGCGTGATGCTCCAGGTGCGAGACGATGATCTCGTCCCCCGCGCCGATGTGCTGACGGCCGAACGTCTGCGCAACGAGGTTGATCGCCTCGGTGGCGCCGCGCACGAAGATGATCTCGCTGGCCGACCGTGCACCGAGGAACCGCGCAACCTTGTTGCGGGCGCCCTCGTACGCATCCGTCGCACGCGCGGCCAGCTCATGCGCCGCGCGGTGGATGTTGGAGTTCTCGTGCGCGTAGAAATACGCCAGCCGATCGATCACCGCTTGCGGCTTGTGCGTGGTGGCCGCGTTGTCCAGCCAGATCAGCGGCCGGCCATTGACGCGCTCGGCCAGGATCGGAAAATCCCGCCGCACGGCATGCACGTCGAAGGCGCCCACGCGATGCGGCTGGTGGCTCTGCTGGTCCCTCGTATTGCGCGGTGCCTCCAGCGTGGGCGTTGGAGAGCCACCGGCTGGCGCGAGGAAATAGAACTGCCCCGCCTGCGCTGCGCCGCCGGGCTGCTGCAAGGCGTCGGGCCCGGCGGGCGGCGTGCCTGCCGCTGCATCGATGAACCGTGCCAGCGCATCGGTGCCTGGGAGGTGAAACGGCTGCGCCGAGACACGATCCTCCGGCACACCCGCCTCCGATGCCGCCACCCCCGCATGCGGCGCAGCGGACTGATAGCCGCTCGCCTCACCCAGGAAGTAGTACGGCGAACTCGGTGCCGAGACGGAATGCGCCGGTACAGGTTGGCCATGACCGGATGCAGCCTGCGGCAACGCCGCCGCATACTGCGTCGGCACGCCCAGCACAGGCACCTGCGGAGCAATCGGTGCGGCATCCGCAACGGGCAACGCACTGAGTTGCGGCGACGTACCCGCCGGCGTCAGATCGATGGCGGGCTCTGGCTCCCTGCCGGGTAGCGCCGTGAAGAACGCGTTGGCCAGTTGCGCCAGCGCGGCCAGGTCCGGCAAACCTGCCGGCACATCGCCCCCTGGCGGCGCCAGGCCGCTCACACCAGGCGCATTACTTGTAAGTGTCGGGGTAGTCATGGTACTTGCCGATCTCCACGTCTTCGAGCACTGCCAGCGCGTCTTCGGTCAGCACGGCCAGCGAGCAATACAGCGAAATCAGATACGACGCGATGGCGTTCCGGTTGATGCCCATGAAGCGCACCGACAGGCCCGGGCTCTGCTCGCCCGCCACACCCGGCTGATACAGGCCCACCACGCCCTGGCGCTTGTCGCCCACGCGCAGCAGCAGAATCTTCGTGCGGCCGTTTTCGTCAATGGGCACCTTGTCCGACGGAATCAGCGGCAGGCCGCGCCATGTCAGGAACTGCGAGCCGAACAGGCTCACGGTGGGCGGTGGCACGCCGCGGCGCGTGCATTCGCGGCCAAACGCGGCAATCGCCAGCGGATGCGCAAGGAAGAACGCCGGCTCTTTCCAGACCTTGGTGATGAGTTCGTCCAGATCGTCAGGCGTGGACGCGCCGGTGAGCGTGGAGATGCGCTGCGTTTCATCCACATTGGCCAGCAGGCCGTAGTCCGGGTTGTTGATCAGCTCGCTTTCCTGACGCTCCTTGATGGTCTCGATGGTCAGGCGCAACTGCTGCTGGATCTGGTCGTGCGGGCTGCTGTACAGATCGGAGACACGCGTATGCACGTCCAGCACCGTCGTCACCGCGTTGAGGAAGTACTCGCGCGGATGTTCGTCGTAGTCGACAAAGGTCTGCGGCAGCTCTGCCTCGTCCCGCTGCGAGCAGGCAACACGCACATCGCGCGGATTCTTCACGCGGTTCAGGCGGAAGATGCCGGCCTCCACCGGCTGCCACTGCAGCAGGTGCACCAGCCAGCGGGGGCTGATGGTGGACAACTGCGGAACGGTCTTGGTCGCGTTCGCCAATTGGCGTGCGGCACTGTCGCCTAGCGCGGTGCGCACGTCCTGGGTATCTGCTTCTGCCATGCAATGACTCCCAACTTCATTTGAAAAAATGCCCCCGTTTCTCTGGCGGGTGCGGTGGATAAAACCGGTGGGAAAGGTGCGTCGGGCGGATCAGCGGGCGGGGTGTGCCTCGCTGCCGCTGTGCGTGTGCGGCCGAAGGTCCCGAACGGCGTCCTGAACGCCGTCCTGAATGCCGCTCTGCACGTTTGCCTGGGTGACGCTGCTGCCGGGCGGCACGCTGCGCGTGAGCCACACGTTGCCGCCAATGGACGAGCCGCGTCCGATGGTGATGCGCCCAAGGATGGTCGCGCCGGCGTAGATGACGACGTCGTCTTCCACCACCGGGTGGCGTGGGGCGCCCTTCTCGAGGTGGCCATCGGCATCGGCAGAAAAGCGCTTGGCGCCGAGCGTCACCGCCTGGTAGATCCGAACGCGCTCGCCAATCACGGCGGTCTCACCAATCACCACGCCCGTGCCGTGGTCGATGAAGAAGCCGCTGCCGATCTGCGCGCCGGGGTGGATGTCGATGCCCGTGTCGGCATGCGCGGTCTCGGCGACCATGCGCGCGAGCAGCGGCAAGCCGGCGCGGTACAGGTGATGGGCAATGCGGTGATGGATGACGGCGAGGATGCCGGGGTAGCACAGCAGCACCTCGTCGACGCTGCGCGCTGCCGGATCACCGTGGTAGGCGGCCAGCACGTCGGTATCGAGCAGGCGACGCAGCGTGGGGAGTGCCGCCGCGAAGTCGCGCACGAGTTGCACAGCCTCGGCATCGGGATCGCGATCCACGGCGCGCGCCTGGCGCACCGTGTGACGCAGTTCCAGCCGCACCTGCGCTACCAGCGCATTGAGTGCCGAATCGAGCGTATGGCCGACGTAGAAGTCTTCGCTTTCTTCACGCAGGTCCGTGGGGCCGAGCCGCATGGGGAACAGTGCCCCGCGCAGCGCCTCCAGGATCTGCCGCACCGCCTCGCGCGAGGGCAACTCGCGGCCCGTGACTTCGGTACGGCCGTTGCGGGCGCGCCAATCGGCCCGGGCCGCACGCAGCTCGCTGACGATGCGGTCCAATTGCCAGCCTGGGTCGTGCGCGGGCGCAGGCCTCCCCGCGATGACGCGATCGCTCATCGTCGCTCCCCTGTTTTGTTGGTGTGGTTGTCGGCGGTGCCCTGGCGCTCAGTCCTGCTGCCAGGGCAGGCCCCAGCGGCGCCAGCCGCCGGCTTCGCCGCGCTGCTGCTGTTCGTCCAGGTCGCCCTCGAAGCCTTCCAGCACGTTGAACACGTTCTGGAATCCGGCGGCAGTGGCGGCTTCCGCTGCGGCAGCAGAGCGTTTGCCACTGCGGCACAGCAGCAGCACCACGGCGCTCTTGGGCGCGGCTTTCTCCAGCTCGCGCAGGAAGCGTGGGTTCTTGATCATGGCAGGCCCGGTCTGCCACGCCGCGTGCGGGGTATCCGGCACACGACCCACGAACTTCCGTTCTTCTGCGGTACGTACGTCCACGAGTACGGCATCGCCACGGCTGACCAAGGCCCACGCTTCGGCCGGCGTCAGGCCGCCTGCATAGCGCAGCACCTGCTCGCTGGCGTGGCTGCGTGCACGCTCCAGCAGCGTTGACGAGGGTGTAGACAGAACGCTATCGAGCACGGCCTGCACAGCCGGATCGCGTGGCGCAGTTTGAACGGTAGTGGCAGACATCGAACCTCCGACTGAATAATCGCGACGAGCGCGCAATGCGTGACGGACAAGCCCACTCTAGCCGTGGGTGATATTTGCCAAAACGAATAAAACCGCCCTTCGATCCACGGTCATCGCATAACGCCGGCCTGCATGACGCGCCGTATCGAAGCGCGTCCGTTGGTGCGCCGGGTCATTACAATGCGAACAGTCCAGAACAGTTGTACGTGACTGTTCCGAATCATCTGCCCGGAGGGCGACTGCCCATGAAACTCCAGATCGATCCAGCCACCCGCGTCCCCATCTCCGACCAGATCGTGGCCGGCGTGCAGGCATGGATCGGCGGCAACGACGTGCGCCCCGGCGCCAAGCTGCCATCGATCCGGCAACTGGCGGCCGACTACGGCATCAGCCGCTTCCCCGTGATCGAGGCATATGACCGGCTGGTCTCGCTGGGGCTGCTGGACTCGCGCCACGGCTCGGGCTTCTACGTGGCCGAGAGCAACCTGACGGGGCGCGACGGACGCGGCTGGTCAGACCCGCGCCGGGCGGAGGCCGAGTCCAAACACATCTTCGAGCAGTTCAGCTACCCCGACGGCATGCTCAAGCTCGGCGGCGGATTCGTGCCGGCCGATTGGCGCGATGTCGACGGCCTGACGCAGGCCATCCGCCAGGTGTCGCGCACCGATACGCACGCGGTCATCGACTATTCCTCGCCACTCGGCAACACCGCGCTGCGGCATCAGGTCATGATGCGTGCGCGGCAGCTCGGCATCCAGGCCGAACAGCCCAATGTGCTGATTACCGCCGGCACCAGCCAGGCGATCGACCTGGTGATGCGGCACCTGCTGAAACCCGGCGACACGGTCTTTGTGGAAGACCCGGGCTACTACACCGTGTTCGGCCTGCTGCGGTTGCACGGCGTGAAGCTGGTCGGTATTCCGCGCCGCAGCGACGGGCCGGACGTGGAAGTGACGGAAGCGATGCTGCGCGAGCACCGCCCCAAGCTGTTCTTCATCAACAGCGTGCTGCAGAACCCTACGGGCTCGGTGGTGTCACCGCCGGTGGCGTTCCGCCTGCTTGAACTGGCGCGGCGCCACGGTTTCACGTTTCTCGAAGACGACATCTTTGCCGACCTGCAGGCGGATCCGACCGCGCGGCTGGCGACGCTCGACCAACTCGATCATGTGATCTACGTGGGCGGGTTTTCCAAGACGGTATCGGCATCGCTGCCGGTGGGTTACCTGATTGCCAAGCGGGAATTGGTGCATGACCTGACCAACGTGAAGATGCTGACCAGCGTGGGCGGCTCGCGCTTTGCCGAGGCCGTGGTGAGCACGCTTCTGGAGCGCGGCGCCTATCGCAAATATGTGGAGCGGCTGCGCCAACGCGCGGGTGACTCCGTCATCGCATCGCTGGATGTGTTGGCCGATGCGGGCTGGGAGGTGTTTCACCATCCGTCGGGCGGCAACTTCCTGTGGGCGCGTGTGCCGCATGTGGAGGATTCGCGCGATCTGGCAGCCACCGCAGAAAAGCATGGCGTGACGCTGGCGCCCGGGCATTACTTCCGCCCGAATCTGGAGGTTTCGCCGTGGGTGCGCATCAACAGCGCCTATGCGACGGAGCCGCGGGCGGTGGCCTTCTTGCAAGAAGCGGGGCGCCGGCCGGGCCGCAAACGCGCCTGAGGTACGAGGCCGGGCACGCACGTTGCGGCGCTGCAGAGGTTCATGCCGCATGCAGCGGCGCAGGAGCCCGATCATGCACAACGCCGAGCACAACCAAGCGCAGCCTCAACCCGAAGAACCCGTCACCCGCCAACCCGAAGGTGCCAAGCTGACGGAACCGCCACCCGACTCGCCGCGCAACGACCCGCTTGCGCGCGCGTCCCGCCGCATCCGCTCCGTCGACGCGGCGGGTGCCGAGGCGTCTGACAACACCATCGACACAGACGGCAAGGGCCTGGAAGCTGCAAAGAGTGCGTCACAGTGGCAAGACAACGTCATCTACTCGAACGCGTCGCTCGACAACAGCCGCCCCGAGCCCGATCCGGCAGCACCCATCGCCGGGGTAGACAGCCGGCCAAGCCAAGGGCGCCCCACCATCGCTGTGCAGCCTGGCCAGCGCGTCGTCATGCGGGGCGTGGTAGACGAAACGGCACGCAACGGTACGCGCGCTGCGCAGCGGTTTTCCGTGGAAGAGGATGAGCAGCCGTAGCATGGCGCGTTGACCCGCCCTTCCCTCGGAGAGGTAGCCCAACCCGCGCTCAGGTAGTTGAATCGCCACCGCGCGGGCTGAAGGTGCGCGGGAAGGTCACCGGCGCGCTCAGTGCGCCACGGCGTTGAAATTGGGCGGCCGCCGATCGACGAACGCCCGGAAGGCTTCATGCGCCTCGGGCGATTGCAGCCGCCGCGCAAAGCAGGCGCTCTCCGCATCCATCTGTTGCTTGAGCAGTTCGGCATCGCGCATCAGGCGCTTGGTTTCGGTCAGGGCGCCCAACGGCTGGCGCGCCAATCGCGCCGCAATGGCCTGCGCCTCCGTGCCGAGCTGATACAGCGGCACTACTCGATTCGCCAAGCCCCACGCGAGCGCGGATTCGGCGCCCACCGCATCGCCCAGCGCGAACATCTCGAACGCGCGCACGTGGCCGAGTCGGGCGGGCATCAGCAGGCTCGATGCCGCTTCCGGCACCAGCGCCAGATTGACGAACGGCGTGGACAACTGCGCGTTGTCGGCCAGCAGCACGAAGTCGCAATGCAACAGCATGGTCGTGCCAATGCCGACCGCGCGGCCCTGCACCGCCGCCACCAGCGGGCGCGTGGCACGTGCGAGCGCATGCAGGAAGCGGATGACATTGCGCTCGCCCTCACCCTTGCCGCCGGTCATCGCAATCGATGCGAATTCGCCGATGTCGTTGCCGGCGGAGAACATGTCGCCTTCAGCGCGCAGCAGCACCACGCGCACGGTACTGTCACGCTCGGCGGCGTCCAGCGCATCGGCCAGCGCGCCGTACATCGCGTCGGTCATGGCGTTCTTCTTGTCGGCGCGGGCCAGGGTAAGCGTCAGGACGCCATCGGCGTTGTGGCTTTGGATATGTTCACTCATTGTTCGTCTCCGTTGGGGAACTTGGTTTGCAGGCTGGCCAGCCAGCGTGCGACAACGTCGATCTCGGCGTCAGTAAAACCTTCGGTCAGCCGCGCGTTCAACTCGGCCAGGCCGTTGCGTGTTGCTGCCAAGGCTTCGCGGCCGGCGGGCGTGATCCAGAGTTGCCAGGCGCGGCCATCCTTGGCGTCAGCGCGGCGCTCGATGAGGCCGGCGTCGGAGGTTCTATCGACCAGGCCGCTCATGGCGGAGGGGCCGAGGTCCAGCGCGGCGCCAGCTTCGCGCATCAACGCGCCGTCGTTCTTTTCCAGGAAGAACAGCAGGCCGGATTGCGCGGCGGTCACGCCCTCGCCGGTACGCGATTGAATCCAGCGCTGCAAGCGGCGCTGCCCAACGCTGATGAGATACACAAGGCGGCGGTCGGGTGCTGTCATGCAGCCTCCGCTTCGTTGCGCGTGGCGGCGGCACGTTCGCGCAGCCAATCCACCAGACCTGGCCACAGCGTGGTGGCGAACTGCGCGCGGAAGAAGCCCATGTGCCCCACTGCGCCGCCGGCCTGCGCAGGCGTGATTTGCCGACGCTCGACCCACGTGTTCGTGAAGTGCATCGTCAACGCGTTGATGGCGGCGGGGGTGGCCCACGGGTCGTCGTCAAAGCCGTAGACGAGCACGGGATGCGTGACTCGGTTAAAGCGCTCGATGGCGCCGAGCGTCGGATCATCGAAAAAGTAGCGCTGCATGCCGGCCCATGCGCCCCACTCGATGGCGACGCCGCCCGGCAGATCTTCGCCCAGGCCCATGCGCTTGCCGGGCACGTAGCCGATCAACCGCGCCATCAAGGGGCCAACGCCGCGCAGGATCAGGTCCACGCGCCAGCGTTCGCCGCGTTGGCGGATGAAGCGCGCGTTGCCCGTGTGGCAGGCCACCTGCACCACGCCCGCGACGTCCCAGTCCGCACTGCACAAGCCGATGGCGTGACCGCCCACAGAATGCCCGACCGCCAGGTGTGGCAGTTCCGGGTAGCGCGCCCTTGCCCAGCGCATCACGCCTTCGGCGTCGAGCAGCGCCCAGTCACGCATGCGGGCAGCAAAGCGGCGCAGGCTCTTCGGCCGGGATGCGCCGATGCCGCGGTAGTCATACGTGATGGTGTGGAAGCCTCGCTCGGCCAGGAATTTGGCGAAGGCTTGATAGATGCGTTGCGGCACGCCCGTGGCCGGGTGCATGACGACCACGCCGTGCGGCACGCCGGCAGCGGTCCAGAGCATGGCGCCCAACGGGTAGCCGTCCGTGGCGGGAATGGTGTGCGGTGAGCTGTCCATGACGTCGATTTATTTCGCATGCGAAGTGTTTTACTTTGTATGCGAAGTAAATCGGTGTGTCAACGACAGAAAGATAAAGTACTTGCTTAACTATCCAGAGCCGCTATAGTTAACCACATGCTTAACCATGACACCTCTCTCGATCTCGCCTTCCAGGCCCTGGCCGACGGCAACCGGCGCGCGATGCTGGTGCAGCTCGTGCGCGGGCCGGCGTCTGTGAGCGAACTTGCCCAACCCCTCGATATCTCGCTGCCCGCGGTGATGCAGCATCTGGCGGTGCTGGAGAACTCCGGTCTCGTGCGATCGGAAAAGGTGGGCCGCGTGCGGACTTGCCGTATCGAACCGGAGGCGCTGAGCCTCGCCGAGCAGTGGATCAACCAACGACGCCTGGAGTGGGAACAGCACTTCGACCGCTTGGGCGCCTATCTGGAAACACTCAAAACCCAAGGAGACGTACATGACGACGACCATTGACCGCCCCGCCGGCACGACCCTGCGCCCTCTCGTGATCTCACGCACCTTCCCGGTTTCGCGCGACTGGGTCTTCAAGGCCTGGAGCACCGCCGACCACATCAAGCGCTGGTTCTGCCCGACGCACTACACGGTGCCGGATGCAACGGTGGAGTTTCGCGTGGGCGGCAAGTTTGACGTCTGCATGCGCTCGCCCGAGGGCCAAGACCACTGGTCGCGCGGTCACTTTCTGGAGATCGTGCCGAACGCGCGCCTGGTCATCGACATGAACGTCGTTGACGGCGACAACCGCCCGCTGATGAATGCCCACACCGTCGTGACCTTTGCCGAAGAAACCGGCGGCGGCACGCGCATGGAAGTCACGCAAACCCACACGCCGCTCGCCCCGATTGCCGAAATGATGATCAAGGGCGCGTCCGAAGGCTGGAAGCAGACGCTCGACAAGCTGGAGCGCGAAGCTGCAAGCGTGCCGGTGGCGGAGGGCATCCAGCGCTCGGTCGTGCATGCCACCTTCACGGTGGAACGCACGTACGACGCACCCCGTTCGCGCGTGTTCAAGGCGCTGACCGACCCGGCCGCCAAGGCGAAGTGGTTTGCCGGCGGCAATGGCTACACCTTGCTCGTGCGCGAAATGAACGCCACGCCCGGCGGCCGCGAAGTCGTCAAGGGCCGGTGGGACAGCGGTGTCGTGTCCAGCTTTGAAGCGCTGTATCACGACGTCATTCCGAACGAGCGCGTCGTCTATTCGTATGTGATGCACCTGGACGACCGCAAGATCTCCGCATCGCTCGCCACGCTGGAATTGCGCGAGCCCAAAGACGGTTCGGGCGGCACGCATCTCGTGATGACCGAGCAAGGCGCCTTCCTGGATGGCTACGACGACTCCGGATCGCGTGAGCGCGGCACGCAGTTCCTGCTCGACATGCTCGGCAATTCGCTCAAGGACTGAGCATCTGCACGACGTCGCGCGCGATGTTCGCCAACGTGACCGCCGCGCCGACGATCAACACTGCCGTCCACAACACGCCGCCCAGGTGCGCCAGAAGTGCCTGGCGCGGCGTCATTGCGCGTACTGCGCGAGACCGTTGCCGAACGACCAGTTCTCGGGCAGCACCTCCACGAGGTTGATGAATACGTCTTCGGGCCGTATGCCGGGCTCCTCGCCCAGCAACTCGACGATACGGCGATAGAGGGCCTGCTTCTGCTCGCGGTTGCGCGTGTTGTTGGCGGTGATCTGGATGATCACAACGTCGTCGCTACGCGCGATGCCAAAGTAGCTCGGGCTGACGCTGAAGGTGCTCGCGTCGTGCTCGGTGAGCGTCATGAAGCGGTCGTCTTCCGGCACGTTGAAGGTCTCGCGCATGGCGCGATAGACGCCGTCGAAAATGGCCTGGTGATAAGCGGCAGGCTTGCCGCGCCGCAGCGACACTTGAACGAGAGGCATGGTCAACTCCGAGGTTTGCAGTGACCACAGCATGCCCCACGTTGATCATTCAAAAAAGGCATCCTAAGATATTTCAATCATTCGATTTCAAAATGATTGAGCCATGAAGATGCTGGATATGGAGGCCGTCCAGGCCTTCGTGTTGACCGCCGATCTGAAGAGCTTCACGCGCGCGGCGGAGGCCATGGACTCCACGCAATCCGCGGTGAGCCTGAAGATCAAACGGCTGGAAGATGCGCTGGGCCGCCGGCTTCTGGAACGCACGCCGCGTCTCGTGCGGCTGTCTCAGGATGGCGCCGCCTTTCTGGTAGCGGCGCGCGAACTGGTGGCCGCGCACGAAGGCGCGCTCGGCGCGTTTGGCGTGGAACGGCGGCGGCTGTCGGTCGGGATCAGCCATCACATCGTCGGCGCTGAACTGCCACGGCTGCTCCGCCAGATGGGCTTGGCCGAACCTGCATTGACGCTGGAGATCCGCATCGCCAGTTCATGGGAAATCCTCGACATTTTCGAGAGCGGCGCGTTGGATGCGGCCATCGTACTGCGCCACGACAACCGCCGCACCGATGGCGAAGTCCTCATGGAAGAACCGTTCGGCTGGATGGCTGCGCCCGACTTCGAACACCGCGCCGGCGAGCCCATTCGCCTGGCAAATCAAGCGGACACATGCCGCATACGGCAGATGGCAGTCGCCACGCTGGAAGACGCGGGCATTCCCTGGCAGGAGGTGTTTGTGGGCGGCGGTGTGGCCACCATCGGGGCGGCCGCGGCAGCGGGCCTCGCCGTGGCGGCCCTCAGCCGCCGCGTGGCGCCGCCCGGCACAGTGGACATGGGCGCTGCGCTCGGCCTTCCTCCGCTTCCACCACGCAGCGTGGTGCTGCATTCCCGTTTGACCGATTCTGTGGCGAAGAAGGCGCTACGCACGTTCGCGTCCACCTTGCGGGCCACGGCGGGGCGTTAGCCGATAGCCATAGGCGCAGATTTGCGCAATCGCTGCACCGCGCGGCGCCTGCGGGGCGACTATGCTTTGCCCCATGAAACCGCGCACTGAACACGATTACCACCGCCGCATCGCCCGCGTGATCCAGGCGATTCTGGCCGACCCCGCCGCGCCACATACGGTGCAGAGTCTGGCCGCGGTGGCCCACCTGTCGCCGTTTCACTTCCATCGCATCTACCGGGCGCTGACCGGCGAAGGCGTGTTCGAGACCGTCCAGCGCATGCGGCTGGCGCAGGCCGCGCGGCGTTTGAGCGGCGCAGAAGATTCCGTTACCGATGTCGCGCTCAACGTGGGCTATGGCAGCCCGCAGGCATTCGCGCGCGCCTTCCGCGAGTTCACGGGCGTAAGCCCGCGCGCCTTCCAGACCCGGCAGCAGGCGCTGAATGTGCGCAGCGCCGATACGGGAGACCTGCCGCCCATCGAGCTGATCGAGCAGCCGCCTTTGCACGCGCTCTGCCTGCGCCACGACGGCCCCGTCGCAACCATCCGCCAGACGTTCATCACGTTGCGGCAACTGCTCGGCATCGACATGGAATCGGCGGATGCACCCGATCGCATTGGCATCTGCCACGGCGACCCCGAAACGCCCGGCTCCTTTGAGTACTTCGCGGGGGTCATCCTCGATGCGCCGCGCGCCATCACCGGGCCGTTGCTCCCGATGCGGATCGAAGGCGGTCTCTACGCTTGCCACCGGCTGATCGGTCCTTATGCGCTGATCGCGCCGACCATGCAGGCGCTCTACGGCGGATGCCTCCCAAGCTACGGCTTTGAACCGGACGACCGGCCGGCACTTGAGTTGTATCGCAGCCCAGGGCGGCACCACCCGCCGCGTGCCTGCGTGACCGATCTGATGATCCCCATCCGCAAGGAGTAGAGATGTTGCACCGTTGCCTTGCCGCCGCGCTGGCGGCCGTCGTCATGGGCGCTGCCCATGGCGGTCCGGCAGACGCACCCGCTGCGCCGTTTCACGTGGGCGAAACCACCCGCACGTTCCACCCGCAGGCTGAACGCCATTGGCGCGGGGCACGCACGCAGGCGCTCATCACCAACATCTGGTATCCGGTGGACATTTCCGTGCCGGAGGTTTCGCACAACGTCGATGCGCCGGGCCGGTCGCCGTTCCGCATGCAGCCATCTGCCGGCAAAGCGCCCGTCGCGTCAACGCAGGCGCAACATCCGCTGCTGCTGCTTTCGCACGGCACGGGCGGCACGGCAAGCAGCCTCGATTGGATGGCCGCTGCGCTGGCCGCGAACGGCTACATCGTCGCGGGCGTGAATCATCCCGGTAACACGGCACTGGAACCGCTCACGCGCGATGGCTTCATGCTGTGGTGGGAGCGCGCCACTGACGTGAGCGAAGTGCTGGACGGCGTGCTCGCCGATCCCGTGTTGGGCGCGCATGTCGATCGCACGCGCATCGGCGCCGTGGGCTTCTCGTTGGGTGGCTATACGGTGCTCGAACTTGCCGGCGCACGCACGGATGTCCCGGCGTTCATGGCGTTCTGCGGCTCGCCGCAGGCCGACGCGATCTGCCATCCACCCGAGATGGCCCGCGCGCAGATCAACCCGACCGTCGACACAACAAGATCACCGCAGACGGAAGCGTCCCTCGCCCGCTCCGGTGCGTCCTACCGCGACGCACGCATCAAAGCCGTTTTTGCGATGGCGCCGGCACTGGGCATGGCGATGGACGCCACGTCGCTTGGCAACATCAGCATCCCGGTCTCGCTGATGGCCGGAGACGCGGATGTCACCGTGCCCGTCGACACCAACGTGCGCCGCGTCGCCAAGATGCTGCCCAAGGCCGATCTGCTGCTGGTGCCGGGCGCGTCGCACTACACGTTCATGGATACGTGCCTGCCGGGGGCCGCACCCCATGTGCCGCTGCTGTGCAAGGACAACCCGGGCGTCGACCGTGATGCGGTGCATGCCGAGGCCGTGCGCCGGGCGCTGAATTTCTTCGGGGGGGCGCTGACCGGTCAGACCTGAGCGTCGCCGCGATTCGATGCAAGTCGATTACTGCTTCTGCACCGCCACGCTGCCGATCGAATAGCCCGCGCCAAACGAGCAGATCATGCCCAGGTCGCCCGACTTCAGGTCGGCACGGTGGCGGTGGAACGCGATGATCGACCCCGCCGATGCGGTGTTGGCGAACTCATCCAGAATCACCGGCGCTTCATCGGCCGATGCATCGTGCCCAAGCAGGCGCTTGCCGATCAGTTGGTTCATTGCCAGGTTGGCCTGGTGCAGCCAGAAGCGGCGCACGTCAGCCGGAACATGGCCGAGTTGCTGCAGATGGCCGGCAATGTGCTCGGCCGCCATCGGGCAGACTTCCTTGAAGACCTTGCGGCCCTCTTGGCGGAAGAGCTGATCGCGGTCGTCCGGGTTGCGGTCTTCGCTGCGCGAGAGGTAGCCGGCGTTGTTGCGGATGTTGTTGGAAAAGCTCGTCGCGCACTTGGTGCCGAGCACGCGCCAGGCGTCGGCGGAGCGTGTGTCTTCCGCGCGCTCGACCAGCACGGCCGTGCACACGTCGCCGAAGATGAAGTGGCAGTCGCGGTCTTTCCAATCGAGGTGACCGGAGGTGATCTCGGGGCTCACGACCAGCGCCGCCCGCGCCGTGCCGCTGCGCACCGCATTGATGGCCTGCTCCAGCCCGAAGGTGGCCGACGAGCACGCGACGTTCATGTCGAACGCGTAGCCGCCCGCGCCAATGCCGTTCTGGATCTCCACGCCCAGTGCCGGATACGGCCGCTGGAAGTTGGACGTTGCGCACAGCAGCATGTCGACCTCGGCGGCATCGCGGCCGGCAGCGGCCAAGGCATCGCGCGCGGCCGCCACGCCAATCTCAGCCTGCAGCGACAGCGCATCGTCGGGGCGCGGCGTCAGACGCGGGCGCATGCGCGTTGGGTCCAGCACACCGGCCTTGTCGATCACATAACGCTGGCGAATGCCTGAAGCCTTCTCGATAAACTCCGCCGACGATTCCGCCAGCGCCGTCAGCTCGCCCGCGGCAATCGCTTCGGCGTGCTGCGCGTTGTAGCGCTGAGTGTAGGCGTTGTAGGAGGCGACCAGCTCCTCGTTGGTGATGACCTCGGGCGCGACCCACAGGCCCGTGCCGCTGATAACGACGTCGTGCATACCCGGAATTTATGAATTTTTCGTGGCGGCGACGATAGCACATCGGCCCGGCAATGCGGGGGCCGGCATGTGGTCGTTTACGTCTAGTTGGACCTTGTTCAGCCGGGCGCACATGCGCCGACACCATCCCGACTCGGCGCGCCCGGCCCCGGCCCTCGCCCAGCCAGCAAAACAAAACGGGTGACAGCATCGCGCCGTCACCCGCTCTTTGTTGCGCAGCGTGGGCGCTGCGGCTACTTGTTCGCCGCAACCTCCATGATCATCCGCGAGAGCAGATAAAGGCGCGGCACGACGCTCTCCACTTCCGCGTATTCCTCCGGCGTGTGGATGCCGCCGCCAACAATCCCGAAGCCATCCAGCGTGGGCGTACCGACACCCGCCGACAGGCTGGAATCGGCCGCGCCGCCGCTGCCCTCCAGCGTGAGCTTGCGGCCGATTTCGGCGTAGATGGCTTGCGCCTTGGCGGCCAGTTGGTCGGACGCCGCATTGCGCGGCATCGGCGGGAAGCTGCGCACCAGCGAGGTCTTCACTTCCGTCTCGGCGATCAGCTTGTTGGCCGACACGCGCGTCAGGTCGCGCTCCACGCGGTCGAATTCCTCCGGCACGGCCACGCGCACGTCGGCGTACGCCGTTGCATGGTCGGGGATGACGTTGGTCGCGTCGCCCGCCTTGAGCACCGTCACGTTGAAAGTCGTCTGCTTGGCACTGTCGCCCAGCTTGCCGACTTGCAGCACCTGGTGCGCCAGTTCGTTGGCGGCGTTACGACCGGATTCGGGCGCCACACCGGCATGCGCGGCCTTGCCTTTGATGTCGATCTCCGCCGTGCCGCTGCCCTTGCGCCACACGACCAGCCCATCGGCGGGCCGGCCCGGTTCCAGGTTGAGCGTCACGTCATGTTGCTTGGCCTCGCGCTCGATCAACGCGCGCGTACCCTTGGAGCCGGTTTCCTCGTTCGTGTTGAGCAGCAGCGTGACCTGCCCGTATTGCTTGAAGTCGAGCTGCTGCAGGATCTTCATCGCATACAAACCCGCCACTACGCCGCCCTTGTCGTCCATCACGCCGGGGCCGTAGGCGCGCTTGTCCTTGATGTAAAACGGCTTGGCGCGTGCGGTGCCGTCCTTGAAGACGGTGTCCATATGCGCCATCAGCAGAATGCGCGTCTTGCCGGAGCCCTTCCAGGTCGCCAGGATGTTGTTGCCCGCTGCCGGCGCGGCGGACACCGTTTCCACCTGGGCGCCAGCCTTGCGCAGTTCGTCGGTGACGATGGTGCCGATCTGGCTCAGCCCCGCTTCGTTGCCCGTGCCCGAATCGATGTTCACCAGGCGCTCGAGCAATTGCAGTGCGTCGCCGCGGTAGCCCTCGGCGGCGGACAGCACCTTGGGATTGGCATCGGCGGCACAAGACAGACCTGTGGCACACAGCAACAGCGCAGCAACGGCAAGGCGGGACGGTTTCATACAGGACCTTTTTCTAGCGAGTGGCGAAACGGCCATTACACACAAGATCGGGCCGCGCGGGCAGCCATGTTGCGTCCGGCGCACGGTCGTCATGCGCGGCTTGCTCTTAGGCCGCATGTGATGCAGCGGCATCACTATTCATTGCATGCATTACCGGTCATTCAAACAATAAATTTCACAAATAATGGACGCGCCGCTACTCTGGTTCTCCCGTGAATTTTTCGCAAGCACACGATGGCGGAGCTTTATCTCGTACGGCACGGACAGGCCTCGTTTGGCGCTGCAGATTACGACCGGCTCTCCGAGCGCGGCGAGCAGCAGAGCGTCTGGCTTGGTGAATATTTTGCGCGGCAGGACATTGTTTTTGATCGCGTCATCTGCGGCACCTTGCGCCGACACAAGCAGACCGTCGACGGCATCCTGCGCGGCATGGGCATTTCCGGCACGGCGGTTGAGCAGCATGCCGGGCTGAACGAATACGACTTCCAGGGCCTCTTTGCCGCGCTGGGCGAGGATTTTCCGGAGCTGACGCAGTTGGCCTCGGGCTCGATGCGCGATCACTACCGGGCGCTCAAGAAGGTGCTGCATCTATGGTCGGACGACAAGATCCGCGGGCCCCTGCCTGAAACGTGGGCCGCCTTCCAGCAACGCGTGGCCGACGCCCGCGCGGCCATCCAGGCAGGCGGCGGGCAGCGTGTGCTGGCGATCAGTTCCGGCGGCCCCATTGCGGTGACCGCGCAGCAGGTGCTGGCCGCACCGCCCACCACCGCCATTGCGCTGAACCTGCAGATCCGCAACAGCAGCGTCTCGCAGTATTTCTTCAACGCCGAATCGTTCCAGTTGGCCACTTTCAACGGCGTCCCGCATCTGGACGATCCGGCGCGACGCGCGTTCCAGACGTACGGCTGATCGCCCAGGCCGGACGCCCATAACAGATCACCATTGGAGGAGCACACCATGAGCACGAACCTGTTCGACCTGACCGGAAAGATCGCCCTGGTTACCGGCGCCAGCCGCGGCATTGGCGAAGAGATTGCCAAGCTGCTGGCAGAACAAGGCGCGCACGTGATCGTGTCGAGCCGCAAGCTGGCCGACTGCGAAGTCGTGGCAGAACGCATCCGCGAAGCCGGCGGCAAGGCGGAAGCCCTCGCCTGCCACGTCGGGCGCATGGAAGACATTGCCGGGGCGTTCGACACCATCCGCCGCACGCACGGCCGGCTCGACATTCTCATCAATAACGCGGCGGCCAACCCGCACTTCGGCCACATCCTCGACACGGATCTGGCGGCGTACGAGAAGACTGTTGAGGTGAACATCCGCGGCTACTTCTTCATGTCGGTTGAAGCCGGCAAGATGATGAAGGCGCAGGGCGGCGGCGCGATCGTCAATACCGCGTCGGTCAACGCGCTGCACCCGGGCGACAAGCAAGGCATCTACTCCATTACCAAGGCCGCCGTGGCCCACATGACGCGGGCCTTTGCCAAGGAATGCGGGCCGTTCGGCATTCGCGTGAATGCCCTGCTGCCGGGTCTGACGAAGACCAAGTTCGCGGGCGCGCTCTTTGAAGACAAGGCCACGTACGACCGCTGGATCAGCGAGATCCCACTGCGCCGCCACGCCGAGCCACGCGAAATGGCGGGCACGGTGCTTTATCTCGTGTCGGATGCGGCGAGCTACACCAACGGCGAATGCATCGTCGTCGATGGCGGCATGACGGTCTGACACTGGGCGTTTACGGCATCGACTGAGCCGCCCGGCACGCTAGTGCGGCGCGGCCGCAACATCGTCCTTGAAATCTGTGGATACCTGTATATATTTACAGTAACTGTAAATTTATACAGCACTGCCATGGACGACCTGATCCGCATCGAAAGCGAGTACGACCGCCAGACGGTGCTCTGGCTGCGCGAGCGTCTGGGTGAACAGGCGCTGAACGAAGTCGTGTTGCGCATGGAGGTGCGCGGGCGGCCGTATGCGTCGGAAGTCTGCCGCACGCTGGGCCTGACGCCGCCGCCGCGCAGACGGGCGGCACCGCGTGCCCGGCCGTTCAACCGGGCCGTGGGCGAAGCCTATCTGGCCACTATTCGCGGCATCCTTGGCGGCGGGCACGCAGCGGCGTAAGCCGGCGTGCGCTAGTCCGCAAGTGTGGCTGCCGTCTCTTCGCGCAACCAGGCAAGCCACGCGCCGGCCGGGCTGTCGGGCGCAATAGGCGCATCGGCCAGCAGGTTGTAGCTGGAGCCGTCACGTCGGAACCCTTCGGGCGCGATCAGCCGCCCATCTTTCAGGTCATCACCGGCCATCAGCTTTGACGCGATGGCGGTGCCCTGCCCCGCCAGGGCCGCCTGCAAACTCAGATAGAAATGTTCGTAGCGCGCTTCGGGCAGCCGCCCTCGCGGCCGTGCCGTGCTGCTGGCGCGCCACCATGCCTGCCATGCATCGGGGCGCGTGGCGGTGTGCAGCAGCCGTCGACGCGCGGCAATATCCGCTTGGCGGGCGTGTACCGGGCCGATCCACTCGTCGCAAATGGGCGCCGCATGCACGTGCGCGGGCCACGCAAAGTCATCACGGCGCAATGCGACGTCCACCCCGGTGCGCGCGAAATCGATCGGCCCGCCCGCCGCAAACAGATGCACCTGGATGGCCGGATGCCGCGCCTGGAAGCGCGACAGTCTCGGGATCAGCCACCGCATCGCCAGCGTCGGTTCGCATGACACCACCAGCGTTGAAGACATTGCCCGGCGGGCGATCCGGTCGATGCTATCTGTGAGAATTTCAAACGCATCTGTGGCAGCCGCATGCAACTGGTCGCCCGCTGGCGTCAGGAAGACGGCCCGATTGCGCCGCTCGAACAGATCCACCCCTAACGACGCTTCCAACTGTCGTATCTGCCGGCTGACAGCGCCATGCGTTACGTGCAGTTCCTGGGCCGCACGCACGAAGCTGCCATGCCGTGCAGCAGCTTCAAACACACGCAGGGTATTCAGTGGAGGCAGCGCCATCTGTCAGTTTTTCTCACCTAAAAACGGCATCATAAATCGATTTTCGGCGATGATGGGTGCATCCAGAATTGGCGCACCCCCACTTTGCGATTGCGCCTGACATGACCGAACTCCTTGCTGTTGCCCTCATCACCATCCTCGCCGTCATCAGCCCAGGCGCGGACTTTGCCATGGTCACGCGCAACAGCCTGCTGCATGGGCGGCGCGCCGGCGTGCTGTGCGCGCTGGGCATTGCGCTGGGCGTACAGGTGCACGTGTTCTACACGATGTTCGGCGTAGGGCTGCTGATTGCGCATGCGCCAACCCTTCTGCATGGCATCAAGCTGGTAGGCGCGGCGTACCTGGTGTGGATTGGCTGGAAGACGCTGTCGGCCAAGCCGTTGCCCAGCGGCGAGACTGCCGGTGACAGCGCCGGCGCTCCGACGCTAGCGACCTTCGCAGCCCTGCGCATGGGCTTTCTCACCAACGCGCTCAATCCCAAAACGACGCTGTTCGTAGTCAGCACGTACACGCAGGTTGTTCACGCGAGCACGCCGCTGCTCGCGCAGTTCGGCTACGGCCTGTTCATGTCGGCTGCGCACGCGATGTGGTTTGCGTTGGTGGCCGCAGCGTTTGCGTCAGGCGCGTTGCGGCGTTCGCTGCTGGCGCGGCAGCGCATCGTGGACGGCGTGATTGGCGTGATCCTGATCGGATTGGGATTGGCGCTGGGGCTTGCGCGGCTTGCGTGATGTCGCGCGTAACAGCCTGCCCATGCCTGCGCCCGTGCCGTCTGTCCCAGGTCTTCTGCTGCATTAACAGGCGCCAGCCCGTTTGAGACAGTGCCCTCGCGCCCTGCCCGTCGCTACGTGGCGATGGAGGCCATCGCGCAAACCCGCTGACTCGCAGCACAACCTCACACCTGGAGTGCAACCATGCAATGGAATCGCGCCTTCACCGACCTCATCCGCAACGGCCGCGCAGCTTACTGGGGCAACTGGACGCTCGCCCCTACCATCAAACCCGGCGCCGTCGGTTTTGTGTCGCCAGACACCGGCGACTTCACGCCCGTCAAGCCGGAAACACCGGGCGTGGCGGTCAACACGCGCACCGTACCGAACCAATGGAAGCTGTCGACCAACAACGTCCACCGCACCGAGACCAACGTCAAGCTCGATGGCTCCGCCACCGACCCTGAAAGCGGCACCAAGATCAACGCGGGCGTGGAAGTGAAATGGGAGTTCTCGTCGGTCGGGTCGATCGCCTCGGAATTCGGCATTGCTTCGGAGTCCTACATCAGCGACCTGACGCAACTCACACGGCCCGAGACGATCAAGTGGCTCGCCGAGCAGGCGCAGTCCGTCAGCATGGGTTCGGGCGGGAACATCGCGCAGGGCTTCGGCGTGGTGACCAGCGTGATCCTGGCCAACAGCGGGCTGAACGTGGGCTCGCAAGACAACAACGCGTCGTTCTCGATCACGGGCTCGGCCGGCGCCGTGCATGACATGCTCGGCAGCGCGACGGGCAAGGGCTCGTTCGTGTCGGTCAACCAGACCAAGAGCGTCGACCAGCATCTGTGGCCGTTCGAGCCCGGCAAGCAGGCGCCCGCGCCCATTCCGGTGGCCTACACCCTTGCGTCGTTCGACGGCAACCTGCTGATCCCGAACTGGATCACGCGTCTGGGCGGCTTCGAGATCTACTTCAACAACAAGCCGGGCAGCACTTACGTCACGCACATCAAGCTGCGTTTCAACACGCCGCAAGGCCCGCGCAGCGATGAGTTTTCGCTCAGCGGCGGCATCTCCAAGACGGTCGCGAACATCCCGCTCAACGCCACCGATATCCAGGTCGACGTGAAGTTCCAGGGCGTCGTGAACAGCGACAACTATTCGTTCCGCTGGCCCAGCCCGCTCGGCCAATGGCTGACCGGCCGGCGCGAGATCGAGATGACTGGCGTGTGGCCGGGCCCGACCCACGCCGTCGAGAAGTAACGCCGAAAAGCAAAAGCAAAGCGGCGGATCGTCCGGGAGGGGACGTCCGCCGCGCTGCATCCGTATGCGGTATGTGTCGCGTTACGCCGCCTGTTGGCGCTTGCGTTCGATATCCGGCAGGAACACCGTCAACAGGCCGATGAGCGGCAGGAACGAGCAGAGGTGATAGACGTTGTAGATGTCGGTTGCATCGGCCAGCTTGCCGAGCACCGCGGCGCCGATGCCGCCCAGCCCGAACGCAAACCCGAAGAACAGGCCCGACACCATCCCGACCTTGCCGGGAATCAGCTCCTGCGCATACACGAGGATGGCTGAGAACGCCGAGGCCAGCACCAGCCCGATGATCACCGTCAGCACGGCCGTCCAGAACAGGTTGGCGTACGGCAACAGCAACGTGAACGGCGCCACCCCGAGGATCGACACCCAGATCACCACCTTGCGGCCCACGCGATCCCCAATCGGACCTCCCACGATCGTGCCCACCGCCACCGAGAACAGGAAAAGGAACAGGAACAGCTGCGACGTCTGTGCCGACAGGTGGAACTTGGTGATCAGAAAAAACGTGTAATAGCTGTTCAGGCTCGCCAGATAAAAGTACTTCGAGAACAGCAGCACGACCAGCAGCGTCATCGCAAACGCAACCTGCCCGCCTGACAGCTTGATCGCGGCATGTGCACGGCCACCCGCCTTGCTGCCCTGGCCCGCGGCACGTTCACGCTTGTACCAGCCGCCCACGTGATACAGCACGAAGATGGCGATCAGCGCAGCAATCGAAAACCACGCCAGGCTGTGCTGCCCGTACGGCATGATGATGATTGCCGCGAGCAACGGACCCATCGCGCTGCCCGCATTGCCGCCCACCTGGAACAGCGACTGCGCCAGCCCATGGCGGCCGCCCGAGGCCATACGCGCCACGCGCGACGATTCCGGATGGAAGATCGACGAGCCGGTGCCCACCAGCGCCGCCGCCAGCAGCACCGTGCCAAAGTTGGGCGCCACCGACAGAAGCACCAGCCCCACCAGCGTAAAGCCCATGCCCACCGCCAGCGAATACGGCTTCGGATGCTTGTCGGTGTACAGCCCCACCATCGGCTGCAGCAGCGACGCCGTGATCTGGTACGTGAGCGTGATCAGCCCGATCTGCGAGAAATCGAGATGGAAGTTGCCCTTGAGCAGCGGATAGATCGCCAGGATCAACGACTGCATCATGTCGTTGAGGAAGTGCGCGAAGCTGATGGCGCCGATCACGCCAAAGCCGGTCTTGTCGGCCTGCGCGGCGGCAGTCGCCGGGGCAGCGGCCGTGCCGTTTGCGGTGGTTTGCATGATGGTTTGAGGTCACAAAGTTGAGGCGAGGAAGCGCTCAATCTTCCGCCTAAACGGAGCAGGCGTGTTGCCGCAACTTCGACAACGATTAGCGCAAACCGGACAATCTATTGCTACGGCAGAAGCGTCAGCTCACGCCGCGCCCCTTTCACTAAAACAGGAGGCGTTTTCCCGCAAACCCTGGCCCCGCTTGCCCTGGCAGGTAGCTAACGTGTTAGCCGTTTTCTCGCGCGGGGCTACTCCGTTCGTAGCATGGCCGCTCAGGAGACGCTTTCTATACTCGCCAGCATGGACTGCAGCACGACGCCGCAACACCAGCCGGGCGCCAGTGCCGACGGCCTGACGGAGCCCGATGCGTGAGCCATTTCACACGCACGATGATCCGCAACCCGAACCGATGACCAGCATCGACGATGCCGCACATCGGCCAACATGGGAGGGGAGCCATGATGATCCTGCTAACGGGAACGCTATGCCGCGCGATGGGAGACCTTTTCTATCAGGCCCTGCTCGACGACCGGGTCGTCTGCTGCTTCGTCACGTCCGAAGCCGTGGATGTCACTGGCGACGGCACGCGCCCGCCGCCCGCTTCGTCCCCATGTACCGACCCTCGGCTCGCTGACGTCTCTCGGTCAGCGAGTTATTGCGCGCCCCTCGTCCCGTAGGGCGCGCTCTTTTCTGCCGATGCCGTCAGCGCGGGGGCGCTGGCGGGTCACCCCACGCATCAACGGGAAACGTGTCAGCCGATGAGCCCGGCGTCCGCCAGTTCACGCTTCATATAGGCGTACAGCACCGGCGCGGCAATCACGCCGCCCACGCCAAACAGCGCTTCCATCACGATCAGCGCGAGGATCAGCTCCCAAGCCCGCGCGTCGATGCGGCTGCCAATGATGCGCGCATTCACGAAGTACTCCAGCTTGTGCACCACCACCAGGAAGCTCAGCGACGCCACCGCCAACTCCAATGAGGCGGTCACGCTCATCACGACGATCGCTGTGTTGGAGATGAGGTTGCCCGCCACCGGAATCAGCCCCGCCACGAAGGTCAGCAGGATCAGCGATTTGGAATACGGCACGTGCTGCCCGAACAGCGGCAGCGCGCCCAGCAGATAGATGGCCGCGAGGGCCGTATTGAGCGCGGAGATCTTCACCTGCGCAAACACCACCGCCTCAAATGCATCGGTCAACCGGCTCAGCCGGCTCACCAATGCTGCGGCCAGCGGCTTGTGGTGCTCGGAATCAGGTGTTTCCGACCAAGCCACCATCGCCCCCAGGATCAGCCCAACCAGCATCAATGCGCTGGCTCGCAACCCGTCGATGCCGAGGGTCGACACCTGATGGCCATGCTCCTTGATCATCTGTACAAGCTGCACACGCAGCTCCGTCACCGACTGCGGAACGTAACTGACCGCCGCCGCCGGCAATGATTCCCGCAGGTTGTCGAGCACGTCGGCAATGCGTGTGAGCATGCCTTCGAGCCCATGCCCATGTTCGACCAAGCGGCCGATCCCGATGCCCAGCGCCGCGAGAATGAGCGCCGCGATCACGAACACGCAGATCACCGCAATCGCCTTTGCGCGCTGGGATAGCGTGCGGCGACGGCGCAGGCGCGCCTCCAGCTTGCGCGCCAACGCGTAGACGAGGAAACCGGCTATGGCGGCCGGCAACAGGTGCAGCCACAGCACTGCCGCAATCATGGCCGCCACCAGTACGTAGCTGACAGCGTTGATGGCGCGGGTGTGCGCGTTGGGAGGAAGCTCGGGGGGCAGCATCGTCATGAGAACAGGCCGGCAGCAATGTTGATGGAGAGCGCGAGGATGCTCGTATTGAAGAAGAACGACAGCAGCGATTGCCCCAGCACCGCCCGCCGCATTGCGCGCGAACGGATGCTGACATCGGCCGTCTGGCTGGCGACCGCGATCGTAAAGGAGAAGTAGAGGAAATCCCAGTAATCGGGCTCAAGCTGCTCGTCGGGAAACCGCAGCGGCGGCTCGTGGGGCGCACGGTAATACAGATGCGCGTAGTGCACCGTGAACATCATCGGCACCATGAGCCAGGCGCCGAGCACCGTGATGCCTGTAAATACATAGTGCGACGTCTGTGCATGCCCAGCCGACTTGGCCGTCGCCAGCTCAAACGCAATGGCCACCATGCTGGCCACCACACCGAGGCAGACTACCGCCAGCACGGCAGACGCGCGTGCGTCTTCACGGCGGGCGACGGCACGGATGCGGTGTGGGTCTGCGCGCAACATCATTACCGTGATCAGAATCAGATACGTCCACACGGCGATGTCCCAGCCGAGCAGCAGGCGCGCAAGCCACCCGTGCGCCGACACAACGGCGACAGCAATTGCGCCCAGCGCAAGCGCCAACAACAGGCGCGGCCGAGTCGCCGCAAAGTGGGGAAGCCGGGAAATCTCGGAGGACTTGTCTTGCGGGTTCACATGGGCCTCGGGTGCGTGCTCGCGGTGTTCACACAAGGCCGGCAACGCCAGCCGATGAGGCGACATGGTAGCCGCTTCAGCGCATCAGGACGCTGAGAGCATTGAAGCGAACGAGCGCTTGCAGCGCTCCTGCAGGCGTTCGTGCGTTGAGAGCTGTTCTGCGATGACGGTGGCTTTCGGATACACGCGGCACATGCCGATCATGGCGGTCTCGAGCGCCCCCTGCGATCCGGCCTGGAACTGGAACTGCGCCAGCACCGTGTCATCGGCATCACGCACGGTGATCAAGAACGGACCCGGGGTGACAGTCGCGCAACCGGCGAGCATGGCGGCCGCGGCCAGCGTAAGGCACAGGAGGGAGCGGGTCGGACGACGGGAACGAATCATCATGACTTCCGGGTTGCGATGAGGGTGAGACGCCACAACGGCGACTCGGTTCGCAGTCATTGTGCTTCCAGGTAACACAAACAAAAACGCCCGCAATGTGCGGGCGTTCTTGCGGTAAGGAACCTAGCTCAGGCCACG
>NZ_JASATD010000048.1:0-25966 GCF_038440115.1 Ralstonia sp. OTU4908 | reverse complement strand
AGCCTGACGAAAAAGCCCCCTCAATAACGAGGGGGCTTTTTCTTTGCGTACTTTTTGGCGTTGCGCTAGTCCAGCGGCTTGCCCATGCGTGCGAGGCGCGGCATGTACAAGTGGTCTGGATCGAACGATAGGGCCACGTGGGAAGCGCGAGCGATCAGATTCTTGCGCGGTACGAGACCGAAGTAGCGGGAGTCGCGGCTGTTGTCGCGGTTGTCACCCAGCATGAGGTAGTGGTCTTGCGGGACGATGATGGGACCGAAACTGCGCAGGGCACGCACCTCCGGCAAGACCATCACGGTGTGCTGCCGGCCCGGTAGCGCTTCCGACCAGAGTTCGTGCGGCAGCATCGCCGTTGCTTGCGGCAGCGCGCCGGGTGCGACGTCTGGCAGCGGCGCATAGGCCAAGCGCTGGTGATTGATGTAGAGCGCTTCGTCACGCATTTCAACCACGTCGCCGGGCAGCCCGATGAGTCGCTTGACCAGCTTCGTGCCGTCTTCGGGGGAGGAGAAGACGACGACATCACCACGTCGCGGGTCGCTGCCGCGCTTGAGCCAGACGGTGGTGGCCGGTACGCGCACCCCGTAAGCCAACCGGTTCATCAAGATGTAGTCGCCTTCGATGAGCGTGGGATTCATTGAGCCGCTCGGCACGACTGCCCAGTCCGCAATGCAGGCGCGGAAGGCAAAAAGCAGCGACATGCCGACCAGGAACCGCTTGTTGTCACGCGCTGCGCGCAGCCCGCTTGCCAGAAGCTTCATGGTGTTCGCCCGAGTGAGAGGTGGCCGCCGTGCCGGAGCCGGAAATCCGATGCGCCGGATGACGCCATCGGTGCGGCAGAAGGGTTATCTTCCGACCCGGGCTTTAAGGAGAGGTTCCAGTTTGGGCCACACGTTATCGAGCATCGTCGGCTGCGCTGCGGCAATGGGGTGGATGCGATCTTCCTGGAACCAGTCGGGCCGCTGCGCAACCCCTTCGAGCAGGAATGGCACCAGTGGCAGCTTGTACTGCTGCGCCAGCTTGCCGAACATGGCGAAGAAGCGCTCGCTGTAATCCGGGCCGTAGTTGGGCGGGATGCGCATGCCCACCAGCAGCACCTTCGCGCCAGCCGCTTGCGATGCTTCGATCATCGCCTTCATGTTGCCCTCGCTGGAGGCGAGCGACAGGCCGCGCAGCGCGTCGTTACCGCCCAGTTCGAGAATCACGACAGAGGGCTTTTCGCGGGCCAGCACGGCGGGCAAGCGCGAGCGGCCGCCGGCCGTGGTGTCGCCGCTGATGCTTGCATTGGCGACGCTATAATCGGGCTTCCGTTCTTTGAGTCGCCTGTCGAGTAACGCGACCCAGCCTGTGCCTTGCGCCAGGCCGTATCCCGCCGACAGGCTGTCACCGAGCACCACCACGCGATGCGATGCAGGCGCGCCTTGTGCTGCAGCCGTCTGTGCGAGTGGCAGCATGCCGAACACTGCGCAGCCAAGCGCCGCGGCGAGTAACTTCACACTGCGCCTTCTACTACCTACCAGTCCAATCATGTCGTCTTCCGCTACCTGGGTGATTGAAGTCGATTTGCTGCACAAGACCGTGCGCGATGCCACCGGTGAGTTGCCTATTCTGAGCGATGTTGCCTTCCGTGTGGAAAGGGGCGAGACATTGGCGATTGTCGGCGCGTCGGGCTCGGGAAAATCGACGCTGCTTGGGTTGCTTGCGGGCCTGGACCTGCCGACATCGGGCTCCGTCAAGCTGCTGGGCAACGACCTGTTCAAGCTGGACGAGGATGGCCGCGCAGCCGTGCGTGGCAGCCACGTCGGCTTTGTCTTTCAATCGTTCCAGTTGCTGCCTCATCTGACGGCCCTTGAGAACGTGATGCTGCCGTTGGAGTTGCAGGGAGACGTGAGCACCGCCGATATGCGCCGGCGCGCCACGGTCCTGCTGGAGCGTGTCGGCCTCGGAGCACGGCTGTCGCACTACCCGAAGACGCTGTCCGGCGGCGAGCAGCAGCGCGTGGCCCTGGCGCGCGCGTTCGTGACCGAGCCCGAAATTCTCTTTGCCGACGAGCCGACCGGCAGTCTCGACACCGCCACTGGCGAAGCCGTGATCGCGCTGATGTTTGAACTCAACCGCAGTGCCGGCTCCACGCTGGTGCTGGTGACGCACGACCGCTCCGTGGCTGCGCGATGCAGCCGTATTCTCACCATTGAAGCTGGGCATCTCGTCGGCGACGAGATCGTCACTGAACTCTGAACGTTTGCGTCAGAGGGCGGCCTTGGCGCGGCGAATCAACGCCGCCGTCGACGCATCATGCGCCACGGAGGCCGGAGCCCCTTCCAGTTCCGCCTGGATCGGCTTGGCGAGTTTCTTGCCAAGCTCCACGCCCCACTGATCGAACGAGTTGATGTTCCACACCGCACCCTGCACGAAGGTGCGGTGCTCGGCGCAGGCGATGAGTGCGCCCAGTGACGCAGCGTCCAGCCTTTCCATCAGGATGGTCGTGCTCGGGCGATTGCCTTCGAACACCATGTGCGGCACCAGCGCTTCGTCGGTGACGCCGCCCGCGCGGACCTCCTCGGCGGTGCGCCCCAGCAGCAGCGCCTCGCCCTGCGCAAAGCAGTTCGCGAGCAGTTTGGCGTGGTGGCCGGGCAGGGTGCGCACCGGCTCGAGTGTGGTGATGAAATCCACGGGCACGATCTGCGAGCCCTGGTGGATCAACTGGAAATACGCATGCTGCCCGTTGGTGCCGGCCGTGCCCCAGACGATGGGGCCGGTGTCGGTATCGATGGCCGCGCCGTTGCGTTGGACGGATTTGCCGTTGCTCTCCATCTCCAACTGTTGCATGAAGTCGGTTAGCAGCTCCAGCGGCGCGCAGTAGGGCACGGTACAGGCACTCGCCGCGTCGAAGAAGCCGCGATACCAGACCGACAGCATCCCGAGAATGAGGGGCAAGTTTTCACGCGGCGCGGCCGTGGCGAAGTGGCGGTCCATGGCGCGCGCGCCATCGAGCATCGCTTCGAATTGCTGCGGCCCGATTGCCAGCACAATCGACAGGCCCACCGCCGACCACAGCGAGAACCGCCCGCCCACCCAATCCCAGAACGTGAACATGTTGTCCGGGTCGATGCCGAACTGGACGACCGCCTCACGGTTGGTGGAGACGGCGACGAAGTGGTGCCTGAGCTGGTCTTCAGCTACGCCATGCTCGACAAACCAACCGCGCATGCTGTGCGCGTTCGCCATTGTTTCGAGCGTGGTGAACGTCTTCGAACAGACAATCGCGAGCGTGGTATCGGGGTCGAGATGGTCGAGCGTTTCCGCCAAGTCCGTACCGTCGACGTTGGAGACGAAATGCACGCGCACCTGTGGCACGGCAAGGTGCTCCAACGCGCGGCACACCATGCGCGGGCCGAGGTCCGAACCGCCGATGCCAATGTTCACCACGTCGGTGATGCGCTGCCCGGAATAGCCTGTCCATGCGCCGCTGTGCACACGGTTGGCAAAGTCGCGCATCTGCGCGCGCACCCGCAGCACTTCGGGCATGACGGGCTCGCCGTCGGCACGATAGTCGTCTTCAGCGCGGCCACGCAGGGCCACGTGCAAGACGGAGCGGTGCTCGGTGTTGTTGATGCGGTCGCCATGCAGCATGGCATCGCGCAGCGCAAGCACGCCGGCCTCGTCAGCAAGTTGCAGTAGCAGCGCCAGGGTCTCGGGGGTGAGGCGGTTTTTTGAGTAATCGACCGTCAGGCCAGCCGCATCCAGCGTGAACGCGCGTACCCGTTCTTCGGCATCCGGCGCGGCAAACCAGTCGCGCATATGTGCTGCGCGGATCGATTCTGCATGTTGCGACAGGGACTGCCAGGCGGGTAGGGCTGTGGGCATACGGCGTGATGTGACGTGAGGTTGGTGCGGGAAAACGAGTAGGCAGTATAACGGCGCTGTATGACGTGTTTCTATCGGCGAACGTCCGACGCCAGCAAGGCGTTGAGAGCGCCTCGCGCCGGCGCGCATAGCTCGCTTGCGTGCAGGCCGATGGGGCCGACGCCCGCGTGGACGAGGTCATCGGCGGCTCGCCCGTGCAGCCATACAGCCGCCAGTGCGGCTTCGCGCGCGCCCATGCCTTGCGCAAGCAGTGCGCCGATCATGCCGGTCAGCACATCGCCCGTGCCGCCGGTGGCGAGCCCGCCGTTGCCGGTTGGGTTGATGGCCGGCTGGATGCCAGGCGCCGCGATGACTGTGCCCGAGCCTTTGAGCACGACCACCGCGCCCGTCCGATTGACAAGCGCCTTGGCGGCGGACAGCCGATCGTGCTGGACGGCGCGCGCATCGGTGTGCAGCAGTCGCGCGGCTTCCAGCGGATGCGGCGTCAGCACCAACGGCACACCGCTTCCGGCCAACTGCGTGAGCCGTGCGAGCAGCGCCGGCGTTTTCGCAAAGAGGTTCAGTGCATCGGCGTCGAACACGGCAGGCGTGCGCGCCGACAGCATGCGGTCTAGCAGATGCTCGAGCGCGGCTTCCGACTCCTTGCCGGTGCCCATGCCGGGGCCTACGGCCAGCGCCTGCATGCCGCCCAGATCGAGTGCGCCCCAGGTGTGCAGCATCAATTCCGGTTGCGCGGCGTCGACACGCGGTGCATCGGCGGCAAGCGAGACCACGTGCACCTTGCCCGCGCCGAGATAGAGCGCTCCACGCGCAGACAACAGCGGCGCTCCGACCATGCCAGCCGCACCGCCCACGATTGCCGCACTGCCGTATGTGCCTTTGTGGCCGTTATGCCGCCGGCGCGGCACGTGCGTGAGCCAGCGTGACGGCGTGTTGACGAACGCGTCCGCTTCAATCACGCCGTCATAAGCCGCCTGCGCGGCTTGCAAGTCAGCCAGCGCGATGTCGCCGGTGGCGTCGCGGCCATCGCCGGTCAGCAAGCCCGGTTTGACGGCGAGGAACGTGATGGTGGCGCGCGCCTGGACAAAGGGCGACTCTGGGGCGGGCGGCTGGCCCGTATCGCCGTTTAGCCCCGAGGGAGTGTCCAGCGCGTACACCGGCAAGCCGCTGGCGTTGATCGTGTCGACCAGTGCGGCATGCATCCCCGTCAGCGGTCGGGCGAGTCCAATGCCGAAGAGGCCGTCGACGATGACGGAGGCAGCAGCCGGCATCGAAGCGGCCGTGTGCAGATGTTCGATGGGGACATTGGCGGCACACGCCTCCGTCCAGGCGCGGCGCGCGTCATCAGGCAGCTTGGCCGGGTCGGCGGCAAGCCACACCGTGACGGCGCGCCCGGCCAGATGCAGCACCGTCGCCGCAACGAGCGCATCGCCACCGTTGTTGCCTGGGCCGGCAACGAGCAGGACATGCCCGTGTGGCGCGCGCGTCTGCAGCCAGTCGGCGGCGGCTTCGCCCGCCCTGGCCATCAAGGTGAAGGGTTCGAGGGTTCGGTACGCAGCTGCTTCCAGCGCGCGGACGCCCGCTGTGCCGAAGAGCAGGTCGGCGCCGGTGTGAGCGGCCAAGGCTCCGTCGATCAGGATTTCGCGCCAGGCGGGGTGTGAGGACATGGCAACTACGCTTTCTGCTGTACAGACATGACGATCTATTCTCTTACAATAGCCCGCGTTCCCGGTCCTTTCCCAGCCCCGTTGCAATGTCCAAATCGCCGACCACCCCGAAAGCTGATCTGCCGCAATCCGCAGTCAATGAGGACGCAGGGAAGGGCGGGCCGATCGTGTCTTCGTCGCATCTGGTGTCGGCGCGCAGCCCCGAGCTGTCGGAGTTCGAGTTTGCGCTCAACACCGCCTACAACGCCTACAACCGCTGGTGCGTGCGCTGCATGGCCGCTGCCGGCGTGCGGGACCTGACCTTCCTCGATGTGCTGGTGGTGCACCACGTCAACCATCGCGGGCGGGCCAAGCGCCTGGCCGACATCTGCTTCGTACTCAACGTGGAAGACACCCATCTCGTGACGTATTCCCTCAAGAAACTGCAGGGGATGGACCTGGTGGAAGGCACGCGCAACGGCAAGGAAGTCACCTACACCACCACCGAAGCAGGCGAAAAGGCCTGCGCCCGCTACCGCGAGATCCGCGAGCAGTGCCTGACCAGCAATATTTCGCCCAGCGGCGAGGAAAATGCCGAGATTGGCGAGCTGGCGCGCCTGCTGCGCGTGCTGACGGGCCTCTACGAGCAGGCTGCGCGGTCCGCCACGTCGCTGTAAAACGGCCGTTTTCGACGATTTCCGGTCGAGGCAGGCGCTTTTCAGGCCGATTTGAGGGTCGGTAACAAGGGCGGGGCAAGGTACAATAACGGTTTTCCCGCGCACGCCGGGAAGTCCCTCCTTCCAGCTACTGCCTGCCTTGCCCACCATGGCGCATTTCTCGTGCTTTCCCGGCGCTCTCGCGCTGTCCGCCTTCCGCCAGCAACGCCTGCTTTCCACCCTCAAGCGCATCGATCCGGACATCGATGGCGTCAGTGCCCAATACCTGCATTTCGTGGCCGCCGACACGCCGCTGTCGGCCGATGAATCCGCCCGTGTGCAAGCGCTGCTGACGTACGGTTCGCCCGCTCCGGCCGATGTCGAGGGCGACCGCTTTGTGGTCATCCCGCGCTTTGGCACGATCTCGCCGTGGGCCAGCAAAGCGACGGAAATCGCGCGCCACTGCGCACTGCCGCAAATCCACCGCATCGAGCGCGGCGTGGAATTCACCATCACGTGCAAGAAGGGCCTCATTCGCAGCCTGACCGGTGCTGCAAAGCATCTGGACGACGCCACCCGCGCCGCCGTGGCCGAGCACCTGCACGACCGCATGACAGAAACGGTCATCGACACGCGCGAAGCCGGCTACGGCCTGTTCGACGTGTTGCCCGCCAAGGCTTTGCGCTTTGTCGATATCGCCGGTGGCCAGGAGGCTGGTCGTCGTGCTTTGGAAGCCGCCAACGTCGAAATGGGCCTCGCCCTGTCCGACGATGAAATCGACTACCTGGTCGACGCCTACCGCAAGCTCGAACGCAACCCGACCGACGTCGAGCTGATGATGTTCGCGCAGGCCAACAGCGAGCACTGCCGGCACAAGATCTTCAACGCAGACTGGACCATCGACGGCGAAACGCAGGACAAGTCGCTCTTCGCGATGATCCGCAACACGCACCAGCTCGCGCCGCAGGGCACGATCGTCGCGTATTCGGACAACGCCGCCGTGATGGAAGGCGGCATGGCCGAGCGCTGGTTCCCGCACGCGGGCACGGAAGGCGAGACGGGCGTGCCGCAATACGGCCGCCGCGAAGCCCTCACGCACACGCTGATGAAGGTGGAGACGCACAACCACCCCACGGCCATTTCGCCGTTCCCGGGTGCGTCGACCGGCGCCGGCGGTGAAATCCGAGACGAAGGTGCAACCGGCCGCGGCGCCAAGCCCAAGGCGGGCCTGACTGGCTTTACCGTGTCGAACCTGCTGCTGCCCGAAGCCGTGCAATCGTGGGAAAACGCGCGCGATACCGCTCAGCCGGTGGCGCACCGCAATCCGAATGAAGCTGCACCGGGCCCCGTCGGCAAGCCGGACCGCATCGCCTCGCCGCTGCAGATCATGATCGAAGGCCCGATCGGCGGCGCTGCGTTCAACAACGAATTCGGCCGGCCCAACCTCGGCGGCTACTTCCGCGTCTACGAGCAGAACGTGGGCGGGACCGTGCGCGGGTATCACAAACCGATCATGATCGCGGGCGGTATCGGCAATATCGACGCCGGTCATACGCACAAGCACGGCCTGCCGGCCGGTACGCTGCTGATCCAGCTGGGCGGACCCGGCATGCGCATCGGCATGGGCGGCGGTGCAGCCAGCTCGATGGCCACCGGCACCAACACTGCGGACCTGGATTTCGATTCTGTCCAGCGCGGTAACCCCGAAATGCAGCGCCGCGCGCAGGAAGTCATCAACGCGTGCTGGGCGTTGGGTGAGGACAACCCGATCCTGTCGATCCACGACGTGGGCGCCGGCGGCATCTCCAACGCCTTCCCGGAACTCGTCGATGGCGCCGACAAGGGCGCGCGCTTCGACCTGCGCCAGGTGCATCTGGAAGAGTCCGGCCTGAGCCCGGCCGAAATCTGGTGTAACGAATCGCAAGAGCGCTACACGCTGGCGATTGCCCCCGGCGATTTCCCCCGTTTCCAGGCCATGTGCGAGCGCGAGCGCGCCCCGTTCTCTGTGGTCGGCTTCGCCACGGACGAACAGCAACTGCAAGTGGTCGACAGCGACACCGCAGCCGACCTGCCCGAACACTTCCCGGTCAACATGCCGATGGATGTGCTGCTCGGCAAGCCGCCGCGTATGCACCGTGACGTGCACCGTGTGTCGCAGGAACTGCCGGAAGTCGATGTCACCGGGCTGGACCTGGAAGTCGTCGCGCGCGATGTGCTGCGTCATCCGACCGTCGCCAGCAAGTCGTTCCTGATCACCATCGGCGACCGCACTGTGGGCGGCCTGAACACGCGCGACCAGATGGTCGGCCCTTGGCAGGTGCCGGTGGCCGACGTGGCCGTCACCACGCTGGACTACAAGGGCTACGCCGGTGAAGCGATGACGATGGGCGAGCGCACGCCGCTGGCCGTCATCAACGCACCCGCGTCGGGTCGCATGGCCATCGGCGAATCCATCACGAACATCGCCGCTGCACCGATCGACTCGCTCACGCAACTGAAGCTGTCGGCCAATTGGATGGCCGCCTGCGGCGTAAACGGTGAAGACGCCCGCCTGTACGACACCGTCAAGGCGGTCGGCATGGAGCTGTGCCCGGCACTGGGCATCAGCATTCCGGTGGGCAAGGATTCGCTGTCGATGCGCACCAAGTGGGAAGACGAAGGCACGGCGAAGGAAGTGGTCGCGCCGGTGTCGCTCATCGTCTCGGCGTTCGCGCCGGTGACGGACGTGCGCAAGACGCTCACGCCTCAGCTCAAGCAGGTCGAATCGGCGAACGCGCCGGCAGACAGCACGCTGATCCTGATCGACCTGGGCCGCGGCAAGAATCGCATGGGCGGCAGCATCCTGGCGCAGGTCACGGAGCAGATCGGCAACAGCGTGCCGGACGTAGATGACGCCGAAGACCTCAAGCGCTTCTTCGCCGCCATCCAGCAACTGAACGCAAGCGGTTCGCTGCTGGCGTATCACGACCGTTCCGACGGCGGCCTGTGGGCGACCGTCTGCGAAATGGCCTTCGCCGGCCACTGCGGCGTGTCGATCAACGTCGACATGCTCACGCTCGACGGCGCGCATGAATCCGACTACGGCGACGCCAAGAACTGGGCGCAGCAAGTCTCCGGCCGCCGCGCCGACCTGACGCTGCGCGCGCTGTTTGCCGAAGAACTCGGTGCCGTCATCCAGGTGCCGCTGGCCCAGCGCGACGCCGTCTTTGCGGTGCTGCGTGAGCACGGCCTGGCCGGTTGCAGCCACGTGATCGGCGCGCCCAACGCCAACGATCACATCGAAATCTGGCGCGACGCCAAGAAGGTCTTCAGCGCGTCGCGCATCGAACTGCAACGCACCTGGACGGATGTCTCCTGGCGCATCGCCAGCCTGCGCGACAACCCCGAGTGCACGCAGAGCGAATACGACCGCATCCTCGACGCTGAAGACCCGGGCATCTCGCCCAAGCTCACGTTCGACTTGGCGGAAGACGTGGCCGCACCGTTCATTGCCACGGGCGCCCGCCCGCGCATGGCGATCCTGCGCGAGCAGGGCGTGAACTCGCAGATCGAAATGGCCTATGCGATGGACAAGGCCGGCTTCGACACCTACGACGTCCACATGAGCGACCTGCTGGCAGGCCGCACCAACCTCGCCAGCTTCAAGGGCTTCGTCGCCTGCGGCGGTTTCAGCTACGGCGATGTGCTGGGCGCGGGCGAAGGCTGGGCGAAGACGATCCTCTTCAACAGCATGCTCGCCGAGCAGTTCGCGGCTTTCTTCAACCGCACCGATTCGATCGCGCTGGGCGTGTGCAACGGCTGCCAGATGATGGCGAACCTCGCCCCGATCATCCCGGGCGCCGGTGCATGGCCGAAGTTCACGCGCAACCAGTCGGAGCAGTACGAAGGGCGTCTGGTGACCGTGCAAGTCGAAGCATCGCCGTCGATCTTCTACGCGGGCATGGAAGGTAGCCGTATTCCCATCGTCGTTGCGCACGGCGAAGGCTATGCCGACTTCTCGCAGCAAGGCGACATCGACAAGGTGGCCGTTGGCCTGCGCTACGTCGACAACCGCGGCGAAGTCACGCAGACGTATCCGCTGAACCCGAACGGCTCGCCGCAGGGCATTGCCTCGGTGACGACGCACGACGGCCGCTTCACTGCGCTGATGCCGCACCCGGAACGCGTGTTCCGCGCCGTGCAGATGAGCTGGCATCCGAAGGAATGGGAAGCCGCCGGCGACGGCAGCAGCCCGTGGATGCGGATGTTCCGCAACGCGCGGAAGTGGATGGCGTAAGCAGTCCGCTCAGCAGCAAAACGAAGGCGCGCCGACGTGATCTCGGCGCGTTTTTTTTCACCGGCACCTGCGGAGCGTCTAGCGGCCAAACTTCTCCACAACGCCGCGCCACAACGCATCACGCTCAGCGCCCAGGTGCGCGCCGCTTGCATCGCCCGACGCGTCCTGGCCCACCGCAAGATGGACCATGGTGAGCCTGGATTGCGGGTCCACGTAGATCGCCTGTCCATGGATGCCGAGCAGCACGAACCGCCGCGCTTGTCCCGGCAAAAGCCACACCTGGAAGCCGTAACCGTAGTAGCGGCTGCCGTGATACGTCATCTGCCCCGGGCGAAACGCGTCGGGCTGGCGCGATGCGTCGGTCATGTCGAGCAGGAAGTCTCACGGCACGACTTGCCGGCCTTGCACCACGCCA
This sequence comes from Ralstonia sp. OTU4908, assembly GCF_038440115.1. Classification (NCBI taxonomy): domain Bacteria; kingdom Pseudomonadati; phylum Pseudomonadota; class Betaproteobacteria; order Burkholderiales; family Burkholderiaceae; genus Ralstonia; species Ralstonia sp. OTU4908. The sequence goes on along the minus strand of NZ_JASATD010000048.1, from coordinate 15,109 downwards.
TCGTTGGCCAGCATGGACCCGAGGCGCGCGTAGTCCCGCGCCGTCGCATTGAAACCGCCTTGTGCAAACGCCGATCCGTCGGATTGACGCACGAGGTAGGTCGCCTTGGCTTCGGCCCCCATCGGCTTCCATAGCTTGTTGTCAACGAAGTCGCACAGGCTGCGGTGCGTCGCCGCTTGCAGCACGAGCGCCAACACTTCGGTTTGCGCGCCCGCGTAGTTGAAACGCGTGCCCGGCGCGTCGGCGCGCTCGTTGACCTGGGCCGCTGCCGCGAGCACGCCTTGCTCCGCTGCCGTCTTGAGGAAGCGTGCCCGGTCGTCGGTCGGGGTGTAGTCCTCGACATACTTGGCACCGGAGGCCATGCGCAGCAGATCGACGATGCGCGTTCCACCGTAAAGCGTGCCTGCAAGCTCGGGCACGTATTGGTCCACACGGTCCTCCAGCGAGCGCAGGCTTCCATCCTCCAGCGCCTTGCCGATCGCCAGTGCAACGAGCGTCTTGGCCATCGAGTTGGAGAGCATCCGCATGTCTCGCGTGCGGTCGTAGCCGTAATGCTCCGCCAGGATGACGCCGTCCTGAACGATCAGCACAGCGGTCGCGCGCTGATGCTCCATGTAGTCGGCCAGCGTGTAGTCATGGTTGCGGAAGCGATACCGGACATCCGCCTCTTTTTCTGCAATCTTGAGCTGCACCGGTTGGTCGGCCGGCGCCAGTTCGCAAGACGGCGAGATGCGGTCCATGCCGCTGAAGGCCCCCACGATGTACGGCGCCTCGTGGATGCGGGCCGCGCTTGGCGCAAGCGGATAGCCTTGCGCCTTGCCGAGTCGATCTTCATCGGGAGAGGCGATGGCGACGCTGCAAGCGAGCAGCGCGCACATCGCGCAGTGTTGGAGAGCGTTCATAGGCTGGGGCGGCGGCGAGGTTGGTGGCAGGGGCAAGCCGTGAGACTACACCGGCCGCATGGCGGGGCGCCTACGCATTCGTGCCCAGCGGTTCCAGATACGGCCCCAGCAGCTCGCTCATCCAGTTCATGAAGACCTGCACCCGAACCGGCAGGTTTCGCCGGTTGGGATACACCAGCGACACCGGCATCGGCGGAGGCCGGAAGTCGGGCATCACGTCGACGAGCGTACCGTCCGCAATCGCCGACGACAGCCCCGCGTACACCGGCGCCTGGATCATCCCCAGCCCCGCGCGGCACGCTGCGTCGTAGCTCTCGGCCGAGCTGACGGTCACCGCGCCTTTCATCGGCCGGAATGCGGAGCGGCCGTCCACCGTGTATTCCCATCCAGGCGATTTCGTCCCCAGCGTCTGCACGTAGTGGACGATGCGATGGCGGTCGAGGTCTTCGAGCGTTTTCGGCATGCCATGGCGCGCGATGTAGGCCGGGCTGGCGCGGTTGACCTGATGCAACTGGCCGAGCGGGCGGGCGATGAGGCTGCTGTCGGTGAGCGTGCCGATGCGCAGTACGCAGTCGAAGCCTTCGCGCACCGGGTCCACGCGGCGGTCGGTGCTGGAGAGTTCGATTTCCAGTTCGGGGTGCGCATCGAGCAGCGCGGGCAGGGCGGGGATGACGATGCGGCGCGCAACGCCCACCGGCATGTCGACACGCAGGCGGCCGCGCAGGGCTTGCGGGCTCTGGCGGAACATCGTTTGCAGCTCGTCCATGTCGGCCAGCAGATCCTGGCAGCGCTCATAGAACGTCTGGCCGTCCTGCGTAAGCTGCACCTTGCGGGTGGTCCGGTGCAGCAGGCGCGTGCCGAGCATCGTTTCCAGCTGCTGCACCGCCACCGAGGCGGCCGGTTTGGGAATGCTCAGCGCTTCTGCCGCACGCGTGAAGCTGGCAAGTTCGGCCACGCGCACAAAAATCTGCATGGCTTCTAGTCGGTTGGTAGACATGGCGGGTGGGTTGATTGTTATCTGTGAGCAAACACAGCGATAGGATAAGCGAGATTTATTCTTGGTTTGTCGCCCAATACCATGCTCTCACGGTGTTCAACACCCATCCCAAACCCAACCGGAGAGCAACCATGACGCAGACCCATACCCCCATCGCGATCATCACCGGCGGCAGCCGCGGCCTTGGCAAGAACATGGTGCAGAAGCTGGCCCAGCGCGGCACCGACGTGATCTTCACCTACCGCACTAACCGCGCTGAAGCCGATGCCCTCGTCGCCGAACTGACAGCCCAGGGCCGCCGTGCCGCTGCCTTGCAGCTTGACACCGGCAAGATCGCCACGTTCCCCGCCTTTGCCGAGGCCGTGCACGGCGTGCTGACGCAGTGGAAGGCCGAGCGCTTCGATTACCTCGTCAACAACGCCGGCGTGGGCGTGCACGCCACGGTGGCCGAAACCACTGAAGCCCAGTTCGACGAACTGATGAATGTGCATTTCAAAGGCGTGTTCTTCCTCACGCAGATCCTGCTGCCGCTCATGGCTGACGGCGGGCGCATCGTCAATATCTCGTCGGGGCTGGCGCGTTTTGCGCTGCCGGGCTACGGCGCGTATGCGGCAATGAAGGGCGCGGTGGAGGTGCTGGCGCGGTATCTGGCGAAGGAACTCGGCCCGCGCGGCATTGCCGTGAACGTGGTGGCGCCGGGCGCCATCGAGACGGACTTTGGTGGCGGTGCGGTGCGCGACAACGCCAGCCTCAATGCCATGGTGGCGGCCAATACGGCGCTGGGACGCGCTGGTGTGCCGGACGATATTGGCGGCGTGGTGGCCTCGCTGCTGTCGCCGGACAACCGGTGGATCAATGCGCAGCGTATTGAAGCTTCGGGCGGGATGTTCCTCTAAGCACGCCCGTCCCGGGGCATGGCGTTCAGAACGCCAACTGCCGAGCTCTGAGCGCCGTGCGAAGAGCTTCGCGTGTTGAGTTCCGAGGTGTGGGAACTTGGGGCTTGATGCTTGGCACAGCAGCGCATTCCCTGTTTCACTCCTGCCGGGGCTGAAACAGGGGATGAACCACAGAAAACAACCAAAACCCAAACCGCCTACGCCACCGCCTTAGCCGCAGCCCGCCCCCGCAGCCATTCAAACGTCAGCAACAGACACGTCGAAAACACAATCAGAATCGTCGCCAGCGCCGCAATCGTCGGCGAGATGTTTTCGCGAATGCCGGTAAACATCTGGCGCGGCAGCGTCACCTGGTCGGCCCCCGCCAGGAAGAGCGTTACCACCACTTCGTCAAACGACGTGGCAAACGCAAACAGCGCGCCGGAAATCACGCCCGGTGCGATGACGGGCAGCGTAATGCGGAAGAACGTCATGACCGGGTTGGCACCCAGCGACAGGCTCGCCCGCACCAGGTTGTGATTGAAACCTTGCAGCGTCGCCAGTACCGTCGTCACCACAAACGGCACGCCCAGCGCCGCATGCGCGAGGATCAGGCCGATATACGTGTTCGCCAGCCCCAGCGGCGCAAAGAACAGGTACATGCCCACGCCCACAACCACCACGGGCACGATCATCGGCGACACCAGCACCGCCATCAGCAGGCCCTTGCCGCGGAAGTCGGCCTTGTTCAGTCCGATGGCGGCGAGCGTGCCGAGCACCGTTGCCACGATGGTGGCTGCCGGCGCGACGATGAAGCTGTTCTTGGCGGCCATGCGCCATTCGTCCGACGTGACGAGGTTCTGATACCAGCGCAGCGAATAGCTCGGAATCGGATACGAGAGGAACGTGCTCGATGAGAACGACAGCGGCACGATCACCAGCACCGGCAGCACGAGGTACAGCAGCGTCAGCACGGCCAGGCCGCGCAGCGCGAAATACCAGATGCGTTCAATGAGCGAGGTGTGCGGGGCAAACATCGGTTTGGCGAGTTTCATGGTCGATGTTCTCCGTTAGCCGACGCGGACCTTGGGCCGCGTGAAGCGTCCATACACGGCGTACAGCACCAGCGTGGCCAGCAACAGCAGCGCACCCAGCGCGCACGCCATGCCCCAGTTGATCGTGACGTTGGTGAAGTAGGCCACGTAGTAGCTGACCATCTGATCGTTCGGTCCGCCGAGCAGCGCGGGCGTGATGTAGTAGCCCAGTGCCAGGATGAACACCAGCAGCGCACCGGCGCCGATGCCCGGATACGTCTGCGGTACATACACGCGCCAGAACGCGGCAAATGGATGGCTGCCCAGCGACACGGCTGCGCGCTGGTACGTGGGCGGGATCGACTTCATCACGCTGTACAGCGGCAGGATCATGAACGGCAGCAGGATGTGCGTCATCGAGATGTACACGCCCACCCGGTTGAACAGCAGCGCCAGCGGCTCCTTGATGATGCCGAGGTCGATCAGCCCGTGGTTGATCAGGCCTTCGGTCTGCAGCAGCACGATCCACGCCGCCACCCGCACCAGGATGGACGTCCAGAAGGGGATCAGCACCATCACCATGACGAGGTTGGCGCGGCGCTCTGGCAGCGAGGCAATCCAGTACGACAGCGGATAGCCCAGCAGCAATGCGAACAACGTCACCATCGCGCTGATGACAAAGGTGCGCATGAACACCGTTACGTAAATTTGCTCGTCGGCGTCGGTCGCTTCGATATGGCCGAAGGCGTCTTGGCGGTGGTCGAGCGCGGCCAGCAGGTAGAACGGCGACGTGCGGCTGCTGTTCTTGGCGATGGCCTGCCAGTACGTGACTTCGCCCCAGCGCTCGTCGACTTCGAGCAGCTTGGCGCGGGTCTGGCCGGGTGTCAGCGCCAGTGGCTTGCCTTGGTCATCCGCCAGCGGCATGGCGCGCGCCGTCTTGGCAACCAGCGAGCGGAAGCCCGGGATTTCAGTGTTGAGGCGGCGGGCCAGAGCACCCATCGCTTCGCCTTCGCTCACGGTCGTGAGGTCGGCGGCGAGCGCTGCGTAGGCGGCATCGGCCGGCGGGCTCTTGCGGTCCCAGCCCTTCAGGGCGACGACGGTTTTTGGCAGCGCGTCGGCCACCTCGGGGTTCTGCACGGCGCGCGTGAGCAGGGCGCCGATCGGCACGACAAAGATCAGCAGCAGGAAGATGGCGAGCGGCGCCACCAGCGCCAGAGCCATGGCACGCCTGCGCGCCTCAGCGCTCTTCAGTTCGCGTTTGAGTTTGGCCGTCGATTCCGGAACCGATTCAGCCGCGATCGTCCTGGTGTTCAATGCTGCCTCGCCATTGCTACGGGAATACGTCCGGCGGATGCCTTGCCAAACCTGCAGGGCATCCGCGCGGTCACTGCGTTACACCGCTATGCGGTTACTTCGACGCCCACGAAGCGAAGCGCTGTTCCAGCTCGTCGCCGTGGTCGGTCCAGAACTGCAGGTTCTGCAGCACCGCGTTCTTGCTGTTCTCGGGCGAGTTCGGCATGTTGGCCTGCGTCTTGGCATCGAGCGCTTTGATTGCCGCAACGTTGGCCGGGCCGTACGCGATGTGCTTGGCGTATTCCTGCTGCGGTTTCTGCGACAGCGTGTACGCGATGTACTGCTCGGCCAGGGCCTTGTTGGGCGAGCCCTTCGGGATGGCCCAGTAGTCGAGGTCGTAGATGCTGCCGTTCCACACCACCTTGAGGTTCTTGCCTTCGCGCTGCGCAGCGTCGATGCGGCCGTTGAAGGCGGTGGACATCACCACGTCACCCGCCACCAGGAACTGCGGCGGTTGTGCGCCGGCTTCCCACCACTGGATGTACGGCTTGATCTGATCGAGCTTCTTGAACGCGCGGTTCTGGCCATCCTTGGTGGCCAGCACCTTGTAGACATCCTTGACGGGCACGCCGTCGGCCATCAGCGCGAATTCCAGGTTGTAGCGCGCGCCCTTGCGCATGCCGCGCTTGCCCGGGAAGGTCTTCACGTCCCAGAAATCGGCCCAGCCCTTGGGGGCGGTCTTGAGCTTGTCGGCGTTGTAGGCCAGTGCGGTGGACCACACGAAGAAGCCCACGCCGCAGGTCTGCGGCGCTTCCGGGATCAGGTCGGTCTTCTTGGCGATCTTGCTCCAGTCCAGCTTCTCGAACAGGCCTTCGTCACAACCGCGGCCGATGTCGCCCGATTCCACTTCCACCACGTCCCAGTTGACGTGCTTGGCTTCCACCATGGCCTTGATCTTGGCCTGCTCGCCGTTGTACTCGACCACGGTGACCTTGTTACCGGTTTGCGCCTCGAACGGCTTGTTGAAGGCGGCCTTCTGCGCGTCACCATTGGCGCCGCCGAAGTTCACAACGGTGATTTCCGCAGCGTGCGCGCCGAATGCGATGGCGAATGCGCCGGCAAGCACGGACAGACGCGTCTTTGTGATGTGTTTCATTCCTGGCTCCTCTTATTGGCGTGTGGGTACAACGTGTGGTCGAGGCATGCGGGCAGGGCTGCCCGCGTGCGTCATGCAAAAACGCGCAGATGTTCAGGCGCGAACTCAAGCTGGATCGGTGCGCCGGGTGCGAAGCCTTCGAGCGCGCGCGTGCCCAGCGGCACCTTCACAAAACATTCGGGTTGGTCGGGCAGGGCGCAGCGCATGCGCACGTGGTCGCCAAAGTAGACGAGGCCGCGCGTCTGGCCCACCAGCGCATTGCCGGCGGCGGAGGCGCCTTCGGCCAGGCGCATGCGCTCGGGGCGGATACAGCCGGTAGCCGTGGCTCCGACATTGGCACCTGCGACGTTGCGGCCAACCACGCGGGCGCCGTCGTTGAGCTGCAGTTCGCAGTAATCGCCGTCGACCCGGATGACGGTGCCGCGCAGCGTGTTGCTGTCGCCGATGAAGTTGGCGACAAACTCGTTGCAGGGGCGTTCGTAGAGGCTGTCCACCGTGTCGAGCTGCTGCACGATGCCCTTGTCGAACACGGCCACGCGGTCGGACATGGTGAGCGCCTCGCCCTGGTCATGCGTCACGTAGACGAAGGTCACGCCGAGCTTTTCGTGCAGCGATTTCAACTCGTACTGCATGTGTTCACGCAGTTGCTTGTCGAGCGCGCCGAGCGGTTCGTCCATCAGGACGAGCTTGGGCTCGAACACCAGCGCGCGTGCCAGTGCAATGCGCTGCTGCTGCCCCCCGGAGAGCTGGGCGGGGTAGCGCTTGGCAAAGCCTTCCATGCGAACCATCTGCAGGGCCTTGTGCACGCGCTCGGCACGTTCGGCGGCGGGCAGCTTGCGTACGGTCAGCGGGTACTCGACGTTCTGCGCCACCGTCATGTGCGGAAACAGCGCGTAGTTCTGGAACACCATGCCGATGTTGCGCTTGTGCGGCGGCACGTTGTTGAGCAGCGCGCCTTCGAGCCGGATCTCGCCGCCGGTCGGGAATTCGAACCCGGCCAGCATCATCAGGCACGTGGTCTTGCCCGAGCCCGAGGGGCCGAGCAGGGTGAGGAACTCGCCCTGGTAGATGTCCAGGTCCAGATGCTTGACCACGAGGGTTTCGCCGTCATACGTCTTGCGTACACCGCGAAAGCTGACGATCACGTCGTCGGTCTTCATTGCTGCTTCCTCCATACCATGTCGGTCATTGGGCTGAGCGCTGTCGGCTGCAGGCGGCACATTTGCTGGCTGACGCTCATGCTGCGCGTCGTGCCGTTCCCCGATCTGTTCGGGTCGGCCAACATGCCGTGTTGTGACGAATTGTTGATGGACTATAGCGGCTCATTGTTCTGCCAAGTGGACCCAATCCCGGTTATTTGATGGAGCCATTTACGGCCGCCGCGCGGGCACATCCCATGGGCGTGCGGGCCCTCGGCACCACAATAGGGAAAACCCCGAATGCCTTGCCCGAGCAAGCTCGGCGGTCGATCGTATGGTGGTGCCGATGCGTCTGAGTTTAGGTCGTCTGCCAGCCCGCGTGCGGCGGGCATAACAGAGCACGGATGGAACCAATTCGGCCGGAACAGAGGCCGGCTCGGGCTGCGTGAAAATGGTGCGCCGCATCGTCACGCAAACGGTGCACGCCGTGGGCCAACCGTGCGGACACCACGAACTCCATGTTGTCGCGCAGCAACCGCTGTTCAGGCCGGATGCTCTTCAGGCAGCGCAAGCGCGAGATAGACACTCACTGTCAGCCCTCCGCCCGGTGTGTCCGACAGCGCCACCGTGCCGCCATGCAGGCGGGCAATCTCTCGGACGATCGCCAGGCCGAGGCCGCTGCCGTCGTGGCCTTCCGATGCCGCGCCACGATAGAAACGGCCGAAGACCGCATCGCGCTCCGGCACGGCAATGCCGGGGCCGTCGTCTTCCACTTGCAGTACGGCCTGCTCGCCGAGCATCGCCATCGCCTGCCGGTTGACCCGCAGCGTGACGCGTGCGCCGTTGCCGGCATACAGGATGGCGTTGTCGAGCAGGTTGCCGACCAGTTCCTGCAGCCATTGGGGCTCGCCGGCCACCGTCAGGGGCTCGCCTTCAAAGCCGAGGTCGACGCCGGATCGGCGCGCAACGGGCGCCAGTTCCAGCGCCACATCGCCAGCCAGTGTGTCCAGGCGCAGCGGCTGGAGCAGTGGCGCGTAGCCGCTGTCGGTCTCCAGGCGCGAGAGCGACAGCAGTTGCTGCACGCCGCGCGCGGCCTGGCGTACGGTACCGTGCAGCGGTTCAAGGTGGCGTCGGATGCGTTCGCCATCGGGCTCGCGCAGGGCGAGTTCGGACTGTGCCTGAATCACGGCCAGCGGCGTCTTCAATTGATGTGCGGCATCGGCAAAGAAGCGTTTGCGGGCCTGCACCAAGCGCAGCAGGCGGGCCACATACTGATTGATAGCCTCGACCAGTGGGGCCACTTCTGCAGGCAGGCCCTGCTGCGGCAGCGGGGCAAGCTCATCGGTGCCGCGACCGGCCACGGTTTCGCTCAACTGCCGCAGCGGTCGAAGGCCGCGCCGCACGCCCCACCAGACGATGCAGACGGCCAGCACCACGAGCAGCACCTCCTGCTGCAATGAGCCCGCCAGGATTTCATGGGCCAGCGCCTCGCGCGGCTCCAGCGTTTCTCCTACCAGCAGCCAGATGACATGCGTTTCGGCCGACAGCGCATCGCGCACCGGCAACAGCTGCGCGCCGCACCTGCCTGCCGCGAAAGAGCGACTCGTAGAAGACGGTGCGATATGCCGTGGGGTGCCGACCGCTCGGCATGGGTAGATCGTCGTAGCCAGTGAGTGTGCCGCCGCCGGTATCGACAATCCGGTAAAAGATGCTGCCGCCCGTTTCCGACTTCAGTATTTCCAACGCGAGGTAGGGCAGGTCGATGGCGAATTGCTTGTTGCGCAGGCGCACGCCTTCACGCATGGCCTTGAGCAACGCTTCCAGTGTGCGGTCAAACGCGGCGCTGGCCGCAGTCATGGCGCGCGAATACGTCAGCCACGCATCGAGCGCGAGCAGCCACCGTGGGCTTTGGCGAGGCCGCCGGCAACTTCAAGAGCGGCTCCAAGTACGACCTGGGCGTCGGCTACAGCGTGGGCGGCTTCTCGGCAGCCCTCACGTGGGATCGCCAGAACGGCGCAGGCACGAGCACCACGCCGGCAGACACGACCGATTACATCCAGGGCATTCACGCCGGTGCCAGCTACGACTTTGGTGCACTGAAGCTCTTCGCAGGCTATCGCAACTACAAGCGCGCGTTCACGACGGCTGCCGCAAGCCAGCGCAGCGATATGTATTGGGCGGGCGCCAGCTACGACGTGACGCCGGCCTTCACGCTGTATGGCGCGGTGTACAAGCAGAACATCAAGGGCGGTACGGATGCAGATCCGATCCTGTTCTCCGTGCGCGGCCAGTACGCGCTGTCCAAACGCACGACGGCGTATCTGTCTGCCGGTTATGCCAAGGCCAAGAACGGCCAGAACGTGAGCCTGTCGCGCGACGTGGTGGGTTATGGCAACAACCAGGTCGGTGTGACGGCGGGCCTGCAACACCGCTTCTGATTGGCCGATCGCAGTCAAAAACACGGGCACCTGGAGGTGCCCGTTCTGTTGGATCGACGCGCGGCTCGGCAGGCCGTCAGTCGAGCGTCGTGCGGGATTTCAGCATGCGCCGCACGTCGCGGAAATCGTCGAAGGCGGCAAGGTCCTGCTCGATGTTGCGCACCTGTTGGCGCAGCGCTGCGATGTCGAGGTCGAGTTTTTGCAAGACGGCGTCCGGCGGCAGCGCTTCGAACTGCTGATACCCGTACGTGTATCGGAACGTCGTCTCGATGCGATGGATTTGCCGGTCAAGCTCCCGCACCTGGTCTTTCAGGATCTGGTTGTAGTGCGTCAGCCGCGCTTCGCTGATCCGGTTGATCGAGTGCTGGTCGATGTGCTCCAGCTCGAGCTGCAATTCCAGCAGTTGCAGGAGGTTGTTCTTGTCATACGCCTCGTTGACGCGCTGCATGAGGCCGGTCTTGCGGTCCCGCTCCTGCGGATCGGTTTCACGGTCGGGGTGCAGGGCGCTGGCGAGCTTGCGATAGACCTCGCGGATGGACAGGCTCATCTGCGCCTGTTCGTCTTCCTCCCGCGCTTCTGCGGCAAGTTGCTTCGGAGATTTCGTGCGCGCGGCCCGGCGGGCTTCACGCTTGGTTGCGGCGGCGGCCTTCTTCTCGGCGCGTTGCTCGATGTGCGCGCGGGCGCGCTGCAGCAGCGCTTCCTCCGAATGCACGTCCGCGTCGTCGCCGAGGTCGACACCGAGCGCCGCTTCCAGCCTCGACTTCATCTCCGCGGCTTGCAGCGCGGCTTCACGGTCGAAGTCTGTGCCGCTGTACTTGTTGTAGAGCGCCTTCAGGCTAGCGTCTTCATCAATCAGGTCACGCGCAAGATCGATGATGAGCGCGGATATCTTGCGGCGCTCGGCCTTGGTGAAGGCATCGTGCTCATAGACCTGGTCCAGGCTGCGCACAAAGCGGATCTGCAATGCGATGCGGCTGCGCTCCAGCGGCAAGAACTCGCCGGCATATCGGCGCTGGAACTGAACGGTAGCCGCCTCCCAGTCCGCCAGCCGCTTGCGCCGATTCTCGATCTGCTTGATCAGCGCGTTGAATGCTCGCTGGCCTTTTGACAGCGTTGGCGAGTCGTCCGCGTGCTGATTGGGCGCGATGCTGATGGCAGGGCGGCGGGCCTTGGTCATGACGGGTGTTCGAACAGCTTAAGACGTAACGGTCGGGGGGATTTTACCCACGCTACGTCGCACCCCAAGGGCTGTTTTGTATGCCGCCCCAATCGCTATCGGCCGCTCGCTCGGGATTTTGGCGCGTCGAGCGCCGGCAAAGGCGGAGGGGCGGAGACCATCTGATTGATGGCTTCAACCGTTTGCAAGACTGCCTCCTGTGCCTTGTGCAGCTTGAATTGGAAGTACGCATAGGTTCCAGTGGCAATCACCAGGCCAACGACTGCAGTCAACCACACAGGAACGCAGGAGATCGGCTTGAGGTTGCGTTCGGTGGCGACGTGTAATGACGGTGAAAGCTCCCGCGGGAGGGGGGGAACTCTAGCCTTCACGATCGCGCAGAGCTTTTCACGCAACAGTTGATGTTCGCGTTCTCCATTCCCCTCGACGCGGTAGCGCCCCATGAAGCCCACGCTCATGATGACGTAAATCAAGTGAATCAGCGGTAGATTGGCATCGGGGTCTTCGACCAGGCGCGCGAGCAGCTGATACACCTTGATGCCGCCATCGCGGTCGCCATGGAACTGCGCGGTGAGGGAGTGTTGCGACCATGCGCCAATGCCGTCTTTGCCGCCACCGCCCCATGGGGTGTGATGCGCCTCCTCATCCAACGCAGCACACAAGCAATAGCTCGCCCCCACGATGTGACGACGATCAAAGCCCGCCCGATGACAAAGCTTTTCAAAGGTCTGGATTTCGAGCACCAGCAGGGCACGCAGGTGATCGATTTGACCGCGTCTGAGGTGCTTGATGGAAGACAGATCGGCGATGGCCCTGAGTAGTCGACCTGCTGCGATTCTCAAGCCCCACGGATGCTCCGTTCGCTTGATGCGATCCAGCATTTTCTGAAGCGCGGCTTCACTGTACGCCTCGACCGTCACCGGCTTGGCGTCATTGCCATGGATGGCGCCTTTGATATCCGTGAGTTTCTTCTCAGCCGCAGGCGCTTTCCGCTCGGACTTGGCCTGCGGCTTGCCAGGTTTCGCACCTTGATCGGCCAGCCAGACTGGCGCTTTTTTTGAACGCTGACGTCTAGCCATCGACATACCCCGTCGTGGTGCCGATGAGTGCGCAGCCGCATCGGCAACGATGCCCGTGCAGAGCCACCGGTTGGCCGTTCACGATCATGGAATCGTCACCTTCAACGATGGGGTTGATGCCATGCAAGCGTCCATCTGGGTAGCGCGCGGGGCAGTCCACGAGATCGCCCTTGCGGGCGATCGGCTTGCCGTCAATGGTGTCCGTTGGTGATCCGCTGATGACGGGGCCGTTGCTGGAGTTGACGTCTCCGACCACGATGATGGACCTGGATAGCATGTTCAATCTCCCATCAGCATTTCATCGAGCGTTGGCGTTGGGCCGGCGTTGATACGGCGCACGAGCGCTTTTGTTCGTGCAGCTTGTTCCGCCGCGCGCGCATCTTCCGCCAAGCCCAAATGCCTGATGGCGTTGTCGTTGCCAACAAAGAACACTCGCGCCCAGCCATACCCGCCTGGCGCGTACTCATGAAAGTACGGCATGCGAAACCATGCGCGGCTGTCATGGATATAGTCATCGAAGAGGGCGATGATGGCTCGGTTCTGGCGCTCAAACTGCTCTACCGCTTTGGGCGCGGTCCATTCCCGTAGCTTTTCAACCATTTCGCGTGCTGGCAGCACCAACACGTCGTAGCGCTCTGGGAGAAATGCCTTGGTCTTGAGCGCGCCGGCGACCACTGGGCCTGTTCGCATATGCATGTCTTTGTCTACCAGCTTGATACGCCCGCTGTCCGGATTCCGATCTCGCCGCACGTAAAGCAATTGGGCTGCATTCTTGTAGGCATCGTAGGCTGCGGCTCCAATGCCAACCGGGCCGAGCCCAGATCGCTCCATCTTGGCCATCAACGGTGATGGCAGTTTCTCAACGCCAAGCTCGGCTTGCCGTTCTGGATGAAGATAGCCCAGCAGCAGGCGGAATTCTTCCGCGCTCTCCCGCAAGTCATGCTGATCATTAGTGACGGTTTCATCCGCACCTTCGCCAGGACGGGTCTTGTCTTTCTTTCTGGCGATTTCTTGGCAGAGTTGCTCCCGCCTGCGTGCCATGGCGTCCCAGGCTGCCTGCATCTTCTTGTCTCGTTCGGCAGCCTGTTCCATCTGGGCCGCTCTCTTCGCCGCACTGGCGTAGCCCTGTGAAGCATTTTCCAGCCCTGCAGTGGCGCTACCTGCGGCCAATTCCTTGATGCGCTGGCGCAACTTCAAGGTTTCTGCATCGGTTTCCGTTGCCTTGTCGACCTGCAATTCCAGTTGATACGGCGTCAAGCTGTCTTCAGAAGCAGCCTTGAAGAACGGTCGATTGGTGAGATAGTCGCCAGTGTTCCAGCGTGCGCGCAGCGTGCGCCATGCAAGGTTCTGCCGCATGCCGATGCGCATGGCATCTGTCACCGTCGATATTTCGCCCATTTTGTCCAACCATGCATTGAAGGCATTGACGACCGACTGACTCAAAGCAAAATCATCCCTCATGTACGGGCTCTTGCTGATGTCCTCACCAACCAAAAGCGGCACACCCCAGCGCAATGCTTCGATGTACATGTGATGCAGTGGAATCTGGCTGAGCTTGTCGGCATCGCCAGCGCGGGCCTTCCCTTGGGCACCAGGCGGATAACCGCCGCCGACGTCTGAATGCTCACCGGGGTAGGCCACCTCCAGCCTTTGGCCAGCGCCGCCCGGATAGGCTTGGCCCTCCATGATGGTATCCAGCGGAAAACTCATGCGCTGTTCGTGAATGGAGAAGAAATGGGCGCAGCGTTTGACGTCCCTGGGAATGTTCATGAGGCCGCCGCTGGACCACGCAAAGTGGCCATCGAACGTATCGAAATCAAATGCCGCCCGCACCGAATCCGGTGGCCCCACGGATGCCACGGTATCGAACAACCCCATGAAGTTGATCTGGTAGGGGATCGTTCCCGCAATCTTGCCGTTCGGTGCCCAATCGCGCGTGAGCTTTCCGATGAACGAACGCGCGCAGGCTGCACCGCGCGAAAAGCCAAACACGTTGATCCACACCTGTTTGACCATCTTGTTGCGCTGGCAGTCGCGTTGCCTGTCGCGTTGGATGCCGGCGAGTTTGCGGTGTGTCATGTCGAAGAGATTGGAGAAGCCCCGGTAGCCGTCAGCGGTGGCATGGCAGAGGCGCTTGGCTTCGTCGTCTCGAATCAACGCATCTTCGTTCGCACCCGCGATGGCTTGGTAGATCGAATTCAACACGCGCGTGTAACCCCACACGCATCGCCAGCCATAGCCTCGTGCAAAAGCTTTGCCTGTGGAGGAGTATTCGAGTTCACCGAGTTTCTTGAAGATTGTGCCCACGCCGGCGATGTAATGTGCAAAAACGCCGCTTTCTGGCTTGTCATGCGCGGCGTTGTAGAGGCGCGCCACATTGGTATGGGCTTGCCATTTGGAGTCTCGAAACTCTTCGTTATCTCTGTCGTCGTTGTTGTTGGTACCATCAAAGAACAGGCTGATGTGAATGGTTTGTTCGCAGGCGCCGAGCGGGTCAATTACCTTGCTCTTGCCGTGGTCGTGTGCGGCTTTGCCTTCTGCGAGCAAGCCGCCAGCGGGCATTTTGGTGGGCCAGCGTAGGAGCTTCATTGGCTTGTCTCCTCTTGCTTATTGAGTTCGGCTTCGCGGGCCAATTCGGCTTCTCGCGCGACCTTCATTTGACGTTGCTTCTCGCGCCTCTCTTCATCTTGACGCGTGAGTTCTTCGTCCACCGTTCCAGTGGCCACATAAGGGTCATCATCAGCAGGGCGAGCCCATACACGGTTATGCCCGTTTGCATTGCCATCTTTGATCATGACCTTGACTCGATCGTCCGGAAGAAAGATGGCCCACATCCCGTAGGTGGCGGTGCCATACTCGGGCACCTTCGCTTCGGCTTTGTACCAAGCCCCGTAAGTGACACCGTCCAGTTTCTTGTCGGCAATCCATTGCACCGTGACCTTTAGGCCAGGACGCCATTTCTTGGGGAAGGAAGCGCAGCACGTTTCCTTGCCTCCTCCGGACGGCATGTTGTCCGGAC
>NZ_JASATD010000047.1:0-26554 GCF_038440115.1 Ralstonia sp. OTU4908 | reverse complement strand
TTCGCATAATAAAGGTTATGTAAAATAAAATCTGCGCCTATGGGCGACGTGACAGCAGCCCGTGCCATCCAGTTCTTTCGACAAGAAGACTCGTCACTGCAAATTGCATTGAACCGCATGCCGAGCTGCCACCCACTCCTCATTAGTAGGCTCCACCGCCACGCGAATCCGGCTCGCTGAACTGGAAATGATCGCGGCATGCGCTTGGTTGGCCTCGCCATCCAGGTTGGCGCCCAGATAACCAAGTCCCCCCACAACGCGTTCGCGCAGTACCGCGTTGTGTTCGCCAATCCCGGCCGTGAACACCAGAAAATCCAGGCCGCCAAGTACCGCCACCAGTGCGCCGATCTCGCGGACGATCCGGCGCACGTAGAGCGCAAGCGCTGCCTGCACACGTGGGTTGTCGGCCTCGCGCGGAATCAGGTCGCGCGGATCGGAAGACAGCCCTGACACGCCAAGCAGACCCGATTCGTGATACAGCACGTGCCCGACCTGTGCCGGGGACAGATGCTCCGTCTCCATCATGTAGAGCACCGCCCCCGGATCGAGCGAGCCGCATCGCGTCCCCATCATCAGGCCATCGAGCGCGGAAAACCCCATCGTTGTGGCCACGCTCTTCAGTTCGATCATTGCGCACAGGCTCGCGCCGCTGCCGAGATGCGCGACGATGGTTCGCCCGCGGGCGATATCGCCATGCCGTTCGGGCAAGGCGATCGACATGTACTCGTACGACAACCCATGAAAGCCATAACGCCGCAGGCCACGCTCCCATGCCATGTAAGGCAGCGGCAGCATCGTCTCGACCTGTGGCAGCGTGCGGTGGAACGCGGTATCGAAGCATGCGACTTGTGGCACATCGGACAAGCCCAACAGAAGCGCCTCGATGGCTTCCAGTGCAAACGGTTGATGCAACGGTGCCAGTGGAATGTAGCTGCGCAGATCGGAAAGCACCTCCGCGTTCACGCGTACCGGCGCGAAGTACTTGGCGCCGCCATGCACCACCCGATGGGCCACGGCCTTGAGCCGGCGGCCTTCCAGCCTTTGCTCGACCCGCTGGCGAATGTGCATGAGCGCGGCGTGATACGGCTGCGCAGCATCAAGCTCCAGCACCTGTGTCGGCGCGCCAGCCTCTGTCGCCGTGGGGTGTTCAGTGCCGATCCCCTCTACTGTGCCGTTCCACATTGGCGCACGCGGCAACGGGTCAAAGTTGGCATCGAACAACGCAAACTTGATGCTCGACGAGCCGCAGTTCAGTACGACGATGCAATCGCTCATGGCGGCAAGTTGCGGTAGCGGTGGGCAAGCAACGTGGCAAGGGCGCACGACGCGATGCGCGATTCACGCGAGTCGGCACGGCTGGTCAACACAATGGGCACGCGGGCGCCGAGCACAATGCCTGCGCTTGCAGCCCCGCCCAGGTATTCCAACTGTTTGGCGAGCATGTTGCCGCTTTCCAGATCGGGCACCACCAGCACATCGGCCTGCCCTGCCACTTCCGAGACGAGGCCCTTGATGCGCGCGGCAGCGGCGGATACCGCGTTATCGAAAGCCAGTGGCCCGTCCAGCACACCACCCTCGATCTGGCCGCGGTCCGCCATCTTGCACAGTGCGGCCGCATCGAGCGTGGCCGGCATACGCGGGTTCACGGTCTCGACCGCCGCAAGGATCGCCACCCGAGGCCGTTCCACGCCAATCGCATGGGCCAGATCGATGGCGTTACGGACGATGTCCGCCTTTTGATCCAGGGTCGGCACGATGTTGATGGCGGCGTCCGTCACGATAAACGGCCGCGGATACGCGGGCGACTGCATCAGGAAACAATGGCTGATCCGGCGCTTGGTACGCAGCCCCGCTTCGTCGCGCACGACCGCTGCCATCAATTCATCGGTATGCAGGCTGCCCTTCATGAGCGCCTCTGCCCTGCCCTGCGTCACAAGCTCCACGGCGCGGGTGGCAGCAGCACAGCTGTGCGGCACGTCTTCAATCTCTATGCCACTGAGGTCAAGCCCGGCATCTGCGGCTACCCGCATCAGCTTGGCGTATGGCGCGACGAGGCAAGGCACGATCAGGCCTTCAGCGTGCGCGTCCATCACGGCTGTCAGGCTCAGCGCATCGCACGGGTGGACGATGGCCATGCGGACTGCACCAAGAGGTCGTACATGGTCGAGCAGCCGGTGCATACCATCACTGCCGGTGGTGATACGCACATCCGGCAGTGTGGTGCGCGGACGCTCGATCCGCTCGGTGGGCGCGATGACCTCGGCCTCGCCCGTGATGGCCACCGTGCCGCTGTCGTTTGTACACGTGCATGCCAGCGTGACCCGCTTGCTCGCATCCTCCTTGCTGACCACCGTCACCCGGATGGTTAACGTGTCGCCAACGCGTACCGGACCGAGAAATTGCAGCGTCTGCCCAAGGTAGATCGTTCCCGGCCCCGGCAAACGGGTCCCGAGCAGCGCGGAAATGAGCGCTCCGCCCAGCATGCCGTGCGCAATCACGCCATGAAAGCGCGTCGATGCGGCAAAGTCCGCGTCCAGGTGCTGCGGATTGACGTCTCCCGACAACACGGCAAAGAGCTGGACGTCCTCCGGTGTCAGGGTGCGCAGGATGGCTGCCGTGTCGCCAATCGCAATCTCGTCAAAGGTGCGATTGCGCACCACGTTCAGATCGCTGGCCGGCAGCAATGCGGGTAGAGCGGGCGGATGATCGGGGCCCATGCGTGTTCGTCAGGACGATTTGTGGAGTTGACCGTTGCCCTTTCGGGGGGCACGCGCAAGATGCGGCTGCACGGCTGTGGAGCGGAGGAGTGCATCGCCTGGCGCGCCCCACGCCGAGAGCATCCCCTGTAGCGCCGTGTGGACCGGCATGACATTGCCGGCCGTGCTTAGGGCCCGTACGGAAGCCTGCTGCCATTCCAGCATGACGCGCTGGTAATCGGCCACGAAGCGCGATTGGTTCGAGATGGCCGTCTGCAGCACGCCCTGCAGCACACCCATGGCACGCTGGCTGGTCTGCCAGAAGGCGTTGGGCAGCAATGTCGCAAACGCGCTCCAGTCCTCGACGCTTTGCAGATCGGCCAATGCAGACTCCGTGCGGGCAACGTCTGCGGCCAGCAGCTCGGCGCCGAGCTCACACCAGCGCTGTCGCGCTGCCTTGAGCAGACCCAACGTCTGCAGTCCGAATGCAATCTGCGCCTTTTGAAGCGCGAGAGGAACGTTGGCGGGCGTATCCATGTTGGCTCCTTAAGTCATCTAGCTGATGGTTTGGCGAAAGCGCGCCAATGATGCGAGAAACAGCACGGTGCCGATGAGGCAGATGGCCAGACATTGAGGCCACACCACCAGTCCCATCGACCAGACCTTGGACCAGATCCCCGCGTTGTTTCTCCACACGCATCTATTTCTCCAGCACGTAGGTGCCGGGCGCTTCGGCCAGTGGCGGCAATCCTGGAGCGCCCATGCTCGGCGGGTTAACCGCCGTGGAACCCGAAGCATGCGCAACCAGCCATGCATGCCACGCCGGCCACCACGAACCATCGGTGGCGGGCGCCGATGCCAGCCAGTCATCCGGCGCCGCCGATGTCTCGCCTGTGTGGCGTGTCTGCAACTGGAATCTTCGATGCGAGTTGGCGGGCGGGCTGACGATGCCGGCGTTATGACCGCCGCTGGTCAGCACGAACGTCAGCTCCGCCTCGGTCAGGTGATGCAGCTTGTAGACGGAGCGCCAAGGCGCCACGTGGTCGGTCAGCGTGCCGACCACGAAGATGGGCAAATCGATATCGTTGAGTACCACCGGCTTGCCGTTGACGGGATAGTGGCCCTCGCTCAGGTCGTCATTCAGGAACAGATGCCGCAGGTACTGGCTGTGCATGCGCGCGGGCATGCGCGTGGCATCGGCGTTCCAGGCCATCAGATCGTTCATGGGTGCGCGGTCCCCCAGCAGGTATTCGCCCACCAGGCGCGACCACAGCAAGTCGTATGAGCGCAGCATCTGGAAGGCCCCTGCCATCTGGCTGGCGCGCAGATAGCCGGTCTGCTCCATCTGTGCTTCGAGCAGACTGACCTGTGCTTCATCGATGAACAGGCCCAGTTCGCCCGGCTCGCAGAAGTCTGTCTGTGCGGCAAAGAGCGTCATGGACGCCAGCCGTGCATCGCCATCGCGTGCCATGGCAGCCGTGGCAATGGCCAACAATGTGCCCCCGAGGCAGTAGCCGGCGGCGTGAACGCGCTGGCCCGGCACGATGGCATTCACAGCATCGAGCGCGGCAAAGACACCAAGCTTGAGGTAGTCGTCCATGTCGAGGGCGCGATCTGCCTCGTCGGGGTTCTTCCAGGAGATGCAGAACACGGTATGGCCCTGCTCGACCAGATAGCGGATCAACGAGTTCTCCGGCGATAGATCCAGGATGTAGTACTTCATGATCCAGGCCGGCACGATCAGGATGGGCTCGGCCTGGACCTTGCCCGTAGCCGGTGCGTACTGGATCAACTCGATCAGGCGGTTGCGCAAGACCACCTTGCCGGGCGTGATGGCCACGTCACGGCCCACCACAAAGCGCTCGGTGCCGGCGGCGGGCGCTCCGCTCATGGAGCGCTCCAGATCATCGAGCGCATTGAGCGCGCCGCGTACTAGGTTAGTGCCGCGCTGCTCAAAGGTCTGACGCAGGACAATGGGATTGGTTGCCATTTGGTTGCCCGGCGACATCATGTCGAGCCATTGCCGCGCAGCAAAGGCAACCACGTCCTCATGATGCTTGGCGACACCCCACACGCCCCGCGTGGCCGCATCCCACCATTGCTCGGTCAACAGGAAGGACTGCTGCAGCACGTTGAACGGCCACAATCGCCACTCGTCAGCCGAGAAACGACGGTCGTGGGCCGGCGGCTGGACGCAAAGGCACACGTTCTGAGGGCCGGACCCCATGCAGTTCCGGATGTAGCCCTCGAGTTGTTGGGCCTGCGTCAGTGCCAAGCGGCACAGATCCAGCTGCTTGCCCGGCGAGACGGAAAGATGCAGCGCCCAATCGAGCAACGCCAGTTGCATGGATGCAAGCGACAGCGAGTTGGATGCGCGGGCAAGCGCAGCGTGAAATGGCAGGTCGATCAGATCTGCCGTCGGCGAAGACGGCACGGGGGCGGCGCGCATGGTCGGGGCATCAAACGATTGCCAAATGTGCAATCCATTAGATGCCAGCGGCTACGGCCCGGAGTTGATGCACCTCAAACCACGATAAGAGTGTGAACTCCAGGCGGCTTCAACGAAATGACATGCACGGCTGGCCGACGGTCGCCACAAAAGCTCGGCCCGCACGTTACGGACCTGAACGGGTGTGTTAGAGTCCGGCCGGGAAAACGCCGCGATCCGCCATTGCGACCAAGGATTCCCGCAGCACTCAACATTGCGCCCGCGAATCTGTTGCAACAACAGGATGCATTCGGCGCATAGCGCAGGCATCGCACGAGATTCGACGTCGCGCGGGAACGAACCCAACGAGACGCGATGTCATTTCCACCTCTCCGGCCAAAATAAGCAAAGGTGGCGCAATGTCTCCCGCATGGTGCGGCAAAGCCATTTGGGGTAGAGATATGCGTCCAGATTGACATTGGCGCACGCGCGCCCGGTCTACCTGCCTCGTCACCGAGGCACAACGACACCTCCATCTAGAGAAAACTGTGTTCACTTGCATCAACCAGAGCTGCGGCACGCAGTGGCAGCTTTCCGAGGTCGTCATTAAAGACGAGGGCCAAGGGCCGCTGTTCCGCTGTGCGCTATGCGGCGCACGCAACTATCTCAAACGCGTCGAAACCAAAGACGGCCGGGTCATCTACAAGCAAATCGAAGGCAAGCCGCTCAAGTGATCCAACGCAACGACATGACCATCGAACCGACCGCCACGCCTTTCAGCACCCTAGCGCTCGCCCCGGCTGTGCTCACGAACCTTGCGCAGCTCGGCTACACCGACATGACACCGATCCAGGCCGCAAGCCTGCCGATCGCGCTTGCCGGCCACGATCTGATCGCGCAGGCAAAAACGGGCAGCGGCAAAACCGCTGCGTTTGCGCTGGCCCTGCTCGCACGGCTCGACGCGCGCAGCTTCGACGTGCAGGCGATGGTGCTCTGCCCCACGCGCGAGCTTGCCGACCAAGTTGCGCAGGAAATCCGCCGCCTGGCGCGTGCCGAAGAAAACGTGAAGGTGCTGACGCTGTGCGGCGGCACACCGATGCGCCCGCAGGCGGCGAGCCTTGAACATGGCGCCCACGTCATCGTCGGTACGCCCGGGCGCATCATGGACCATCTGGAGCGCGGCAATCTCGGGCTCGGTGCACTGAAGACGCTGGTGCTGGACGAGGCCGACCGCATGCTCGACATGGGCTTCTTCGATGACATTGCGACGGTCGTGCGCCAATGCCCGGCCGACCGGCAAACGCTGCTGTTCTCGGCGACGTACCCGGAAGGTATTGCCAAGCTGAGCCAGCGGATTCTCCGCAACCCGAAGGAAGTGAAGCTCGAAGAGCGCCACGACGACAGCAAGATCCGCCAGCGCTTCTACGAGGTGACCGACAGCCAGCGGCTGCATGCGGTGGGGCAACTGCTCAGGCACTATCGACCGGTCAGCACGCTCGCGTTCTGCAACACGAAGCAGCAATGCCGAGACCTGCTCGACGTCTTGCGCGCGCAGGGCATCCACGCACTCGCGCTGCATGGCGAACTCGAACAGCGTGAACGCGACCAGGTGCTGATCCAGTTCGCGAACCGCAGTTGCTCGGTGCTGGTTGCGACCGACGTTGCCGCACGCGGGCTCGATATCGCGCAACTCGAAGCGGTGATCAACGTTGATGTGACGCCCGACCCCGAAGTGCACGTGCATCGAATTGGCCGCACAGGCCGCGCCGATGACAACGGCTGGGCGTTGAGCCTCGCCAGCATGGACGAGATGGGCCGCGTCGGCAATATCGAAGAAGCAATGGGCCGCGAGGTCGAATGGCACAAACTCGACGAGCTTGATACCGGCAACGATGCGCCGCTGCTGCCGCCCATGGAAACGCTGCAGATTCTGGGTGGGCGCAAGGAGAAGATCCGCCCCGGCGATGTGCTCGGCGCACTGACCGGGGATGCCGGCTTTCGCGGCGACCAGATCGGCAAGATCAACGTGACGGAATTCTCGACCTACGTCGCGGTCGAACGCGGCATCGCGCGCGAGGCGCTGCGCAAGCTCAATGCCGGCACGATGAAGGGCAAAAAGGTCAGGGTTCGGTTGATGGATGAATGACGCCCCTGCCCTGCGCAGCTACCGGTTGGCGCTCACAGGAAGCGCGCGATTCAACCCAACATGGCAGCGGCAACACCCGCCGCTGCACAGAACGCCACCACGATCAGCGGTGGCGTTTTCCATCGTGTCAGCAGCAGGAACGCAGTCACCGCGACGGCAACATCGCTCCATGACCGCACTGCGCTCGTCCAGACCGGCGTGTAAAGGGCGAACGCCAGCAATCCAACCACTGCGGCATTCACCCCCGCAAGCAACGCTGCCATGGACGGGCGCGCGCGCAATCCCTGCCAGTAAGGCAGCGCCGCGATGACCAACAGCAAGCCCGGCAGGAAAATGCCCACCGTAGCAAGGGCAGCCCCGGCCCAGTGATTGAGCCCCGGCCCGATCGTCCAACCGAGGAAAGCGGCGAAGGTGAAGAGCGGCCCCGGCACGGCCTGTGCGGCACCGTAGCCAGCCAAAAAATCGTTCGATGCCACCCAACCGGTCGCGACCGTCTGCTGCTCCAGCAACGGAAGCACGACGTGCCCGCCCCCAAAAACCAATGCACCAGAGCGATAGAACGCGTCGAATACCTTCGCGGGCATCCACGGATGAAGATCCGTCAGAACCGGAAGTCCGAACAGCAGCGCGCAGAACAACGACAGGCTGACGATGCTGGCCACGTGAGACACGCGGAATGCGGCCTCCTGCCCTGCCCTCTGGCTACCGCTGGCCGGACGGGATGTCCGGCACAACACCAGGCCCAGCGCGGCGCCAAGCGCAATCACGACAAGTTGCGCGTAGACGGTCGTCAACGCGCCAAGCACGGCGATGCTGAGTACCGCGATGCCTGCGCGCTGCCAGTCTGGACAGAGCTTGCGCGCCATGTCCCACACGGCCTGCGCCACCACAGCAACGGCAACCAGCTTCAAACCGTGGATCAGGCCCGCGCCAAACGGGCCGCCGAGGCTCGGCGCGAGCATCGCAAATGCCAGCAGCAACAAGACGGAAGGCAGCGTAAAGCCGCACCACGCCGCCAACCCGCCGCGCCAGCCGGCCCGGAGCAGGCCGACGGAAAACCCGACCTGGCTGCTGGCAGGCCCCGGCAGAAACTGGCACAGCCCGACCAGATCGGTGAATGTGGCGTCGTCCAGCCAGCGCCGACGCTCCACGAACTCGCGGCGGAAGTAGCCGATATGCGCGACAGGGCCGCCGAAGCTCGTGAGGCCCAGCTTGAGAAAGACCGCCAGCACTTCCATGGCAGAGCCCGCTTGATGTGTACGGGACGGTGTGGCGGAAGCGGTCATTGGCGCGGGATATCGACGTTTGAGAAACCCGTATTAGAACATTGCCGCCATGGCTTGGAAGGCAACTAAAGTGGCAGGATAGGCATCGCCGTCACCGCCATTGGACTCTGCCGGGTATCCCATCATGCACTTTGCCCACACCATTGGCGCACAGCGCCATGTGTTCAACGATCTCAAGACACTCCTGGCCAAAGCGAGCCCAGCGCGCTCCGGCGACTACCTGGCGGGCCTGGCCGCGGCCAGTGAGGGCGAACGCATGGCCGCACGGATGGCACTGGCGGATGTGCCGCTGTCGGTGTTTCTCAACGAAGCGCTGGTGCCCTATGAAGACGACGAGGTCACGCGCCTGATTCTTGATCGGCACGACGCGCAGGCCTTCGGCCCGATCGCCTCGCTCACGGTGGGGGAATTCCGCAACTGGCTGCTCCTGCATGAGACCGACAGCCAGACACTGGCAAGCGTCGCGCCCGGCATCACGCCGGAAATGGCCGCCGCGGTCAGCAAGCTGATGCGCAACCAGGATCTGGTCGCCGTGGCGCGCAAGTGCCGCGTGGTCACGCGCTTTCGCAACACCATCGGTTTGCCCGGCCGGTTGTCGGTCCGGCTGCAGCCCAACCACCCGACGGATGATCCCAAAGGCATTGCTGCATCGATCATCGATGGCCTGCTCTATGGCTGCGGCGACGCGACCATCGGCATCAACCCTGCCGGCGACAATCTCGGCGCCATCGTTTCGCTGCTGCAACTGGTGGATGAGCTGCGCAACCGCTACGCCATTCCCACGCAGTCGTGCGTGCTGACCCACGTGACGAACACCATACGCGCCATTGACCAAGGTGCGCCGGTCGACCTGGTGTTCCAGTCGGTGGCGGGCAGCGAACAGGCCAACGCGGGATTCGGCATCAGCCTGGCCTTGCTGGCCGAGACCCATGACGCAGCACAAAGCCTGGCGCGCGGCACGGTCGGCAACAACGTGATGTATTTCGAGACCGGCCATGGCAGCGCGCTGTCGGCCAATGCGCACCACGGCGTTGATCAGCAAACGATGGAAGCGCGTGCCTATGCCGTAGCGCGGGCGTTTTCGCCCTTGCTGGTGAATACGGTGGTCGGCTTTATCGGGCCGGAGTACTTGTACGACGGCAAGCAGATCATCCGCGCCGGATTGGAAGACCACTTCTGCGGCAAGCTGATGGGCCTGCCGATGGGCTGCGACGTCTGCTATACCAACCACGCAGAAGCGGACCAGGACGACATGGATACGCTGCTGACGCTGTTTGGCGTGGCGGGCATCCATTTCATCATGGGCGTGCCGGGCGCTGACGACATCATGCTGAACTACCAGAGCACATCGTTCCATGACGCGCTCTATCTGCGCGACTCGCTCGGCCTGCGGCCCGCACCGGAGTTCGAGGCGTGGCTGCAAAGCATGGGCATCGTCGATGCGGCCGGCCGCCTGCAAGACGCCACGGCGCGGCAACCACTGCTGCAGTTGGCTCACGCACTGTGAATTTGTTGGGAAGCCGCTCATGCCGAAACACTCCCTCGTTCAGCTGAATCCGTGGGCGCACCTGCGCGCCTTTACCGACGCCCGTATCGCGCTGGGCCGCGCCGGCAACAGCCAGACGACCGACGCCGTGCTGGCATTCGGCGTGGCGCATGCCCAGGCGCGCGATGCCGTGCACCTGCCGCTCGATAGCGCAGCAGTGGCGGCCGCGCTTGAGGAAGCGGGCTTCACAGCGGTGACGGCGCACAGCGCGGCTGCGGATCGCGCGGAATATCTGCGCCGTCCCGACCTTGGCCGCCGCCTTGACGAGGCCAGCCGCGCAAGACTTGGCGCGTTGCGGCCAGCGCAGCCGTTCGACGTTGTCTTCGTGATTGCCGATGGGCTCTCCGCATTGGCGGTGCAAAGCCATGCAGTGCCGCTGCTACGCAGCGTGCGTGAGCGTCTGCCGGCCGGCTGGTCGATCGGGCCAGTCGCCATCGCCGAGCAGTCCCGGGTTGCGCTGGGGGATGAGATCGGTGCACTGCTGGGCGCGCGGCAGGTGGTGATGCTGATCGGTGAGCGGCCAGGGTTGAGTTCGCCTGACAGCCTGGGCATTTACCTGACCTGCGCGCCGCGTGTTGGCCGTTCCGATGCGGAGCGGAACTGCATCTCCAATGTGCGGCCGGCAGGCCTGGCCTATGACCAGGCTGCGACCCGACTGGTGTACCTGCTCAACGGCGCGCTGGCGCTCGGCCGCAGCGGCGTCGACCTGAAGGACGACACGCCTCCCGTTGCATCCGCTACAGCGCGACTTGCCGAACCTCACAACCCGTGACACACTCCCCCCCGCTGCCCACACCGGCAGCACGCAGGCGCGGCTGACGCACCAACGACAGCTGCAACACGCCGCAGGAGAGACCGGGCTCAACGCACGCACGTGCAACGCCCGGCGCCGATGGAGCAACCACCCCGGAAACTCTCAGGCAAAAGGACTGTGGCGTCGACTGCGAATCTGGAGAGAGGCGTGCACGCGCGCGCCCACCGAAGGGGAAGGCGCCAGCGCTGCTGACGCCCAAGCTCTCAGGTCCCGAGACAGATGGGGTGAGCCGACCGGATCGTCCGGTCATGACATCACTCCATAGGGACCGCCATGACGCACATCGTCATCGTCGGCGCCGGCATATCCGGCGTCACCACTGCTTACACGCTCTCGCAACTCGGCTATCGGGTCACGGTGCTCGACCGCCACCTGTACCCGGCCATGGAAACATCGTTCGCCAACGGCGGGCAGCTTTCCGCCAGCAACGCTGAAGTCTGGAACAGCACCGGCACGCTGCTCAAAGGCATCAAATGGATGCTGCGCAACGATGCCCCGCTGCTGCTCAATCCCAAGCCCTCGTGGCACAAATACTCGTGGATCGGCGAGTTCGTGGCCAGCATCGCGCACTACCGCCGCAACACCATCGAGACCACACGCATGGCCATCGAGGCACGCAAGCATCTGTTTGCGATGGCCGAACGGGAGCAGATCGATTTCGACCTGCAGAAGCGCGGCATTCTGCACGTCTATCACGACAAGGCCAGCTTTGCGGCAGCAGGCAAGGCCAACGCCCTGCTCGTCGCCGGCGGGCTTGAGCGGCACGCCGTGAGCCCCGAGGAGATCGCCGCCATTGAGCCGACGCTGCGCGGCAACTACTACGGCGGCTACTTCACCGCATCCGACGCCACCGGTGACATCCACAAGTTCACGCGCGGCCTGGCACAGGCGTGTGAGAAGCGCGGCGTGCGATTCATGCACGGCGTGGATGTGCGCCATGTGGAAACCACCGAAAGCGGCGTGCGCCTGCTGTTGCAAACCACGCTCGATGACCGCCTTTCCACCACCGCGGCGAATGTCGTGCAGGACCTTGCCGCCGATGCGATGGTCGTGTGCGCGGGCGTGGGCAGCCGGCATATCGCACAACTCGTGGGCGATCGCATCAACGTGTATCCGGTCAAGGGTTATTCGATCACGGTGCACCTGGACGACGATGCCAGCGTGCAAGGCGCGCCGTGGGTCAGCCTGCTGGATGAGAGCGCGAAGATCGTGACGAGCCGCCTGGGCACTGGCCGGTTCCGCGTGGCCGGTACGGCGGAGTTCAATGGCTACAACCGCGACATTCGCGCGGACCGCATCGAACCGCTGGTGGCATGGACACGCCGCAACTTTGCGATTGGTACCTCGCGTGTGGTGCCCTGGGCCGGCTTGCGCCCGATGATGCCGGACATGATGCCGCGCGTCGGCCGAGGGCGGCACGCGCGCGTGTTCTACAACACGGGACACGGGCACCTGGGCTGGACGCTGTCTGGCGCAACCGCTGCCATGGTAGGCGACGTGATCGCGCGAGATTGCCCGCTGCATTGATCGCAGCATGAAAAAAGCCCGCCGGAACATTGGCGGGCTTTTTTTCATTGCGAGAACGATCCAAGCGATCAGAACTTGTGTCGCACGCCCAGCATCACGCCCAAGCGCGAGTTGTTGCCGTACAGGTTGCCGGAGTTGTTGAACGCGGCGGCGCTGTCCAACGCCACCCAACTCCCCTGCAGATGCGTGTAGTCCACCTCGGCATACACATCGGTGCGCTTGCTGAAGGCGTAGTCGAGCATGCCGGCGGTGGTCAGGCGCTTGCCGCTGGCATCGAGGTGCTTCATCCAGTCGTACTGCACGGTGCCGATGAAGCTCAGTGCGCCGGAGATCGGCACCTTTGCGCCCACATAGGCGGCCTGGTTCTTGTAGTCGGCCACGTCGAGGCGGCTGTTCGTGTAGCCGAGGTACCACGTGGCAATCGAGGTATCCAGCTTGCCGCCAAAGCCCCAGACCGTCTGCTTGCTGGCAAGCGCCGCCGGCACCGCGCCGAAGAACGCCGACGACACATCGCGCGTGACCTGATACACCGCGCCCACTTCAGCCGAGCCCATGCTGTAGACGATCGAGCCGGCGCCGGCCGAACTCTTGCTGAAGCTGCCGGCTGCTTCGCCAAACGTCCATGCGCCGGCAAGCTGCAGACCGCCGAACGACTTGATGTACTTGACCGTGTTGTCGTAGCGCAGGCCGGTGTAGTTGCCGCCCTGATAGCCG
Source organism: Ralstonia sp. OTU4908 (assembly GCF_038440115.1). Taxonomy (NCBI): domain Bacteria; kingdom Pseudomonadati; phylum Pseudomonadota; class Betaproteobacteria; order Burkholderiales; family Burkholderiaceae; genus Ralstonia; species Ralstonia sp. OTU4908. The sequence continues at coordinate 13,397 of NZ_JASATD010000047.1, read as the reverse complement.
ACGATGGAGTTGTTGGCAAACGCCATCGCCTCGTACGAAGACAAAACCTCGTGTGCCAGCGTGTATTGCCGGCCGAGGTAGAGCTTGCCGTAGTCGCCTTCCAGGCCCACCACCGCGGTGCGTCCGAACAGTCGCCCGCCCTGCTGGCTGCCGCCGGTATCGGGGAAGAAGCCCGATTCCAGGATGAACATGGCCTTGGTGCCGCCACCCAGGTCTTCGGTGCCACGCAGGCCCCAGCGGCTACCGGTCAGCACGCCGTCCATCATCTGCAGATTGCTGTTGCCTGCCGCGTTTTCGTGCGTGCTGTAGCGGATGGTGGTGTCGATCAGCCCGTAGAGCGTGACACCGCCGGTGGTTTGCGCTGCCGCTGGCAGGCTCGTGGCTCCGAGCACCAATGCGGCAATCATTGTCTTGTTCATGGCTCCCTTGTCTCCTCTTTGATGTGATGGGGATGGATGTGCAACGGCTGCCCGCGCAGCCGTGGTGTTGCGTGGATAACGCCCACGGCCGCACGACCGCGAGCGCCAAAGTCTTCGTGACTCAGTGGTCAGCCGTATTGGTGGTGGTGCGGCTCAGTTGCGCCTGTACGGCCATGCGCACAGCGGCGTTTGCCGCGCCGTAGCCCAGGTAGCCGTTGCGCTGGACAAGCTCGAAGAAGAAGCGCTCGCGAAAGGGCTCGGTGTAGGTGTGCAGGAAGTCGCCGTGCGGGTCGCGGTCGTAGAGCAGACCATCGTCGTGCAGGCGGGTGAGCAGCGCATCGTCCAGCCCCAGGCGGGCGGCGACGTCGTCGTAGTAGTTCTCGGGCACATGCTGCAGGTGGGCCGCGCCGCGGTCGATGGCCTCAATGGTTTCGAACAGCCGCTCGGTGCGCAAGGCAATGTGATGCACGCCCGAGCCCGCGTAGGCGGCAATGAACCGGCCGGTGGCGGTGCGCCCGCTCTCCGATACGTTGAGCGGAATCCGCACGTTGCGGTCGGGGCTCACCATCGCACGGCTTTTCACGAGGCCGTACGGGTCGGCAATCTCCTGTTCGGGTTCGGCTTCCATGCCGAAGATGGCCCGGTAGAACAGCACGAAGCTGTCGAGCCGATGTGCGGGCAGCGCCTGCGCGACGTGGTCGATCGATGCCAATCCCGCTGCATCGTCCTGCATGCCAGGATGGAGAACGAAATCGCTTTCGTAGATGCTGCGATCGGCTTGGCGGTCGTCGATCAGATAGAGCAGCGTGCCATCGGGGGCCCGCAGCGCGGGAATGCTGCGTTCGGCAGGCCCCACCGGCCCGCGCCACTCCTGGGCGCACAGCACACGTGCGCGTGCCATGGCGCGCTCGGCGTCGTCCACCTTCAGGCCGATCGCGCAGACAGACGGCCCATGCAGCTCGAAATGCTCCGACGCCGCGCTGTCCTGCTCCATGTTCAGGATCACGTTGACGCGGCCTTGCCGATACAGGTCAACGGCCTTGGAGCGATGGTGCCCGGCAAAGGCAAAACCCAGTGCACGCAGGCGCATTTCAAGCTCCCGCCCTGCTGCGGCATCGACGGCAAACTCCAGGAAGTCCACGCCTTCAAATTGAGCTGCGGCCGGCAGTTCTGCGCCGCCCGCTTCGGACTCCAGCCAGAATAGTGAACGCATGCCATCCAGCGCCGTGAGCCGCGCGGGCGCGGAGCGGAAATCGTCATTGAAGACTTCGAGCGACAAGGGCCCGGTATAGCCCGCAGCAAGCAAGTCGCGCGCAAAGTCCGTCACCGGCAGGTCGCCCTGCCCCGGGAAGTTACGGTGATGCCGGCTCCAGGACAGTACGTCCATCGACAGCCTTGGCGCATCCGCAAACTGCACGAAGAAGAGCTTGTCCGCCGGCACGTTGCTAAGGCCATCCAACGTGTCGCCCAGCGACAGCGTATGGAAGCTGTCGAGAATCAGCCCGAGCGCCGGGTGGTCAGCCTGCTGCACGATTTGCCACGCTTGCCGCCAGGTTCGCGTGTGCCGCCCCCATGCCAGCGCCTCGTAGCCCACACGCAGCCCACGCCCGGCCGCAGCTTCCGCCATCTGGCGCAGATCGTCTGCCGCGCGCGCCGGGTCGTCGATGGCGATGTCCTGCACGTTGCTGCATACCAGCACCGTCTCGACACCCAGTTCGGCCATCACGTCGAACTTGCGCTCGGCGCGCGCCAGGTTTCGTGCAAACAACTCACGCGGCATGGCTTCGAAATCACGGAACGGCTGGTACAGCATGATCGCAAGCCCGAGATCTGCCGCCATCTGACGCACCCGGGCCGGGGAGCCGTCGAAGTTCAGCAGATCGTTTTCGAAGATCTCGATGCCATCAAAACCGGCAGCGGCCGCCGCCTCCAGCTTTTCAGGCAGCGTGCCGGACAGGCACACGGTGGCGATGCATTTGGGATAGCGCGCTGTGCGGAGCGAATTCATGGCGATGCGTTGTCTGACGATGCCCGCAGCGTAGGTGGCCACACCCCGCATTCACAAGCGGCATTCGCGCAACAGCGTGCGATCACCGTACAATCATGCGCACATATCGCTCGTTTTTAGGGTTATCGCCATGACGAAGGAACCGCTGAACCGGCGCGACTGGATCGCCGGGCTGGAAAAAGGGCTCGCGATCCTGGAGGCATTCGACCACGAGCACCCGCGGTTGACGCCCACCCAGGCCGCCGAGCTGACCGGTCTTACCCGCACAGCCGCGCGCCGTTACCTGCTGACGCTTGAACACCTGGGCTACCTCACCAGCGAAGGCACGCTGTTCAGTCTGACGCCGCGCGTGCTGAAGGTGGGCTGGTCGTACTTCGATTCGGCGCGACTGCCGCGCACGGTGCAGCCGTTCCTGCAGCAGGTGACCGCCGCCGTGGGCGAGGTGGCGTACCTCAGCGTGCTGGATGATTGGGAGCTCGTTTTCATTTCGCGCACCAGCACCAGCCGGGTCATGAGCACGGGATTCGTCCTGGGTGCACGCGTGCCCGCCCCGCTCGCGTCGGCCGGTGTGATGATGCTGGCCGCGCAACCCGAGCAGAAGGTCAAGGCATGGCTGGAAACCTGTGTGCTGACGCCGTACACGCCTTACACGATCCTGCAGCGGGACCGCCTGTTCGATGAAATCCGCAAGGCCGGCCGGCAGGACTACGCCGTGGTCGAACAGCAGTTGCAGATTGGCGTGCGGGGCGTGGCCGTGCCGTTGCGTGACCGGCACGGCAACGTGATCGCCGCGCTGAGCGTGAATATGCAGGTCGGTGAAGAAACCACCGAGCACGCCTTGCAGCGGGTACTGCAGGTTCTACAGGACACTGCGCTGTCGATCATGCGGGTGCTGTAGGCACCCGCCCCCTCTTTGCGGCAGGGCCGGCCGCCCCGCCGCCTGTTCAGCGATTCACCACCTTTTTCGGTACCGTCAGGACAATCGCGGCGGCCGCGATCAGCGATGCGGCCACACAGTACAAGCCCAAGTCCGTGCTATTCGTGGCGTCTTTAATCCAGCCCACCAGATATGGGCTGACAAATCCCGCCAGATTGCCCACCGAATTGATCAAGGCAATACCAGCCGCTGCAGCCGCGCCACCCAGAAATGCCGGTGGGATCGACCAGAACTGGCACAACGCGCCCAGAATTCCGATCGTCGCGAAGGTGAGCGCCAGAACAGCCATGGCGGGCTGATGCGACACGAACGTGCTGGCCGTCAGACCTACCGCGCCAACTATGGCCGGCAACGCAACGTGCCAACGGCGCTCCTTGGTGCGGTCTGAACTGCGACCAATCATCACCATCGCAACGGCAGCGGCGCCATACGGAATCATGGTGAGCAGGCCGACATCGAATGCGCTGGTCACACCGGAAGCCTTGATAAGCGTCGGCAGCCAGAAGCTGATGCCGTACAGGCCCATGATGATCCCGAAATAGCAGGCACACAGGACCCAGACTCGCGCATTTGTAAATGCACCGCTGGCGTTGTGCACTTCAATCTTGCCGGAGTCGCTCGCGAGCTCTCGCTCAAGAACGGCCTTCTCATCGGCATCAAGCCACTTCGCGTCACGAATCCTATCGTCCAGATAGAAGAACGTGACCACACCCGCCACTAGCGATGGAATCGCTTCCAACAGGAAAAGCCACTGCCATTCGTGCATGCCATTCACGTTGTGGAAGCGATCCAGAATCCAGCCGGACAGCGGCCCCCCCACCACACCCGCAATTGGAATGCCCGTCATGAACAGCGCCGTGATCTTGGAGCGCCGCGAGGCCGGATACCAATACGTGAGGTAAAGAATGATCCCTGGGAAGAAACCGGCCTCCGCTACCCCCAGCAGGAAGCGCAGTACATAGAAGGCTGTGGGCGTCTTCACGAAGATCATGGCAGCGGACAAGATGCCCCAACTGATCATGATCCGGGCGATCCACTTGCGTGCGCCAAACCGATGCAGCGCCAGATTGCTGGGCACTTCCATCAGAAAGTAGCCAATGAAGAAAATGCCGGCGCCCAAGCCGTAAATCGTTTCGCTGAACTTGAGGTCCGACAGCATCTGCAGCTTGGCGAAGCCCACGTTGACGCGATCGAGGTAGGCAAACACGTAGCACAGGAACAGGAAGGGGATCAGCCGCAAGGTCACCTTGGTGTAGGCGGCTTCCTCCAAGTCGGCATGGATGGCGGCTTCACCACCATGTGCAGTCTTCAACATCGTTGTCTCCAGTCATCCTCTAGCGGGCCGTTCCGGGGGGCCGGATCGTGTACCAAGGCCGGCCCGCTGGTCCTTGATCGCCGTTGATAAATTGCGTTGCGGTATCAGTCGAACATGTCGGGGTTGGTCTGCACCAGTTGCTCGTAGATCGGCTGGAAATGGAGCCAGCCGATGTATTCGCTGCCGACGTGTTCACGGCTGTAGCGCGAGCTGTATTCCGACACCATCACCGGCTTGGCTCCGGTGGCTTCAATCAGCAACTGTTGCTGGCAGCAGCGTTCCAGCGCGATAAACCAGAAGGCGGCCGCTTCAATGCTGTGGCGGCTGACGGTCAGCAGACCGTGGTTCTGGTGGATGGCCGCCTTCACGTTCTTGAAGTGGTCGCAGATCGACGTGCCGGCCCTCTCTTCAACAGCAACGGCACCGGCCTCGTCCTTGATGACGACGTGGTCCTCGAAAAATGCCGCGGCGTCCTGCGTGATCGGATCGAGCGGCCGGCCCAACGCCGCGAAAGCGGTGCCGTAGACGGTATGCGCGTGGCACATCGCCACGATGTCTGAGTTGGCTTCATGCACCGCTGCGTGCAATACGAAGCCGGCACGGTTCAGCGCATACGAGCCTTCGATGACCTTGCCATTGTGGTCGGCAAGGATCAGGTTGGAAAGCTTGACCTGCGAGAAATGCACGGCCATCGGGTTGGTCCAGTACAACTCCGGAAACTCCGGATCGCGCACGGTCAGATGGCCGGCAAAGCCGTAATCGAGGTTGTGCAGCGCGAATGCGCGGCAGGCTGCCACCAGTCGCTCTTTGCGATGCTGGCGCTCTTCGGCAAACATGGTGAATTCGGGCAGCTTGGGGAATTTCAGGCCTTGCTGCCTGGGCTGATAGATCGACTGATTCGATGGATGGGCGGCCGTGCGGCCCAGTTCATTCAGTTTTTGAGCGAGGTTGCTCATGCTTGCTCCTATCTACGGGGGGCGTGGGAATCGGAAACTTGGTGAAGCGAAGTTTCATCCAGCAGCCGCGACCGATCTAGGCGCGCGCCGCAATAAGATTTATTGCGTCCGCATATAAATGCGCATCAAGGCACCTGCCTTTGCCAGGGTGGTTGTCGGAACACCTCGACAAAGTAGTCGACAAAGGCGCGGATACGTGGCACTAACTGGCGTTCAGGCAAATACACGGCGTAAATGGCAGTGTCGTCCTGCGCTTGGTAATCGGATAGCAGCGGCACGAGCTTGCCGCTGCGAATGGCCGGCAGTGCCAAATGTTCGGCCAGCCGCATGATGCCAATGCCAGCCACGCACAACTCGAACAGCGTGCTGCCATCGGTGCTGCGGAATCCGCCCCGCACCAGAAATTTTTCCGGCTTGCCATTCATCATGAAAGGCCACTGGTTCAAATGCTCCCGCGGGGCATCCCAGAGCAGGCACTGATGGCGGTCGAGCCCTTGCGGCGTCACTGGCAGGCCATGCCGGGCAAGGTAGCTAGGTGCCGCAACGACAATACGCTGCAACTCACAAAGCTTTCGGCTGCGTAGCGACGAGTCCTGCAGGCGCCCCATCCGCACCGCCACATCGAAGTTGTCCTCGATCAGATTGACGAGCGAATCAGACAACGAAAACCGAACCGTCAACTTCGGATAGGTCGAAAGGAAACCAGGTAACGCCGGAACAATCTGATCGATGCCGAATGCCTGGGGGACGCTGACACGCAAGTCTCCCGTGGGCTCGGTTGCGCGAATCTGAGCTTCGGCCTGCTCAACGGCTTCAAGCAGGTCATGGCAGGAAGCGAGAAACCGTTCGCCCTCACTGGTCAAGCGCTGCTTGCGCGTGGAGCGATGCAAGAGCTGCACACCCAAGCGGCGCTCCAGATGGGTGATGGTCTGGCTGACAAAGGGCTGGCTGGCATTGAGTGCATGTGCCGCCGCGGTGAATCCACCGGCTTCAACCACAGCCTTGAAGATCCGCATTTCCAGCAATCGATCGTCTTTCATGAGAAGCCGCTCCTCGTGCCCCCGCAGCGTATCCGACGGGTTCTCCCTGTGTGGCCGGTGCATTGCCATTGCACAGGACGCGGTCACCTGCGAAGTGGGGATACCTCACGTTGTAACAGCGACTACCCAGACATTTCCTTCGGAAAAACCCTCGAGCCGTGCGTTTTTCGCACAAACTCGTGCGATGATCGACCGCCCTCAGGCGTTCTTCGCTTGTGCCACACCGCTGCAGCGGACTACGCTGCGTTGCGTGTACAGACGGCCCTTCATCGAACGCATCGCACGATAGGCCGCACAGATAAAACCGGAGACAACCATGACCGCAGCCCCTGCCCACGAGCCCTTGGGCAAGCACCAGTCGAAGAAAGCCGCCGCCAGCGGCTGGATCGGCTCGGCGCTCGAGTACTACGACTTCTTTATCTACGCCACCGCAGCGGCGCTGATCTTTCCGCAGATCTTCTTCCCCAAGGGCGACCCCAAGACGGCCATCATCGCCTCGCTGGCCACGTACGGCGTGGGTTACATCGCGCGGCCGATCGGGGCGTTCGTGCTGGGCCACCTGGGCGACACGCACGGGCGCAAGAACGTTCTGCTCTGGTGCATGTTCCTGATGGGCTTTTCGACCATTGCCGTGGGACTGCTGCCCACGTATGACCAGGTTGGCCTGCTGGCTCCCACGTTGCTGGTCGTCATGCGGCTGATTCAGGGTTTTGCCGTGGCCGGTGAAATTTCCGGCGCCAGCTCGATGATCCTCGAGCACGCGCCGTTTGGCCGGCGCGGATTCTATGCGAGCTTTACGCTGCAAGGCGTGCAAGCCGGGCAGATCCTGGCGGCCGCCGTGTTCCTGCCCCTGGCGCACTACATGCCCGCAGAACAGTTCAACACCTGGGGCTGGCGCATTCCGTTCGTGCTGAGTTTCGTGGTCATCATCGCAGGCTACGTGATCCGCCGCGAAGTGCATGAGACGCCCGCCTTCACGGCAGAAAAAGAACAGCAGGCGCGCCCTCGCTCACCGGTCATCGACGCTTTCAAGTACAGCACGCCCGACATGTTGCGCGTGGTGTGCATGGCGCTCATGAACGTGATTCCTGTGGTGGCCACCATCTTTGGCGCGGCCTATGCGGTGCAGCCGGCTTACGGCATCGGCTTCGCCAAAGATATTTACCTGTGGATTCCGGTGGTGGGCAACATCGTTGCCGTGCTGGTGATTCCGTATGTTGGCGACCTGTCCGACCGCATTGGCCGCAAGCCGCCCATCGTGATCGGTTCGCTGCTCGCCGGCCTGCTGGCGTTTGCCTATCTGTACGCCATCAGCATCAAGAACGTGCCCCTCGCGTTTGCCATGTCGATTCTGATGTGGGGCGTGGTGTACCAGGGCTATAACGCCGTATTCCCGAGCTTCTATCCCGAGCTGTTCCCCACGCGCACCCGTGTGTCGGCGATGGCGATTTCGCAGAACATCGGCACCGCCATCACGGCCATGCTGCCGGCCATCTTCACCGCCGTCGCGCCGCCGGGAGCCACCAACATCTGGCTGACCGTGGGCGCCATTGCCTTTGGCGTGACCGTGGTTGCCGCGGCCGCCGCCATGAGCGCACGCGAGACCTACCGCATCCACATGGACGAGCTGGGCCAGCCAGCCGCCCAACCCGTCGACAAGGCCGAATATGCCCGCCAGCGGGCCGGAACCTTGGCCGCCTGAAACACGCACACCTGAACCATGATTTCTGGAAGAACCACCCTCATCGCCCACATCGGCTACCCGACGGAGACGTTCAAGTCACCGATGATCTACAACCCCTGGTTCGAGCAAAAAGACATCGATGCCGTTGTGGTCCCGATGGGGGTCAAGGCGGAGGATTACGCGCAGAGCTTCGAATCGATTTGCCGTTTCACCAACCTGCGCGGTGCGCTGATCACCATGCCGCACAAGGTCACCACGGTGGCGCTGGTCGATGAAGTCACGCCCGCCGTGCGGATCGCGGGCGCCTGCAATGCCGTGCTCAAGCGCGATGACGGAACCTTGCTCGGCGACCAGTTCGACGGTGCGGGCTTCGTGCGCGGCGTGCTGCGCAAAGGGCGTCAGCTCAAAGGCGCGCGCGTATTGCTTTCGGGGGCCGGGGGTGTCGGCTCCGCAATTGCGGCGTCGCTGGCGGCTGCGGGGGTGAGCGAGCTGGCTCTGTACGACACGCGCGCAGAATCCGCCGAATCGCTCGGCCGACGTCTACTTGAGCACTACCCCGCGCTGGTGGTGAGTACCGGATCGAATGATCCGGACGGCTTCGATGTGGTCGTCAACGCCACGCCGGTGGGCATGAAGGAAGACGATCCGCTGCCCTTCGACGTGGCACGCATTGCGCCGAGCTGCTTTGTCGGCGAGGTCGTCATGAAATCCGAATACACGCCGCTGTTGCGTGCGGCGCTCGACAAGGGCTGCGACGTCCAGGTCGGCACCGACATGCTGTTCGAGATGATTCCTGCGTATCTGGAGTTCTTCGGCTTCGGCACCGCCACAGCAGAGGAACTGCGGCGCAGTGCAGCCATCGCCTACTGACCCGATGACGCGTCGCCCTCTGAGCTTTGCCCTGTTGCTGCCGCTGTTGCTATCGGCACAGCCGGTTGCGACCGACAGCTACCTCCCCGCCCTGCCAGCGATTGCCCAGACACTGGGATCGGCCAGCACGAGTCTCACGGTCTTCGCGCTGGCCTTTGGCATCGGGCAACTCCCGATGGGCAGCCTGGCCGATCGTTTTGGCCGGCGCCAAGTGCTGCTGATCGGGCTCGCGTGCTATGCCCTGGCTGCCCTGGCCGGCGCGCTGGCGACAACCGCTTCGATGCTGACCGCGGCACGCGCCCTCCAGGGTTTCTCGATGGCCGCGATCCTGGTGTGCGCACGTGCTGCCGTACGCGATCTGCACCCGGCACGCGATGGTCCGCACGTTATGGCGCGCGGCCTCACTGGGCTCGGTTTCGTGGCGTTGATGGCACCGATTCTGGGGGCCTTCGTCGCACAAACCGCCGGTTGGCGTTGGGTGCTGGTGGGCATGAGCTTTTATGCAATCGTGCTGTGGGCGATGTGCTGGTACGGCTTTGCCGAAACCCGACACGAGACAAAGGCGCAGGTGGGCAGCGTGCGGGCAATTTTTTCGAGCGCGGATTTTCGCGCCTGGGGTTTGCTTGCAGCCGCCACCTATGCCGGCATCTTCTGCTTCCTCCTGCTTTCGCCGATGGTCTACATCGCATACCTCGGCCTATCACCGGAGCTTTATGGCTGGATACCGGCCGGCGGCTCGCTCGTCTATATCCTCAGCACGACAGGATGCCGACGCCTGCTGCGTCGCCAAAGCCTTGTGCGGACGGTACAGCAAGGCGCAACGCTCAGCGTGGCCGGCGCGTGCATCCAGGCGCTGGGCTGCTGGCTGCTTCCGGGACACGCGTGGCCGCTGCTGCTCGGGCACGCAATCTATTGCATGGGCCATGGCATTCACCAGCCTTGCGGCCAGGCAGGCGCAGTAGGCGAGCTGCCGCATCTCGCGGGGCGTGCCGTGTCTTGGTCGGGCTTCATCATGATGCTGGCGGCCTTCTGCCTGGGGCAGACCGCGGCCGCGTTTGACGACGCCTCGCACAGCCTCGGCGCCTGGCCCATGGTGGCGCCCATGATGCTTGCCGGCGCCGTGCTGGCGACCATCGCATTTCTCTGGCTGCCAAAGCTGCAGCATCAGCCGAATGCACAAAGGGCTGCCGCATAGCAACTGTGGGGTGCGCATCGCCACCTGCGTGGTACACAATGCGGGGTCCTCATTCTTTGCCTCAGCCACAGGAGTTTGACCATGAGCCGCAACGCCGACCTGCCGTTCAAGACCGCCGGCTTGGAGTTCATTGAGTTCGCCACGCAAACGCCCGCCGCGCTCGGCCAGGTGTTCGCATCGCTGGGTTTCAAGGCCATCGCGCGGCATGTGAGCAAGGACGTCACGCTGTATCGGCAAGGCGACATGAACTTCCTCGTCAACGCGGAAGCCGATTCGTTCGCGCACCGTTGGGCCGAGGAATACGGCGTGGGCATCTGCGCCATCGGCATCCGCGTCGACGATGCCCAGCGCGCTTGCGGCCGCGCCGTCGAACTGGGGGCATGGCCGGCCGAGGCCGAGCCCATCGGCCCGAGCGAACTGGTGATCCCGGCCATCCAGGGCGTGGGCGATACGCACCTGTACTTTGTCGACCGCTGGCGCGGCAAGCACGGTGCCCAAGGTGGCCTGGGCGACATCTCCATCTATGACATCGACTTCCGGCCGCTGGACACTGCGACCGCGCATGAGGACTGGCACCACGCAGGCGTCGGACTGGCGCGTGTCGACCACCTCACGCAAACCGTCGGCCCCGGGCGCTTGCAGGACTGGATCGACTTCTACCGCAACCAGCTCGGCTTCAGCGAAATTCACGAGCTGCACGCCAACTGGCACGTCGCGGCGGATTCACGTGTGATGGTGTCGTCTTGCGGCATGATCCGGATTCCGCTCTATGAAGAAGGGACGCACCGCGCGCACCTCATGCACGCCTACCTGCCCGACCACCCCGGCGAGGGCGTGCAGCACATTGCACTGGCGACCGACGACATCCTGCGCACAGCCACATCGCTCGCCGCCAACGGCCTCACCTTCGTCGAGCCGCCCGCGCACTATTACGACACCGTCGACGCGCGCTTGCCGGGTCACGGATTGGATCTGCAAGCCCTGCGCCGATACGGCATCCTGGTCGACGGCGAGATCGTCGACGGCGTGCCCAAACTGTTCCTGCAGACCTTCATCAAGCGCCATCCGGGCGAGATCTTCTTCGAGATCGTGCAGCGGCGCGGGCACCACGGCTTTGGCGAAGGCAACCTGCCGGTGCTGACCGCGGCAGCCTGATCCGGTAACCGCCGCAAAGAAAAAGCCCACCAAGTTTCGGCGGGCTGTTTTCGTGCTGCGGGTGCTGCAATGCCGATCAATAACCGGCTGCCAGCCCCGTATTGCGACGCGGATCATTCGCGCCATAGAACCGGTTGTTGCCAATCGGCTTGCCACCCAGCGACGGCGCCCCGACGATGATCGCCGCCAGATGGTTGGCCGGCTGCGGCGCGCCCAGGTTGTGACCCATCGACGTCAGGATCTTGCGCGTATCTTCCGACAGGGCATACGGCTCGACGTTGGTCACGTCCGGCAGCCATTGCTGATGGAAGCGCGGCATGTCGACGGCTTCCTGCACGTTCATGCCGTAGTCGATCGCGTTGATCATGGTCAGCATGACGGCCGTGATGATGCGGCTGCCGCCCGGCGTGCCCACCACCATGACGGGCTTGCCGTCCTTGGTGACGATGGTCGGGCTCATCGACGACAGCGGACGCTTGCCCGGGGCGATCGAATTGGCTTCACCCTGCACCAGGCCGTACAGATTCGGCACGCCGACCTTGGCCGTGAAGTCGTCCATCTCGTCGTTCAGGATCACGCCCGTCTTGGCGGCCGTCACCTTCGCGCCAAACCAGTCGTTGAGCGTGTACGTGACCGACACCGCGTTGCCGTACTTGTCGGCAATCGAGTAGTGCGTCGTGTTGCTGCCTTCATGCGGCTCGACGCCCGGCTTGATGTCCTTCGACACGCCCGCCTTCTTCGGGTCGATCACGGCGCGGATCTTGGCCGCGTAGTCCTTGCTCAGCAGACGGTCCAGCGGGTTCTTCACGAAATCCGGATCGCCCAGGTAGCTGTTGCGGTCCACATAGGCGTGGCGCATGGCTTCGATCTGGTAGTGCGTGGCCTGCGCGGAATGCCAGCCCAAATCCTTGAGCGGATAGCCTTCCAGGATGTTCAGCATTTCGCAGATGATCACGCCGCCCGAACTAGGAGGCGGTGCCGACACCACGTGATAACCGCGGTAGTCGCACTCGACCGGCGCCAGTTCGCGCGTCTTGTAGCTGACGAGGTCTTCTTGCGTGATGAGGCCACCGCCCGCCTTGCTCGATGCAGCAATGGCCTGCCCGACCCAGCCCTTGTAGAAGCCGTCGGTGCCATGTGTGCTGATCTCACGCAGCGTCTTGGCCAGATCATGCTGCACCAGCTTCTCGCCCACCTGGAAGGGCTGCCCCTTGTTCAGGAAGATCGCGCCCGATGCGGCGTCTTCCTGAAAGTCCTTGGTGGAGGTGTGCAGCATGTCGACGTCGCCCTGATCGAGGACGAAGCCCTTGTCGGCCAGCGTGATGGCCGGCGCGATCAGTGCGGCGCGTTGCATGGTGCCGTACTTCTGGCGGGCGTATTCCATGCCGGACACGGTGCCCGGCACGCCCACAGCCAGATGACCCTTGGTGGACGCGCCCTTGATGACGTTGCCGTCCTTGTCCAGGTACATGTTGGCGGTGGCGGCCTTCGGGGCGACTTCACGGAAGTCGAGGAAGGTCTTGCGGCCATCGGCCAGCTGGATGGTCATGAAACCGCCGCCGCCGAGGTTGCCGGCAGCCGGATAGACCACGGCCAGAGCGTAGCCCACGGCCACGGCAGCGTCGACCGCGTTACCGCCACGCTTGAGCACTTCCACGCCGACCTTGCTGGCCAGGTGCTGTGCCGAGACGACCATGCCGTTCTCTGCGGCCACGGGGGCGACGGACGCCGCGTGTGCGACGGTCGTGATGCTGATCGATGCGATTGCGGCGGCGATCCACCGCATGCCTGTTCTTGGATTCTGTGTATGGACCGGGG
>NZ_JASATD010000046.1:0-26768 GCF_038440115.1 Ralstonia sp. OTU4908 | reverse complement strand
CTTCGCCCCTCATCTCCCGGCAAGACCTTATACGGGGCAGCGGGCGCATGTATCGGGCTCATATTGGGTTTCCTGATCGCGCTGGCGCGAAAGATGCGCCGACCTTGAGCGGGGCTTTTGCTTCAGATTGAAGAAATAGTGCAGGCGGATGCTTCCCGGCACCCGCCATCACCCGCTCTGCACCGGTGACATTGATAGCGCTACACCCGCTGGTAGCCGCCGCTCAATTCCTTATGGATCACCTGTGCACACAACCTCTCCTGCGGATCCGCAGTAAATCGGTCGTCAGCATGATTGAAGCATGCCGATTCCACCAACTGGAAGTGTGGGAACGCCGTGAACACTCGACCGTAGTCCAACTTGTACGACGTAATTCCGGCGTGGTGAGCATAGGCCCGCGCTGTCGGCACATCAGGCATGAAGTCGGTAATGCCAATCCAACCTCCGTCACGAAGGCAGCGATCAGCCTCTGCCACCACTCGCGTGATGTGCTCCCGATCAACCAGATACAGGCAGAACCCGAAAAGTATGAAATCGAGAGACTGATCTGGAAAATCGAGCTTGTCGGCAGTGCCAACGCGAAACTCGAGCTCGGGGAATAAGCGCAGCCCTTCTGCAGTCGCATCAGCCGAAGGATCGATACCAACGCCGTGACATCCTGTCGCCTTACAAATGGAGGCAAGATTCACGCCGGAGGAGCTCCCCACCTCCAGAACCCGGTCACCTTGCCCTATATATTTGGTGTATAGAGCTGCTGCGGTACTAAGCGTATCCGCAGAACGGCCATTCGAATAAAATGTGTGGTTACGTTGAAAATAGCGATCGCCTTCACCGCCTGAGAGAAATATCTCGCGCTGCTTCGCCACTGCCATGGACTCTCCTGGGTGCCCCCGCGCTCAAAACATATCGTTGTTCTATAGCATTCGATATGTGCTTGAAGCATTGATGGTACACAACTGGGACGTGGTGCCGCGCCTGAATTCGTAAGCGCCGGGGAAGGACAACCCGCAGCGAGACTCAATCGCCGCATTTGCTACGCGGCGCTTGTGGAATGACCGCTGGCCCAGAATGCGACCACGCCCCGTACTCAGTTGGCGATGAGGCAGTCAAGTTAGGCACCCGGTTCTGCGGACGCTCACGACTACAGGTAGAAAATTCAAAACGCCAAGCGCGCCGCCAAGCGCCGCACAAGGCTCGCGGCTAAGTGAACACGGCGAGAACCGTGCGACAGATGATACGCAGATCAAGGCCGAGCGATCGATTCCGCACATAGTCCACGCAATAGCGCAACTTTGCTGGCATCACCTCTTCGACATACGTTCGCTCTGGGTCCTGGCTGTTGCCCAAGAGAGCGTTCTCATGTCGATACTCGATCGAAGCAAGATCGGTGATCCCCGGCCGAACGCTCAAGACGATTGCTCGCACATCCTCTGGATAAAGTGCGACGTACTTCGGCACCTCGGGCCGTGGCCCCACAAGACTCATATCCCCGACAAAGACATCGATCAACTGCGCGAGCTCATCCAACTTGTACTTGCGCAGGAATGCCCCACTGGAGGTGATACGGCGATCAGCACCGACCGTGATTAGCGGCCCCCGCCCCTCACCTGACACGACCATCGTGCGGAACTTGTGGATGCGAAAGGTACGACCTCCCAGACCTACTCGCTCCTGGCGAAAAAAGACCGGACCAGGCGACTCTCGCTTGATGGCGATCGCAATCACCAGGAACACTGGCGCCAACAGAAGCAGCCCCGCTGCACTCGCAACGAGATCAAAAAGCCGCTTGATCATCATCAGTTGAACGCGCTCCGGACTGCTTGAATGACCCGCTCTACATCCTCATCCTGCATGCGCGTATAAAGCGGCAACGTCAACGTGTTTTCATACACACGCTGGCTAACGGGGAACATGTCTGGCGTCAGTTGGTACGTGTCGCGCCAATAGGGTTGAAGATGCAGCGGGATATAGTGAACGCTGCAACCGATGCCCAGTTTGAACAGGTGATCAATCAGCCCGTCACGCGTACAAGGTGCGCCCTTGGCGAGTTGAATCACGTAAAGGTGCCACGAGTGAATGTCGCCTTTTAGCGCGTGCGGCGGCAGAATCAAAGGCAAGTCAGCCAGTGCTTCGTCATAACGCGCTGCGATGGCGGCACGGCGACGTTGGAAAGCTTCTGCCTTTTTGAGCTGATGAATGCCGATCGCTGAGGCGACGTCGGTCATGTTGTATTTGAAACCTGGTGCCACAATCTCGTAGTACCAACTTGGTTTCGTTGCCACGAAGCGGTCAAATGCATCACGACTGATGCCATGCAAACGCATGATCTTGGCGCGCTTGGCAATTTCCGGATTTCGCGTGACCACCATCCCACCTTCACCGGTCGTGATGGTTTTGTTGGCGTAGAAACTGAACACCGTGGCGTCGGTATCCAAGGTGCCGACCAACCTTCCACCATTGGTCGCAGGCAACGTATGAGCCGCATCTTCGACAACGCGCAAATTGTGCTTCTTGGCGATTGAGATGATCGCGTCCATATCTGCCGCGCGACCGGCGAAATGCACCGGCATGATGGCGCGAGTACGCGGCGTGATAGCCTTTTCAATCGCGGTCACATCGATGCAGAGCGACTCTGCGCTCACGTCGACGAATACCGGATGAGCGCCCAGATATCGGATGACTTCGGCCGTAGCGGTGAAAGTGTGGGTGGTCGTTATTACCTCGTCACCCGGGCCAACGCCAACGGCCTCCAGAGCCAGATGCAAGCCTGCGGTCGCGGAGTTCACCGCGATAGACTCCACTCCGCCTCCAAGGTACTCGGTGAAGTCTGACTCAAACTGCTTGGTTTTCGGTCCTGTGGTCACCCAACCTGAGCGCAGCGTCGCTACAACCTCGGCGATCTCTTCTTCGCCAATCTCTGGCTGCGCGAATGGAAGGAAACTGCTGTTCATAGTAAGACCATCCTTGGGGCTTGAATGCGTGGATAAGAGTCAGCAAACGGGAACCTAAATGCGCGCGGTTCCGACTGCTAGCTAAGCTGCGTTGTCGGACTCCACCACACGCCTTAGCTCGGCCAGCCGCTCCGGATCAAAATAGGTGTGGTCGATCTCACCGCTTCGAACAAATTCGAGGTCGTATTTCTCGGTGGTACCGACAATTTTTCCCGGGTTACCAAGCACGACGGAGTGATCTGGAATCTCCCCGCGAACGACACTACCGGCGCCAATCACGCACCCTTTGCCTATCTTTGTGCCGGGCAGGATGATCGCGCCGCTCCCTACAAAAGTAAAGGCGCCGATCACGACCGGATCTCGAATGAAACCAGTACGCTGCGGCGTTGGTGTAGAGATGAACTGCCTACCCAACAACCGTATCGATACATGACTGCTATGCGATAGCACAGCGTTCAACGAGCTGATCTGCACACCCTCCCCGATCTCTACACCACCGCTGGCATCGATCAGGCAATGAGGCCCGATCCAACAATGGTCCCCGATGGTCAGTTCGCGCTCACAAAGAATCTTGGCACTGGAACTCACGCGCGTGAAGCGAAGAAACCTCCCGTCGCGACGGGAAAAATATCCGTACACCATGAACGGGCGCAGCAACGCGCCAACCACATTCAGCACCGCCGAAATCGCGTAGCCGGCAGGAGACAGATAGAGCCTGCGGAACATGATTTCTCCTTAGCGAAGACTTTCGGCGAAGCGAACGAACGCGTCGTGCTGCAGATACTGATCAAATCGCGGGGCGAGTTCCGCGGCATTCGACTTGCAAGCATCAAGCAGCGCGCGGTCTGTAACGAGTGCCTCGACAGCCTGGGCCAGGGAGTCCGCGTCGCCTGGCGCGTACTGCCGTCCAAGCTGCTTGCCTGCGATCAGACGCTGAATCTCACGCTCAAGGGAATTGACTGTGGCGATCCCTGCCGCCAAGTAGTCATAGAACTTGATCGGCATGGACACCGTTGAATGCGCGAGATATGTGCTCAGACCGATATCACAATACTTGTACATCAGGTTGAGATCGTCCGGATCCAAGCGCCCTAGATAGACCACATTACCGCCAGGCTGAGCACAGGCGGATTCGAGCATAGCGCGCTGTGGGCCATCGCCCGCAAAGAGAAATTTGACCGGCTTGCCACGCAGACGCTCCGACCTCGCCGCCTTCAGGATTGACTCCATATCGTAGCCCGCACCCAGCGTGCCAGCATAGATCACCCAGACCTCACTAGGTGCCTTTTCCGCAAGGCCCAGCTTGCGCAGCACCCCACCGTTCTCCTGGGCCATTGCCGCACGCATCTTGGCGACGTCCACCCCCCAGTATGAGACTGCGGAAGGCGTCGAAGGAGCCGCATGCACGCCAATATCACGATAGTCCTCTGACACACCAACAATCCCATCGCACGCGTTCAAGATCGATGCACGCCTCATGTACAACGGCGCCAGCAGCAGGCGCTCAAAGGGTCTGAGAGGCTTGGGAAGGACCATGGCGAAGACCTCTGGCCAGATATCAATGATATCGGCCACCAGCTTGGCGCCAATGTTGCGCGCCATCTCAACAATCGCCTTTCCGTAGAAGATCGAGGGCTCGGCTAGCACCACCAAATCTGCCTTGTCCCGCGGATTTGCCCGCACACGCGCAGCTACGTTCTTTGCAAAATTCCGCTCACTGCGGATGCGCGCCATCGACACATGGCTGGTGTACGGCGTTGTCGGCACGATCCGAACATTAACGCCGGTTTCGAGCTGTTGCTCACAATAGTCGACGCACCGAAACTTCTTGGAGCGGTGCTCAAAATTCGACAGCCACCATGTCACCTCGTGCCCGGCGCGCGCAAAGGCTTCCGCCAACATGGCGCTACGGTATTCACGCCAAGCTTCTCCAGGCAGGCTGCCGTACGGGTTGACGATCCAGACTTTCATTTGATAGCTTTCGCGATTAGATAGATAAAACAGAATTGAATTATAACGAATGGAAACATCATTACATCGGCCACGAACAAAATAGGACTTGCCAACAAGGTGCACAGGCAACTAGCCAACATTCCATAAGAGAGGACCGATGGAGAACCTAAGCACCACCTCCGAACCAGTGCTGTCAGCAACCCTAGCGTAACACCCGCCAGTACCAACAAAAACCACCCCCCTTGAAGATAAAGGGCGCCTGGGAGAGATGGGAAAGCACCTGCCAAAAACCAGTCCGTATCAATTGGTCCAATCAAGTGCAGTTTTTCCGCCAAACTAGCCGCAATAACAAAAATCACGGTCGACGTGTTTCTATCGGGCCCAAAATCAACAATTGCGACTGTGGTAGCAAAGCTATGAACGAAATACGAGACAGCCATCACCAGCAAATTCAAAACCGCCACAAAATCCTGATGCGAATCAAGGCTATCAAACCAATCACTCGACCTCAATCCGAGATCTGTTAATACACTTCTAGAGTACTCTGCAACAGAAATCCCGGTCGCATCAGCACGCTGTACTATTACAAAAAGAAAATAAACAGCTCCTAAAAACAACAAAGCTAATGTCAGCCAAAATGATCGAGAAGAACCAGCGCGCTGACTTCTTTCTTCCCCTTCAACCCCGAGCAGACGCGTTGCAACGAAAAACAACAACGTAAGAATCAAAGTTGAACGCCCTCCCGTTAGCACTGTATTAGCAAGCGCCAAAATCGCTGCGGCGATGCCGCAAGCGTACGCATGCCAACGAGCCACGAACTCGGTCCGCGAAAAAAGTACAACCGCGACGATATAACATGAGCCTAGCAAGTACCCGACAACACTAGCCGCCGACGACACCTCATCGCCACGCGCCGCTCCAGCTTCTCGCCATTGCTCTCGGGCATACGCGAGACCAGCAGAATAGTCGATGCCCTGCACGACAATCTTGTCAAAGGCAAGCGCTAAGGTACCCAGCAAAGATAGGCCCAAGGCGATAACCACGATAGCGCTGCTCAGCCGCCACCCGGTACCCATCGACGGCGGCGTTTTGTGCAGCAAAAATTCGACTGAAACGTAGCCAATCGCCACAACGAGCACGAAGATGATCTGCACCAGAAATCCGACTAGGACGGCATCCCCAATCGGACGCACGGGCAGAACCAGTAGCAGCAGCCAGTAAAAACCCCAGGCAATTAGAAAACTCTTCAGGATACGCAAGGTGAACTCTTAGAACGGCTACTGCGCCTGCGACGTGAAACGCATAGACCGAATTTTGGCCGGAACACCGGCGGCAACTGTGCCAGCCGGCAAATCTTTGGTTACAACAGCGTTCGCACCAACTACGCACCCCTTACCGATCGTCACTCCTGGCATGATGACCACATTCACTCCGATCCAACAGTCGTCCCCAATCTCGATTGGCCGATCGCCGAAACCCGTAGGCCGTGCAGCTAGCGGTAATGCGGAGTACTTGGCCTCCTGCTCGCGAATCGGCAGTTCTGGCCAGGCCGCAAAAATATGCGACCCCGAAGAGATGAAAACATTGGGAGCAAAGATACAACCGCGACCAATCGAGATCGTGCCGTTCAGCGAACAGCGCCGCTGAATCGTTGTACCTTCGCCGATGGTGATGAGCCCCTCCGATTCAATCTCCACACCGTGCGACAGCCACGTGTCGTTAGCCATCTCAAGCCTGCCGTCGCCCGAAAGATTAATAATCACATCCTTGGAGATGCTCGTACCACGCCCAAGCTTGACATGTGAAAGTGATGCCATAAACATGGCCCTTGGATCAACTCGCACGCCACGACAAAGGAAATAGATGGTCACCCACCAGCGCCACAGAAAGCTCTTTTTATAGAGTCTGCCAATCATTTCACTTTTCCCCAACCCGCACTGCGACAAGACCAAAACAGAAAGACAACGCAGACAGCGCCAACGTAAGAATCGACAATCGCATGAGCAAAGGCATTTCCGAGTAAAGTCCAGTCACGCCCCATACGACTAGTGTTGCCAACAAGACGCTGAGCTGGCATGCAAAGAGCACGCGCGTTCTTCCGGAAATCACAAAATAGTTTGCCCAGAAATCAGAGGCACGGAACGCAGAGGCCGCCAAAAACAAGGGCATGTAATTCAATACGTCCGAGTACTGGGGAAAATACGTCTCCGTGCCCCAGCGAATAATGAAGTAACCGGGCAAAGCAAGTAGGCCAAGTGCGGCCAAGAGGCCAAGCGACGTCTTGGTGGTACGCACCCTTACCACGTTCCTCCCGCTGTGATAAATCTGTGCAGCGAGACTGGGGAAAAGGTTGGCATTCACGGTCACTTGGAACGTCGACGCCATCGACAGCAACGTCCAAGCAAAGGCGAATTGGGCAAAGACGTGCTTTTCCAGCGCATCGGCAGCCATCCAGCGATCAGTGTTCTGCATGAGGAACGCCAGAACAACACTGACAAAAAGCGCCCCGGCTGCACGCCACTCTGCGTGCCGGAGGTGACGCAAGGCGAGCTTGGGCAACCCCCAAGAGGCGCGTCCGTAGCGTGTGCCCGCGCGCACTGTGGCAATACCCACCATGGCGAGCGTCGCGAGAATCTCCGCAATCAGGATCGCCTCGGCGCTACCCCACTTGCCGGCACCCAACACGCCAGCCAGCAAGATTACGCAACTGCGTGCGAACAACGTCGCGGAAAACTCTGACTGCAGAAGGCGGCTCTTACTCTCCGTAGAGATGATGCCGAAAAACTGATTAGATAAGCCGTGCACTGCGGCCAACGCCAGCAACGCGCCCGCTCCTCCTGCAAGCGACAAACCTGTCGCGCTGTAGCCCAACAGCGGGACCGCACACAGCACGGTTACGAGCGCCACCTCACACATCATGACCATGCCACGCGTAAATCGCCTCGCCGCAAACAGGCAGGGCAAGTCCCGCTGCATCAGCAGAAACAGCCCCAAGGCGTTGACCATGGACAGCGATGCTGAAACAAGCAGCCCAACGCTCAGTGCGCCGAATGCTGGAACGGGCAGCAACTTGGCATAGGCCAGCATCCGGCCCATCATCAGCACGGCAGCCAAACCGTTCAGGCACATCGTGCCTAGGTTTCTCTTATAGCTCATGAATTGTCGCGCGCGTGCGCGCTGACACTACGAATGTCGTCGTGTATCGACTCGGATTGTGCAACGGCGGGAGCGCGAATGAATCAGCGCAGCAAGCTCAAGTCTTGCTGGCGACGACGATCATGCATGACGCCATAGTCGAACATGGCGAACTGGAGTTGCAACAGCAATCTAGGATGCCGGACGGGCGTGCGCCCCTTGTGAATGCATAGCGTGTTCTCGGCAAAACCTGTCCCAGCCTGTCCGCAAATCTCCCTGATGGCAACGGGATCATAGGTCTGCTCGATCTCCGCATCGGCGTAGCGGCGGATCTTCATTCCGTCGAGACGCCGAGTCAGCGGAGGCCGGCGATGCGACCCCGCCACGGCCACGTGCGCACCGTCGCCGGGTTCAACGTCGGTCAGATAGAAGAAAAATTTGAAGAAGCGGAAGCAATCCACATCCCGATGATAAAGATGGGCGTGCTTGAAACGGTCTTCCTCTCGCGCCTTGACAGGAAAGGTCCACCAAAGATTCGCGCCAACAAACGCGGGGACCGAACCGATGTAGCGCGCCGCGATCCATTCCAGCAAGGGATCATGCCGCAACGCGTGGATCGTTGAGCAATGCTGGAGCGTGTTGAAATACTGCGCCACCAGAATCGGCTTGCCCAACGCGCGCTCAGCAAGCTCTCGCTGATCTGCATAGAAACCATGGGCAGGCTCCCGATCTGCAAAGCACGGAGCGCCTTCTGCGTACTGCCGAATCTGGGCCACCATCTCTGCAGGGATCTTCAGCCCGAAGGCCAAGCCGTCGGAATCCAGCGTCTGAACAAAACGCTCCCGGTCGATGCCGTGGAAAACACTCTCGCCCAGACGCTCTTGCCGCTCTGCAAGGTAGCGCCGCAATCCGGGCCCGTGCGCGACGCCCCTGGCTCGACTGACTGCTTCGCGCGCAAAACGAAACCGCGCGGGTACACGCATTAATGTGTACCCAGGCTGTTCCATCAAACTTTTCGTCAAGACACGAATTCGGCTGATCATTCGCCACGCTCCAAAGGGCTGTTTCCTGCCTGATTACCTATCGCCAATCGCCATGCGCTCGCGAACGGCGTCCAGATAGCGGAATACGCCGCGACGATGCACGGAACGGTAGGTATGGGGAATGGGCTTCGTTGTTTCGCTCAGCTCAGCCCAGCGCCGATCATGCAGCAACTGGAGGACGCGATCCTCCTCAGTGCAATCCGACGCGAAAGTGGTGTCGTCTGCTTCGATATGGCGCGTCTCCAGCAAGCGCTCCAGCCGACTCCCGTCAGGTTCAGGATTGTACGCATACTGCGTGGTCGTCCTGGCGCGCACGTCGCCGACGTACTGATTGAAGCGGAAATTGAACGCGTATGCGAAACGCAAAACCAGCCGAGCGATCTCATCCGGAGTTTGCCGCCCTATCAAAGATAGATTGTCGACATCATCCGGCCCGTACAGCTGTACCTGGAAACCCGCCGTCTGGTAAATCGATGTGCCCAGCGCGATCACTTGCTTGCCAAGCGCGCCGGCCTCAAACGCAGCACTGCCTCCGTTGACGACCACCGCGTCCGCTTGCGCAATCAAGCTGAGCGTGCTTGCACGTTCCTTACTACCGATGACATGGACGCCGCGGCGCAGCGCCCATTCTGTGTACATCTTCTCTGCTAGGCCACCGTCTCTCAGTCCGATCTTCTCCCCCCAGTTTGGATGGCAACGAAGAATGCAACTGGCCGGGTCCAACTTCAGATGATCAAAGAGAAAATCCAGCGCGGCAATCTGGTTTGGCCATTTTGTGCGCCAGTCCGGATGGCCGTCGAATTCATTCAGGCTGCTCGGCGTGATCAACAGCTTCAACCCGTTACTCTGGGCAGGCCATGCCAAGCTCTCCGCATTGAGGTTGTACGCACGCCACTCGAGCGTGTTGGTACGCATGAACCGGGCTGCCAGCAGAGAAGCAACGGCGCGCGCCTGCCCCTCAGTCAGCGGCTTGTCCTTGTACTCGGCAACAACGCGACCCACCTCGTCGAGCGCCAGGCAGTTCTGATCCGGTATCAGCATCAAGCCGTCACCAAACCACGTGCGCTCCACGGAGACAAATGGAATGCCTTTTGCCTTGGCTGCCTCCAGCAACGCACGGGGCCCTTCCATCCGGCCGTTGAAACAGACAATCCCATCCAAACGACGGTCCTCGATCCAACGACAGGCAGCGGCAAAAGCCTCCGCCGAGCCCGTAGCAAGCCGCTGATGCAATGAATGGAACTCCGCCGTCTGCTTATCAGATTGGCTTTCGGTACGCAGGATGGTGCATGCACCTGAAAAACCCCACTGCTGAGCTGACTCAGCCGCAGCAGCAGCTCCAGCCGGATCCCGATATCGACGCATGGAATCAACGCGGGATACAAATGAGCGAATTCCGCCCATAGTGCATTTTATGCACTCCTTGGCAGGATTGGATTCATTACGCAACTCGCGGGTATAGCAGGCAGACACCGCGCTATCACAGCTGAGATAAAAAATCTCATGTCCCCGCGCTTTCATCATCGTCGAGAGAAAGTACACGTGTTCAACGTGCGGGCGATAGGCGTAAATTGTGGCGAAACCGAGGCGCATACAGAAGCAGTTGTGGATACAGTCAAGTCAGAGGCGGCAAGGGAAAGTACCGCGCTCAGGCGAGCAGTTCCCACGCCAAGGGGGTTCCACGGCAGACATCCAGTTTTACGGCACGTCCGAGTACCTGATCGAGATGCCGCGGCGCAAGGCCAAAACCTGGGCGAATCGCCCGCACGCTGGTTGCGTCCAGCAACTCCCCCGCCTTAAGATCGCGGGTGATGTAAAGCGAGCGTCGAAACACGAGCGACTTTTGCTCTGCCTCCGTTGCGCCGTAGCTAACCGCCCCCAACCCCTGCCAAGCACGCCGCGTCTCCGTGACGAGCGACTTGAATTCACCCGGCTCAAGCGAGAACGTTGAATCCACACCGCCATCGGCGCGATTCAGCGTGAAGTGCTTTTCAATCACCGTCGCCCCCATCGCCACGCTGGCAACAGATACGCCGACACCCATAGTGTGATCCGACAGACCCACTTCACATCCGAACAATTCACGCATGTGGGGGATGGTACGGATGTTCGTATTCTCGGGCGAGGCCGGATAGGTACTGGTGCATTTCAGCAGGATCAGATCCTTGCAGCCCGCCTCGCGTGCAGCGCGAACGCTCAGGTCCAATTCCGCAACACTTGCCATGCCGATCGAGATAATCATCGGCTTACCGGTCTGGGCAACCTTGCGGATCAGAGGGATATCCGTGTTCTCGAACGAAGCAATCTTGTACACGGCGGAATCGAGACTCTCGAGAAAATCCACCGCCGTGTTGTCGAAAGGCGTGCTGAACGGAATCATGCCGTGCCCGCGCGCCCTTTCAAAAATTGCTGCATGCCACTCCCAGGGGGTGTGAGCCTCGTCATAGAGTTCGTAAAGAGACTTTCCCTTCCATAAACTCTTTGGGTCTGAGATAAAAAACTCGCGCTCGCGGATATCCAGTGTCATGGTATCCGCTGTGTAAGTCTGGATTTTCAACGCATGTGCACCTGACGCGGCTGCGGCATCAACAATTTCCAGTGCGCGACCCAGCGACTGGTTGTGATTACCGGACATTTCCGCGATCAGAAACGGCTCGTGTTCGCGGCCGACCAAGCGACCACCAATATTGATCGTCATGTCAATGTTCCTTCGGGTGAAAAACACAGCGCACGTAGTGCGAGCCGGTCACTCTCCCATTGCTTATGGAATTTGGCGAAGCAGATGATGTCCTCGCGCTTGCCGTGTTTGATGTAGTGCTCCACCAAATGGCCTTCCTCCTTGAATCCGAGCTTGCGATGCAAGCCAATCGAACCTCGGTTGAACGCAAATGCCTCGGAGGAAAGCTTGTACATACGAAGCGTATCGAATGCATACGCCAGAGACAGGTAGCCGAGTGCTGAGCCCGTCCCCTTTGGCAACCCTTCTACTCCGAGGTAGAAACCCCAGGTACAACGTTGATGCTCACGGTTGATACCAGTAAATGCGCTGAATCCGACAGGCGTCCCGCGTAGCGCGAAGACCATGAACGATGCGTTCGGATGTCCTTGCGCAGACGCGAACCAACGATCGTGTTCCTCCGGCGTTATCAAATGATCGGTATACATGTTGCGACGCACGGGCTCGCTGTTACGCCACGCTAACAGGCTGCTCTTGTCGCTCGGCTCAACGGGACGAAGCTCACAATCCTCGAATCTATGCATACAGCGCTATTCGCAGATGAGGTCGGCTGCAATCGGACCACGGCGGCTCGCCAGAGCCTCCACGCGGTGAGACATGGCCGCACGCCCTGCGGGGTCTTCGATCATTGCGTGGACCGCCCTCGCCACCGCATGCGGAGTGACCGTCTCGACGTCGCCCAGGTTAACGATATAGCCAGCCTGAGCCAAATCGTGTGCAGACTTCCGTTGATTGTCAGCCAACACAATGGTGATCGTCGGCAGGCCCAGGAAACAGCGCTCCCACGTGGCGGAACCACATGCCCCGATCGCCAAATCGGCGCTAGCCATCAATTCGGCCATGTTGTCGATCTGTACATGCAGATGCACATTCGGAGTCACGTCACACAAGGCGCGCACCTGCTCGAGATGAGGCGCAGCGGCCCCAAGCACAACATCGATCGCAATGCCTGCACTGGCCGCTTCATTGAGCCCACGCAGCGCCGTCGCAGTTGCATTGTCGCGGTCCACCCCTCCCATGAACAAAAGGATGCGCTTTACTGCTCCCTGCTCTCGGTGAGGACGACTGACCGCAGCAAACTCGGCACGCAGCAAAGCGTAGCTGGGGCCCAGCAAGCACCTGCAGTGCGCCGGCACCAGTCCTTCGTACCGCGTCTCCATGTCGCAATAGAAGTTTTGATCTAAGAGAAGATCGCAATCATGACGGCGGTCAGCTAAATCGTCGATAGCCATGATACGCGGCACGTAGGACCGCATTGCCCGCTCCCAGCGCCAATCGATCGCGTAGTGGTCGACCACCAGCCAGTCGGCAGCCCATCCCTGCACTGCTGCAGCAGTCTGCGCAAGGTCTTCCTCCATGGACACGCCCAGCCATGCGCTGTGAGCGAGGTCGCCCAAGAGCGCATCGGAGATTGTTGGCGCAGGCAACACAACGCAGGTGTAGCCGCGTTGCTCCAGCAAAGCACGGGCTCCACCTTGATGCGCTCGGCTGATAAACAAGACTTCCGCGCCGCGCGCGCGCAGCTCGTCAGCCAGCGTTAGGCAACGCACCGCATGGCCTGAGCCGATCTGAACCGATGCGTCAGCTCGGATCGCAACCTTCATAGCGTTAGCGCACCTTGAACAGCGGCTCAAGCGGCGCGCACTTCAACATCTGCTCAAGCCCGCCGTCGCGCACCGACTGCACAAGCATTGGCAGCGTGTGATCGTACGCGGCAAAAAGCTTGGCAATATCGGCATCGGAATGACAGTAGCCCATGTTGTGGGTACCAAAGGTAAGGATGCCCTGTGCCAGCATCTCCTGCATGAACAGCGTTTTCAGATGCCACATCGGATAACGTTGTGTGTCCTTGATCAGCAGGAAACTCCAAGCCGGATGCCCTGAAACGGAAAGGAAATCATCTGCGCCCAGCGCCGCAATGCGCTGACGCAGACCGTCAATCACAACCTGCCCTTGGCGTGCCAGGGCGGCCGTGACCGGGTCGCGCTCCAGCTTCCTCATCGTCGCAAGCGCCGCCGCCAACGACAGCGTCTCGCCACCAAAGGTGAACGAGAAAAAGATTTCCTCCATCAACTGCATCACATCAGCTCGACCGGCAACCGCTGAGACGGGATAGCCGTTGGCAAGCCCTTTACCAAAGGTCGCAAGATCGGGAGTGACGCCGAATAATTGTTGGGCGCCGCCGTTGGCGTAGCGGAAGCCGGTGATCGTCTCGTCAAACACCAGCAATGCACCGTGCTTATGGGTAAGCTCTTTGACTGCCTGCAGGAAACCCGGGGCAGGTTCGACGACATTCATCGGCTCAAGGATTACCGCAGCAACCTGACCGGGGTGTGCTTTGAAAATCGCATCGAGACTTTCGATGTTGTTGTATGCCCAGGTGTGCGACAGATCGCGTGTCGCCTGCGGCACACCACGATTGCGTGCTGTCGTACCGATGTACCAGTCTTGCCAGCCGTGATAGCCGCACACAGCAACATGATCGCGGCCGGTAAACGCGCGCGCAACACGAACTGCGCCGGCGGTGGCATCGGAACCATTCTTTCCGAATCGGACCATCTCGGCGCAAGGCACCATCGACACCAGTTGCTCCGCCACCTCCATTTCAAGCCTGTGCGGCAATGAAAAGATGATGCCGTCCTCAAGCTGCGCTTTCACAGCCGCGTCGACATCTGGGTCGCAGTATCCAAGCGTCAGCGCACACAAACCGCTAATCATGTCGACATACTCGTTGCCATCGACGTCCCAGACGTGGCTGCCGCGGCCACGCTCGATGAAGTACGGCGACACGCCAAACGGATATTGCGTGCGACTCTTGCTGAACGTCTGCGAGCCCAGCGGAATGGTCCGCAATGCGCGCTCAAGCAGTGCTTCAGACTGTTGGTATCGCTGCGACATGATATTTATACCTTTCGAGGTTGTTGCTCGTCTTGTACAAGAGATTTCAGATAGCCTGCATTGCGTAGCTGGCCTGCGTTGATTTCCATCAACTCTGGCCGTTGTGCCAGCAATTGCAGGACATCGGCCATAGCGAAAGTCGGGTTGTCGTGATACAGGGCGTCGTAGACGGCCTCAACAAACGTCAGATCAGCAGGCTCGTCGACGGTCCAGCGAAGTGCCGAAAGGTCTTTCTCATAGGTGAGTCCTCCCAAGCGAAAACGCTCGGGATGCTGATAAATGAACGATGTGACGTGCTCCCGCTGCGAGGGTAACGTCACCTCATGGGCGATGCTTTCCAGCACGCTGAAGCGAAACACCTCCACATCCAAACCGTCTGGATAGGTGGGCTGTAGGACGTTACTCGCGTAGTCGTAGTCACCATCGCGATAGAAATCGATCACAGCATCGATCACTTCGGGATCGGTCAACGGGCAGTCTGCGGTCAGTCGCACCACATGTTGGGGGCACGCATCCCTCACGGCGGAGTAAAAACGATCCAGCACATCGTCAAGACTACCGCGGAAAACCTCCACGCCGGCGCCTTCACAGCACACTGCCAACGGGTCATCCGACGGACGATCACTGGTGACCACCATCAACCGATCAATGTTGCGCACACGTCGCAGACGCTCAATCTGGCGCAGGATCATCGGCTCGCCGAGCAGTGGCTTCAGAACTTTGCCCGGTAGTCGAGTGGAACTCGTGCGCGCCTGAAGTAAAGCGATCACCGTCATCAAGACTCTCCTTTCAGTGCGGGCCAGTTTGACGGCGTCACAGCGGCCGACGGCGCCATATCGCACGCAGAAAAATCCAGCGCAGCGTGATCAGCGCTACGCGCCCAAGCGCCGGCTATTTCCTCAAGCTGTACTTGGGTCAGCACACCCACCACGACCTGATCGATCACGTGTTGCTGCCGAAGGAATGCAAGACTGCCTTCGAGCCGGCTCAGCCCAGCTTCTCTGCAAATCGACTGGAAACGATCAAAGCCGGGAGAAAGGGCCTGCAAGAAAGTGGGCAACTCTGCAGACAGCAATACGCCTTGCAAGAACGCCGACCGCGTATGAATCTCCACCCCTCGTTCCTTGAGCCTTTGCAGCTCGCCAGAGCGGACAAAGGACTGGTCAAGGACATTCAGCGGAAGTTGCATCACGTCGATGCTGAAGCGCCGCGTTGCGGCGATGGCCTCTTCGACACTGTAGACTGACACCCCCACGCGCTCGACCAAGCCCGCAGCCTTGAGTTCTTGCAAAGCACCATACAACGCTTGACCGGATCCACCGAGAAGATCTGCCGCATGATGCACCAGCAGCCCATCGAGGCGTTGGACTCTCAAATTGCTCAGGGATGTATACACCCTCTGCACTACTTGCTGCACCCAGTCGGCATCCGCCACCGCCCCGCCCTTTGGCAAGGTTTTGGTGATAAGCCGGAAGGCGTGTGCAACGTCTCCGCAGCACCCAAGCACGGCTTCACTCTGGCCATAGGCTGCGGCGGTATCCAGCACGTCCACACCCAACCCTCGGGCGCGCTGCAAGATGCGTATGACCTCATCCTGCGCAACCTGCCCGGTGGAATTCGTGATGCCGTAGGGTAGGCCAAACTGCACCGTTCCCAGGGCCAGTTTCATGTGAGTATCTCGCGCAACGTGTTGGCAACGAACTCTTGCTGCTGGTCGGTCAAGCCAGGGAACATCGGCAGACTGATAGCACCTGCATAATAAGCCTCAGCCCTAGGGAAATCCCCTCGCTTGAAGCCAAGTTCGCGATAGTACGGCTGTGTATGTACCGGAATGTAGTGCACGTTGACATGGATACCAGCTGCGCGCAGGGCATCGAATACCGCCTTGCGCCGCGCGGCATCGTTCAAAACGATCGGATACAGATGCAAGCCAGACAAGCCATCCGGATGCTGGAATGGCACAACCAACTCCATCCCCGCGAGCAGCTCATCATACTGACGAGCCAGTTGGTGTCTGCGTGCAACAAAGGCATCGAGGCGAGTCATCTGGCTGACACCCAGCGCCGCCTGCATGTCGGTCATGCGGTAGTTGTACCCAAGCGTGACCTGCTGGTAGTACCAGGCGCCATCCGACGGCTCCGTCATTTCAGCCTGCTCACGCGTAATACCGTGCGAGCGCGCTTTGCGCATCGCCTGCGCCAGATCGTCCCGATTGGTCACGCACAACCCACCCTCGGCCGTCGTGATGACTTTGACAGGGTGGAAGCTGAATACGGTGATGTCAGCATAGTCGCCACAGCCAATTGGCTTGCCCAGGTAACGGCCACCAATCGCGTGCGAAGCGTCCTCAATAACGGCGAAACCGTACGTCTCAGCCAACGCACGGACCGCTCGCATGTCGCAGGACTGTCCGGCAAAGGCGACCGGAATTACAACCTTGGGGAGAGCGTCGCATGCGGCTGCAGCCTTGAGTTTGGCCTCCAGCGACACGGCGCACATGTTGTAAGTGCGGCTATCGATATCAACAAAATCGACATCTGCGCCGCAATAGCGAGCGCAGTTGGCCGATGCAACGAACGTATTCGGTGTTGTCCAAACAGCATCGCCCGGCCCGACACCCAACGCCATGCAGGCGACGTGGAGCGCCGATGTCGCGCTGTTAACGGCGACGGCATGCGCAGCACCCACATAGGAGGCAACGGCGGCCTCGAATGCCGGAACCGCCGGACCCTGCGTTAGGAAATCGGACTTGAGGACAGCAACTACCGCCTCGATATCGTCCGCCGAAATGTCCTGCCGGCCGTAGGGGATCATGCCATCGCCTTGGCGTTGAAATCGCGAATTTCCTGCGGTGTCAGGAAATGCGGGTTGTTACCGGAATTGTATTCAAACCCTTGCGCGACACTTGTCCCTGTTTCGCCCAATGCATTGAGGGTGTAGTCGATGTCGGAATGATGGAACTTAATGGTCGGACGCAGCACGTAGTGGTCAGAAAACTCGAGCGTCAGATGTGAGTCGTCGGCCGGGCACATGATTTCGTGCAGCTTCTCACCAGGACGAATTCCGATCACCCGCGTTGCCACACCGGGCGCCATCGCTTCGGCAAGGTCGGTAATGCGGATCGACGGAATCTTCGGCACAAAGATCTCACCACCATGCATGCGCTCGAAGTTCTTCAGCACGAAATCGACACCATCCTGCAGGCTGATCCAGAAGCGAGTCATATCGGCATGAGTGATCGGCAACTCCGCTTCACCCTTGGCCAGCAGTTGCTCGAAGAAAGGCACGACAGAACCGCGTGAACCGACCACGTTGCCATATCGCACAACGGCGAACGAAGTCTGGTTCGCGCCCACCATGTTGTTGGCCGCCACGAACAGCTTGTCGGACGCGAGCTTGGTTGCGCCGTAGAGATTGATAGGGTTGGCTGCCTTGTCAGTAGACAGCGCAATCACCTTATGAACATTGTTGGCGATCGCCGCGTTGATGACGTTCTCAGCACCGTGAATGTTGGTCTTAATGCACTCGAGTGGGTTGTATTCCGCAGCAGGCACTTGTTTGAGCGCAGCAGCATGAATGACGTAGTCGATCCCGCGCATGGCTTGCGCCAGACGCTCGCCATCGCGAACATCGCCAATGAAATAGCGCATCGGCCCGGCGTTGATCTCTTGTTGCATCTCGAACTGCTTAAGCTCATCACGCGAATAAATGACCAGGCGTTTGGGCTTGTAGCGACTCAGAATCGTACGAGCGTATTTCTTGCCAAAAGAGCCGGTGCCGCCCGTGATCAGAATGGACTTATTGTTGAACATTGCGAATCTCTCTGAAATCTGAACTGGGGCTGCTTATACAAAGCGCTTAAAGTACTCAACCGTCTTGGCAAGGCCATCTCGGAACTGTACCGATGGATTCCAGCCAATGGTCGCTTCCGCCAAGCGCGTGTCCGGGCGGCGCTGAACCGGGTCGTCGGACGGCAGCGGCTTGAATACGATCTTTGAACTGGAATTCGTGAGTTCAATCACATGCGTTGCCAGTTCAATCATGGTCATCTCATGCGGATTGCCCAGATTCATTGGGCCGGTGAACTCCTTGGGGGTGTCCATCAGTGCAACGATCCCACCGATGAGATCGTCTACAAAGCAGAAGGAACGCGTCTGCTTGCCATCACCAAACACAGTAATGGATTCGCCACGCAAGGCCTGCATTATGAAGTTTGAAACCACACGCCCGTCGTTCTGGTGCATCCGAGGACCGTAGGTGTTGAAGATCCGGGCAACCTTGATCTCCAATCCGTGCTGGCGGTTATAGTCGAAGAACAAGGTTTCAGCACAGCGCTTGCCCTCGTCATAGCACGAACGCATGCCGATCGGATTGACGTTACCCCAATAGGTTTCAGGCTGGGGATGCACAACCGGATCCCCGTACACTTCGCTGGTGGAAGCCTGGAAAATCTTCGCGCCAAGCCGCTTTGCCAAGCCCAGCATGTTTATCGCACCATGCACAGATGTCTTGGTCGTCTGGACCGGATCGTGTTGGTAGTGGATGGGAGATGCCGGACAGGCCAGGTTGTAAATCTGGTCCACTTCCACGTAGAGCGGGAAGGTCACGTCATGACGCACGAACTCGAAGTGTGGATGGCCCAGAAGGTGCTCGATGTTCTGTTTTGCACCGGTGAAGAGGTTATCCACACACAGCACTTCATGACCTTGCTCGATCAAGCGATCACAGAGGTGGGACCCCAAAAACCCGGCGCCGCCGGTCACCAAGATACGCTGGCGAGAATTGTAGTTACGCATGTTCTATGTGGACTTTAGGAGCGACCAATACCGAAGTATTCAAACCCTTGCGTCTTCATCGACGCGGGATCGAATAAGTTGCGGCCGTCGAAAATAACAGGATGCTTCATTTCGCTGCGCATCACCTCAAAATCTGGGCTACGGAACGCCTTCCATTCAGTGACGATAACCAAGGCATCCACGCCGTCCAAGGCTGATTCAGGTTGATCGACAAAATGTAGACGCTGCAGCGACTCCGGTTGGCTCGCGAGATCTTGTTTCAGCACCCGACGCGCTTCTTCCATGGCCACCGGATCATGAGCAAGCACCGAGGCACCGCGAGCAAGCAGTTCTTGAATGACAACGCGGCTCGGCGCTTCGCGCATATCGTCCGTTTCCGGCTTGAAGGCCAAACCCCAGACAGCAAATCGCTGGCCGGAGAGGTCACTGCCAAAGCGGGCCAAAATCTTGTCGACCAACACGCGCTTTTGTGCCTGATTCACTTTCTCAACAGCGTCGAGCACGTGCATCGATCGACCATACTGGGAAGCGGTCTTGGCGAGGGCTTGCACATCCTTTGGGAAGCAAGAGCCACCATATCCAATACCCGCATACAAGAAGCTGTACCCAATGCGGGGGTCGGATCCGATGCCTTGACGTACCAGTTCGATATCTGCTCCGACACAGTCGGCCAGATTCGCCAGTTCGTTCATAAAACTGATGCGCGTCGCCAGCATGGCGTTGGCTGCATACTTGGTGAACTCCGCCGAACGTACGTCCATGAAGTACATGCGCTCATGGTTTCGGTTAAACGGCGCGTACAGCGTTCGCATCATCTCCTTGGCCCGATCGCCAACCGCGCCAGCAGGTACGCCCACCACAATCCGGTCAGGACGCATAAAGTCTTCGACTGCCGCACCTTCCTTGAGGAACTCAGGGTTGGAGACCACAGCGTAATCAGCATGCTGCACCTGTCGCTTGGCAAGCTCCTCGGCAACGACGGCCTTCACCCGGTCTGCCGTTCCGACCGGGACCGTCGATTTGTCGACGATAACTTTGAAGCCTTCCATGTGCCGACCAATGCTCCTCGCGGCCTCAAGCACGTATCGCAAATCGGCCGAGCCGTCTTCGTCGGGCGGTGTCCCGACCGCGATGAACTGGATGTCGCCATGCGCTACGCTGGCCGCCACATCCGTAGAAAATTTCAGCCGGCCCGCTGCGCGATTTCGGTCGATCAACGCCTGCAGACCGGGTTCGTAGATCGGCACACCACCGCTGTTTAGCAGATCAATTTTCTGTGAGTCGACATCCAAGCAAAAAACGTTGTTGCCCAACTCGGCGAGACATGTCCCTGTCACCAACCCAACGTAGCCAGTCCCAATGATAGTAATTCTCATTTACAAGCCAATATCCGTGTACATAGCCAGCAACGGGAGCAGCACGCCCAACTTCGATGCCGCAACCGCGCATTCCATTAGTGTTTTGTTGCCACATCACTTCTGACGCCACGCAATACAATGGGCTTCCGATCATCAGTCGGGTGCCGAGGCTCATGACTCATTGGATTGCTGCAGCCCGCCCCCGCAGAAAGCAGGTCAGGCAGGAGGATGGGGAGAGGAATGCGAATGCAAAAGTATGACGCGCGGTTGAGCGCACTTCCCGCGCTCAACCGCCTGCCAAGTCGGACATTTTGCCATAATTTCTTAGCTCTTTCGTCCGCGATGACCCATGCAGAGGGCGGTGCTCAGTACAGGTGGTCTTTGATATCGTGGTCTGGGCGGAACCCCGATACGCACTCCAGAAGAATATTCCGAATTGTTTCGTAGTCATTGGCATTGCAGGCGTGTATCAGCCGCGTCATGCACTCGTCGAGCACTTCGTGGTTGAGGCACGACTCGTCCGCCTTCATGATGAGCGGATGATCAGTGCCACTTACGGCGTCTCCGATCAACAGTTCTTCGTAAAGTTTTTCCCCAGGACGCAGCCCGGTGAACTGGATTTCGATATCTCCAGCGGGGTTGGCACCATCACGAACCTGGAACCCGCTCAAGTGGATCATGCGGCGCGCCAGATCGACAATCTTGACCGGCTGCCCCATGTCCAGGACAAAGACCTCACCCTCCCCACCCATTGCTCCAGCCTGAATCACCAATTGCGCAGCCTCGGGTATCGTCATGAAGTAGCGCGTGATGTCCTGATGCGTCACGGTGACGGGGCCGCCTGCGGCGATCTGCTTCCTGAACAGTGGCACAACGGAACCACTGGAGCCGAGTACGTTACCAAAGCGAACGATGCTGAAACGAGTGTTGGCGCAATCCTGGGCCAATGCTTGCAAGCAAAGCTCGGCCATTCGTTTGCTTGCGCCCATGACGTTGGTCGGCCGCACCGCCTTATCCGTTGAGATCAGTACGAACGATTCAACGTTGGCACGCATTGCCGCCTCCGCCGCTACCCGCGTGCCCACAGTGTTATTCAATATGCCTTCGGTCATATTGAACTCAACGATCGGCACATGCTTGTATGCAGCCGCGTGATAAATGGTCTGCACGTTGTACTTGGACATGATGCTGAACAACCTGTCGCCGTTCAGCACTGAACCCAGCACCGGCACCAATTCGATCGCAAGACCCTGGGCAGCAATGATTTGCTTCAGTTCATACTCGATGCTGTAGAGAAAGAACTCTGATTGCTCATACAACACCACTTGCACGGGCTCGTTCTTGATGATCTGGCGACACAACTCCGATCCGATCGACCCTCCCGCTCCAGTCACCATCACGCACTTGCCTGCGATGCTCTGACGTAGCAGGTCACGGCGTGGGGCCACCACCTCGCGCCCCAACAATTCGTCGATCTCGACCTCGCGCACATCGGCAAGATGCACCTCGCCGGACACCAGGTCTGCCATACCTGGCACAACCCGAACCTCCACCGCCAACGGCTCGAGCGCGTTCACGATTTCAATACGACGCCCGCGCGACGCGGAGGGTATGGCCAGCAGTACCTGGCTGACGCCAAGGTCCTTGATCAAAGCCGGGAGCTGTTCAGCTTGGTGGACTGATATCCCCCCAATGTTGAGCTTCACTTTGGCAGGGTCGTCATCCACAAAACCAATCGGGTCATAGTCGGGGCCGGCACGCAGCGCCACCGCAAGTTGCCGGCCTGCTTCACCGGCACCGTAGATGATGACCTTCTGTCGTTGGCGATGGAATCCGGGCAACATGCGAAACGCTGCACGCGCAAAGAACCGACTGCAAACGATATAGAAAATTGCTAGCAACCAGTAAATTAGCAGCGCTCCTCGGGGCACATTGGACAGACCGAGGAAATAGATGAGCGAACCGAAGATGGTGATCGAGATCGACACCGCGGCGATGATCGTCAGGATCGCTCGATCTTCCATATACCGCACCACGGATCGATAAAGCCCCATGCGGATGAAGACTGGAATCGCAACCGCCGACGCGATGAAGTAAACGCCAATTGGGTATTGAGAACCCACCGCCCAGTGGTCTGTACGCAGGCCTACCGCCGACCAAAGGGACAGTGGCAGCAACAAAAAGTCGAGCGCCAGCATGAGCAGAATCTTCTTCTGGCGCGACATCTCGGAAATCTTCTGGAGGTACATCTTGAATTTGTTGTTTGCACGTAGTGGGCGGCACGAACGCGAGTGAGCGCGTGTACGCGAGTGGCCAGCTTCGCCGTCGTTCACGGGAAGACCTCGGCGTTCTCCAGTAGCGACGCGGCTGCATCCTTTGCAGACACGATGACTTCTCCCTGGATCGGCCACGCGATGCCCAGTTGCGGATCATTCCACGCGATTGCGCGTTCGTACTCCGGATGCCAGTAGTCCGTGGTCTTGTAAAGCAAATCGGCCTGCTCGGAAGTGACGACGAAGCCGTGCGCAAAACCCTCGGGAATCCATAGCTGCCGCTTGTTCTCGGCGGAGAGGATAGCACCGACCCAACGGCCAAAATTCGGGGATTTTTTGCGAATATCCACCGCCACGTCGAAAACCTCTCCAGCTGTCACACGCACGAGCTTGCCTTGCGGTTGCCTCACCTGATAGTGCAAGCCCCGCAGTACGTTTCTGAGCGACCGTGAATGGTTGTCCTGCACAAAGGCGTGCGACGAGCCAGTTGCCGCCTCAAAATCCTTGGCGTTGAAGCTCTCATGGAAGAAGCCTCTTTGATCTTCAAAGACCTTTGGCTCAAGGATCAATACTTCAGGGAAAGCTGTAGGAATAACTGTCGGTCCCATTACGATAACGTCAGGGAAAAATTTGTTCGAGTAAGCACTGAATCCCCTCTTGCCAATTCGGCAAATGGACGCCAAAGGTCTCACGGAGCTTGCTCGTATCCAGACAAGAATTGGCAGGCCTCGAGGCCCGCGAGTGCCATTTGACGGCTGGAATCGCTTCAATGCCAGCCACAGCCGCCTTCAGGTCCACACAACGTCCGGCAGCGTAGCGCAGTACCTCACTCGCGTAGCCATGCCAAGTCGTTTGACCAGCCGCGGCGAGGTGGTAGACGCCTGGCATCAACGCGTCGCGCTCACCATAGACCCAGTGTCGCGCGACGATCTGCGCGGTGACATCGGCAATCAGCGATGCTGAGGTTGGCGCACCAAGCTGATCCGCAATCACCCGCAAATGCTTGCGCTCACGTGCCTGGCGCAAGATGGCTTTGACAAAATTGTCACCGTGGGCACCCGCAACCCAGCTTGTCCGCAGCACAAGCGCATTGGCCCCACTGGCAGCGATCGCACGCTCGCCCTCCAGCTTTGTTCGACCGTACACGGATTGCGGATTCGGGACGTCCGTTTCCAGATAGGGGCAATCTTTCGCTCCATCGAACACATAGTCACTGGAGTAATGGACCAAAAGTCCACCATTTGTCCGAACCATCTCAGCCAGTACACCCGGAGCGACGCCATTGACGGCAAGCGCGGCGTCGGGTTCCGTTTCGGCATTGTCGACGGCCGTATACGCGGCCGCATTGATCACCACGTCGGGCTGAAAAGCTCGCACTGCCTGGCGCAATTGATCTGGCTGGGTGAGATCGCAGTCTGCGCGACCAAGCGCAACAACTCGCCCGAGTGGCGCAAGGCTGCGCCGCAACTCGAAGCCGACCTGGCCGTTTTTTCCGATGAGGAGGATGACGGGAAGGGGAGACACCTTATGCACCATACTGCTTGGTCATCCAGTGTCGATATTCGCCAGACATGACGCTCTGCACCCAGGCTTGGTTGTCCAAGTACCATTGCACAGTCTTACGCAGACCGCTCTCGAATGTCTGCGAAGACACCCACCCGAGTTCACTCTGCAATTTGTGCGCGTCGACTGCATAACGACGGTCATGACCGGGCCGGTCGGCGACAAAAGTCACTTGATCGCGGTACGAGCCGCTGGTTTTCGGTACAAGTACATCAAGCGAATCACACAGGGTGTACACCACATCGAGGTTGGTCCTTTCGTTCCAACCACCAACGTTGTAAGCCTCGCCCACGCGACCACGCGCAAGTACTGATCGCAAGGCCGAACAACAGTCACCCACGTAGAGCCAGTCGCGCACATGAAGGCCATCGCCATACAACGGCAGCGGCTTACCGGCCAGCGCGTTGACGATCATCAGCGGAATCAGCTTCTCAGGGAATTGATACGGACCGTAATTGTTGGAACAGTGGGTGGTTACGATCGGCAATCCATAAGTGTGATAGTACGCCCGAGCCAGATGATCGGAAGCTGCCTTGGTCGCAGAGTACGGACTGTTTGGAGCATGTGGCGCAGCCTCCGAAACCGGTAACTCGCCCTCCGCAAGCGAGCCGAAGACCTCATCGGTGGAAACGTGCACAAAGCGGAACGCCGCTCGGGCTGTCGCATCAAGCGTCCCCCAGTAGTTACGGGCACTTTCCAACAACGTGAATGTGCCCACCACGTTGGTCTGAACAAAATCAGCGGGTGCTCGGACCGAGCGGTCAACATGGCTTTCAGCCGCAAAATGCACCACGGCACGAGGCCTGTAATCAACAAACATGCGATCGAGCGCCGCGCGGTCACAAATATCTGCCTGCGAAAAGATGTGCCTCGGGTCGCCTTGCAGCGAAGCCAGCGATTTCAGGTTGCCCGCATAGGTGAGCTTGTCGACGTTGATAACGGCATCGGCATGATCATCGCGCAACCAGTCCAAAACGAAATTCGCCCCGATAAAACCTGCGCCCCCGGTGACGACAATGTACGACAACGAATGCTCCCGCCCGAGGACCGAGTCCTAGGCGCTCTCTGGCCTCAGGCGCTCAAAATCCGTAGGAAATATGAGTGTGGGGAATCCCCCCTGTGAAGTAGCGGTATTCTATCTGATCAGATGATCGCCCTCGGCCATCATCCTCATACTGACGATATCTTCCGGGCCATGTCTCCCCCTCACGCCATCGGCGACCTCCAAGGCTGCTGCTCCCCACTCCAGACCCTGCTGGCCGCCCTCCCCCCCAACGCCCCGCTGCGCTTCGTCGGCGACCTCATCAACCGCGGCCCCGAGTCGCTGGCCACGCTGCGCCAAGTCATCGCACTTTGCGAGACCGGCCGTGCACGCACCGTCCTGGGCAACCACGACATCCACCTATTGGCCGTAGCTGCGGGAGTGCGCAAACCCGGCAAGCGCGACACGCTCGGCGACATCCTCTCCGCGCCCGATAGCGACCAGCTCATCACATGGCTGCGTCACCAGCCGCTGGCCATCTTCGAAAACGGTTTCCTGATGGTGCACGCCGGCGTTCTGCCGCAGTGGACGACTGGCGACGTACTGGAGCTGGCCGGTGCGGTGGAGCGCGAACTGCGCAGCCCGCATTGGAAAGCCTTCCTGGCCGATGCGTTTGGCAACCATCCAGACAAGTGGAGCAATGATCTCGTCGGCATGGACCGCCTGCGTCTGACCATCAACGCCCTGACGCGCCTACGCTTCTGCAAGCCAGACGGCACGATGGAGTTCGACACGACGGATGCCGATGGCGCTCCGGACGGCCACATGCCGTGGTTCGACGTGCCGGGCCGCCGCACGCGCGGCACGCCGATCGTGTTCGGGCATTGGTCCACACGCGGGCTGGTGATGCGCGACGATGTGATGGGCTTGGATACCGGCTGCGTGTGGGGAGGCAAGCTTACGGCTGCCAAGCTGTCGCTCGCGCCGGCCGGACGTGACGTGATCCAGGTGGATTGCGAGCAGGCGCAGGACCCGCTCGCGCACAAAAAGAAATGGTAATTCCCACCCAAACCGGACCA
>NZ_JASATD010000045.1:0-27136 GCF_038440115.1 Ralstonia sp. OTU4908 | reverse complement strand
TCCGGCCGATCCTTCTCCGACGGACACTTCATGGCCGCAAACCCTGCACATGCGTTTGACCTGATCGTGATCGGCGCCGGTTCGGCCGGGCTCGCGGCTGCGCGCCGGTCTGCGCAACTGGGCGCGCGCACGCTGCTGATCGACCGCGCGCAAGTGGGCGGCACCTGCGTCAACCGCGGGTGCGTACCCAAGAAACTGCTCCGCTACGGCGCCGCCTGGTCGCAGACGATGGCTCGATGCTTGCTCGCAGCGCACACCTCGGACGCCTCGGAAGCCTGGGCCGATGCCATCGCCCGCACGCGCGCCGAGGTCGCGCGGCTGCACGAAGCGCATGTCGTCCAGTTGGCCGATGCCGGCGTGCAATGGCTGAGCGGCATGGCTTCGCTGCGCGGCCGCGGCATCGTCCGGGTGCAAGCCGAGTCCGGCAAGACCACGCTGCGTGCGCGCCAGATCGTGCTGGCCGCCGGTGCGCGACCCACGCCGCTTCCCGTACCCGGCGCCGAATTGGCCTGCACTTCCGACGACGTGTTCGGCTGGGACACGCTGCCCGCCTCGCTCATCATCGCGGGCGGCGGTGTCATCGCGGTGGAAATGGCGTCCACGCTGGCGCGCTTCGGCGTGCGGGTCACCGTGCTGACGCGCGATGCGCGCGTGCTGCCTGAATTTGACGCCACGGTGGCTGAGGCCGCTGCGCAGTCGCTCGCCGGCTGCGGCGTCGACCTGATCCTGAACGCCGACGTCGTCCGCGTCGAACGCGATGCCGTGAACGGCGGCGGCGTGGCCGTCTACGCGAGCGCCGAGGGCAGCGACGTTCCCCGCGTGCTGCGCGCCCAGCGCATGCTGAGCGCCATCGGACGCACGTCGAACATCGCAGGCCTTGGCCTGGAGGCCGCAGGCGTCACGCTCGATGCGCACGGGCGCATTGCCGTCGACCGCCACTTCCGTACACGCGCCCGCGGCGTCCATGCAGTCGGCGACGTCTGCGGCGGCAGCCCGTTGCAATTGACGCCCGTGGCCGTCGCGCAGGGCCGCTACGTGGCCGAACGCCTGTTCGGCAAAGGGATCAAGCTGCCTGACATGAACACCGTGCCGATGGCCGTGTTCTGCGATCCGGCCATCGCCAGCGTGGGCCTGACCGAGGCCGACGCGCGCACGCGCTGGCCCGAACTTGGCAAACGAGGCCCAGACACCGACAAACGCGCCCTGGCCGACCGCATCGACGTGGTCGTCCGCCGCTTTGTCTCGCTGGAGCAGCGCTTTGCGGGCTCGGGCATGGAATCGCTGATCAAGCTGGTGTGCAATGCGCGCAGCGGCCGCGTGCTCGGCGCGCACATCGTCGACAACGCCGCGCCGGAGATCATCCAGGCGCTCGCGGTGGCCGTGCGCATGGGCGTACGACTCAAGCATCTGCAGTCGACTGTCGGCCTCCACCCGACGGTGGCGGAGGAATTACTGAGCATGTAAGCGCACTCGTTCAATTTTCCTGATCCCGCCCTGCAAATCCATGCACGTTACTGGCGCGGCGTCGGCGCAGAATGGAAGACACATTCTTCAGGAAATTTGACATGCTCCCCGTGCTCTATCTGTCCCATGGGTCGCCCATGCTGGCGGCCGATCCGGGCCCCGTCGGCAAGATGCTGGCGGCGCTCGGGCAAGAGATGGCTGCGCTCAAGCCCCGCGCCATCGTCGTGGTTTCACCGCATTGGATGACGCGCCGGCCCGCCGTCACCGCTCGCGCCCAGCAGGAAGCCTGGCACGACTTCGGCGGCTTCCCGCCGCAGCTCTACGCCCTGGAATACGCGCCGCCGGGCGCGCCCGACCTGGCTGAACGCATCCGCACGCTGATCGACGGCAACATCGTCCCCGGGCTGGAAGAACAGGCCTCCACCGTGCTGGACCCCCGCCAGCCGCTGGATCACGGCGCATGGGTGCCGCTGATGCTGATGTTTCCGGAGGCGAAGATCCCCGTGGTGCAGGTGTCGTTGATGCCCGGCCTGTCGCCCGCCTGCCAGATGGCGATGGGGCGTACGCTCGCGCCGCTGCGCGACGAGGGCGTTTTGATCGTTGGCTCGGGCAGCTTCACGCACAACCTGCGCGCGCTGATGCGCGGCCCGGGCATGGCGCAGCATGGCGTGCCGGTCGAGCCGTGGGTGACGGCCTTCCGCGAATGGATGATCGAAACGATGACCGACGGCATCCGAAGCGGCGATTTCACCCGCTTCTGCGATTACCGCGCGCAAGCCCCGCACGCCGCCCACGCCCACCCGACCGACGAACACCTGATGCCGCTGTACGTGGCGCTGGGCGCGGCAATGGGACAGCCAGGCCAAGCCACGCCGGGCGGCGTGCAGGCCCAGCACGTGGTCGACACGGTGACGTACGGATCGCTGGCCATGGACAGCTTCCGCTTCGACGGCGCGGGCGCAAATCAGCCGCTGCTACGCGCCGCCGCTTGATTGACGGAAGCGACGGGCAAACGACTGGCCTTATGCGCGGATCAGCGCCGGCGCCAGCGCCGTCGGGTTGACCACGCTGTCGACGTTGCCCTGCAGGACATCGAGGATGTTCTGGAACGCGACGCTGAAGTACAGCTCGTAACCTTCGCGTTCGACGTAGCCGATGTGCGGCGTGCAGATGCAGTTCTCCATGCGCAGCAGGGTGTGGCCCTGCAGAATGGGCTCCGTTTCGAACACGTCGATGGCGGCCATGCCGGGTCGCCCGCGGTTGAGCGAGGTCACCAGGCCGTTTTCTTCCACCAGCTCGGCCCGGCTCGTATTGACGAAGAGGGCGGTCGGCTTCATGCGGGTGAGGTCGGCCACCGTCACGATGCCGCGCGTTTCGTCGTTCAGGCGCAGGTGGACGGACAGCACATCGGACTGCTCGAACAGGGCGTCTTTCGATTCCGCCACGGCAAAGCCGTCGGCGCGCGCCCGTTCCTGCGAGCCCTCGCGACCCCACACCAGCACATTCATGCCGAAAGCACGGCCGTAACCGGCCACGAGCTGGCCGATCTTGCCGTAGCCGAAGATACCCAGCGTCTGGCCCCTCAGGACCCGGCCAATGCCAAAGTTGGGCGGCATCGTGGTGGATTTCAGCCCCGACTGCTGCCACGCGCCGTGCTTGAGGCTCGCCACGTATTGCGGAATACGACGCTGCGCGGCCATCACCAGCGCCCACGTCAACTCGGCAGGCGCCACGGGCGAACCCTTGCCTTCCAGCACGACCACACCCTTGTCGGTACAGGCGTCCAGATCGATATGGCTGCCCGAATCGCGCGATACGCGGCCCGTCTGGCTGATGATCTTGAGTTTGGGCAGGCGATCAAGCAACTGACGCGTCACGCGCGTACGCTCGCGGATGAGCACGATGGCTTCAACATCCGCCACGCGTGCGGCCAATTGCCCCACACCCTTGACGGTGTTGTTGAACACTTTGACTTCGTGGTCTTGCAGCAGGCTGAAGCAATCCAGCTTGCGAACAGCGTCTTGGTAGTCGTCCAGTACGGCAATCTTCATCGACATCTCACTTCGAACAATGGTGCGCAGCAAAAAACAGCGATCCCTCGCGGTGGTATTCTTCCCATCCCTCGTCGCACGACAATCCGTGTCGACGTTTGGAATTGCCCGCCGCGGGCACGCAATTTGCGCAGCCCCGCTGGTGACGAGTCCTTGTTCTAGGGTCTGTTGACCTTGGTCCCGCCACTTTAGCGCACGCGGCCCTCGCTGCCCGGAAAAACCCACCTTCCGTCAGTGCACCGCTTTGTAACTGAATGTGAAATCAGCACGGCTCCCGTCCCTCCGCCTGCCTCATCTCTCCCTCTGGAAACCGCTGATCCGGCTCGCTTCCGATGCGCCGTCGATCGCTTTCCACCCCGCCGCTGGGCGCGGCCGCCGTGCTGATCCGACACCGATTTCTTTCTCACTTCCATTGGAGTTTTGGTCATGAATCAACCCGTGATGCAGGGCGTGCCCGCATTGAACGTGCCCGA
This sequence comes from Ralstonia sp. OTU4908, assembly GCF_038440115.1. Taxonomy (NCBI): domain Bacteria; kingdom Pseudomonadati; phylum Pseudomonadota; class Betaproteobacteria; order Burkholderiales; family Burkholderiaceae; genus Ralstonia; species Ralstonia sp. OTU4908. The sequence goes on along the minus strand of NZ_JASATD010000045.1, from coordinate 23,148 downwards.
TTACGTGAAACACCCGCGCCTGATCGCGTGGGTGGGCGAGGTGGCGGCGCTCACCAAGCCGGAGCGCATCGTCTGGTGCGATGGTTCGCAAGAGGAATACGACCGCCTGTGCGCCGAAATGGTGGCCGCCGGCACGATGAAGCAGCTCAATCCGGCCAAGCGCAAGAACTCGTACCTGGCGCTGTCGGACCCGTCGGACGTGGCGCGCGTTGAAGACCGCACCTTCATTTGCTCGCAGAAGAAGGAAGACGCCGGCCCCACCAACAACTGGACGGCCCCGGCCGAGATGCGCCAGACGCTGAACGGCCTGTTTGACGGCAGCATGCGCGGTCGCACGCTGTACGTGGTGCCGTTCTCGATGGGCCCGCTGGGCTCGCCGATCGCACACATCGGCGTGGAGCTGTCGGACAGCCCGTACGTGGCCGTCAATATGCGCATCATGACCCGCATGGGCCGCGCGGTGTACGACGTGCTGGGCACCGACGGCGATTTCGTGCCGTGCGTGCACACCGTCGGCAAGCCGCTCGCCGCCGGCGAAAAGGACGTGCCGTGGCCGTGCAACCCGACCAAGTACATCGTGCATTTCCCGGAAACGCGGGAAATCTGGTCGTTCGGCTCGGGCTACGGCGGCAATGCGCTGCTGGGCAAGAAATGCTTTGCGCTGCGGATCGCCTCCACCATGGGCCGCGACCAGGGCTGGCTGGCCGAGCACATGCTGATCTTGGGCGTGACGTCGCCGGAAGGTAAGACCTATCACGTGGCGGCCGCCTTCCCGTCTGCCTGCGGCAAGACCAACTTTGCGATGCTGATTCCGCCTGCAGGCCTGAACGGCTGGAGGGTGACGACCATCGGCGACGACATCGCCTGGATCAAGCCCCGCCAAGACGCCAACGGCAAAACGCGCCTGTACGCCATCAACCCGGAAGCCGGCTACTTTGGCGTGGCCCCGGGCACGAGCGAGAAGACCAACTTCAACGCGATGGCCACGCTCAAAGAGAACGTCATCTTCACCAACGTGGCGCTCACGGACGACGGCGACGTTTGGTGGGAAGGCATGACCGACACGCCGCCGGCACATCTCATCGATTGGCAAGGCCAGGACTGGACGCCCGAGACCGCCAAGGAAACCGGGCGCAAGGCAGCGCATCCGAACGCCCGCTTCACCGCACCGGCCGCGCAATGCCCGTCGATCGATCCGCAGTGGGACAACCCGGCCGGCGTACCCATTGATGCGTTCATCTTCGGTGGCCGCCGCTCGACCACCGTGCCGCTCGTGACCGAAGCGCGCGACTGGACGGAAGGCGTGTACATGGCCGCGACAATGGGCTCGGAAACCACCGCCGCCGCCGCCGGCCAGCAAGGCGTGGTGCGTCGCGACCCGTTCGCCATGCTGCCGTTCTGCGGCTATAACATGGCCGACTATTTCGCGCACTGGCTCAATCTCGGCGAGAAGCTTGCCGAGAGCGGCGCCACGCTGCCGAAGATCTTCTGCGTGAACTGGTTCCGCAAGGACGAAAACGGCAAGTTCGTGTGGCCGGGCTTTGGCGAGAACATGCGCGTGCTCAAGTGGATGGTCGATCGCATCGAAGGCCGGGCGCAGGGCGATGAGCACGTATTCGGCGTGTCGCCGCGCTACGAAGAACTGAGCTGGGATGGGCTGGACTTCACGGCCGAGCAGTTCGCCAAGGTGATCTCGCTGGATGCAGCGGCCTGGAAGGAAGAGCTGGCGCTGCACGACGAGCTGTTCACGAAACTGGCGCACGGCCTTCCGCAAGCGCTGCCCGATGCCAAGACCCGCCTGGAAGAACGCCTGAGCGGCTGACGCCCGCTGCCTCCTCGGCATCAGGATAAGAAAGCCCGCCTCGCGCGGGCTTTTTTGCGTCCGCCCACAACAGGTTGCCCAAACAACGAGCAGTAATCCTAAAGTTTTAAATCGCGCGAATTACCCCTGCCACAAAACAGACCAATTGATTTTTAGCGAATCCGATTGTTTTGAAAAAAATACCGGCGCACACATGAAATCGATCATTATGCCGGCGCGAGCATAATCGTTATGCATTTATGCCAGACTTGAATCATTGCACGCATGCTATCGGCCAAGAACGTTGCCGGGCTTAGCTTTATGAAGAATTCACGTCAACCGTTCCACATCCCGGTTCGCGGGGGAATTGAATGAATTTCGAAATTTCAAAATTCCTGCGTGACGAATTCCTACGGGATTCTTATAATCCGGCAAAACGGAATCCTTTCTCTCTGAGCCAGAGGGGGGTTCATGACTAGAGGAAACGGGAAAGGGCGAACAAGCCTTATGCCAAAGGAGGTGGGGGATCCCCGCTTCACCGGCGCTCGGGGGGGCGCCGGCTCGGATTGCGCGTAAGCGATACCGCACACTGTGCAAACGATTGCATGGTCCGGCACGCTGCGACTGGCACCGAGGGGCTTGCAGACCTTTCTCAGGACCACCCTGGACACCACCCAGGAGGCTCCGCTGGCGATCGTCGACGGGAACAGCAGCATGACGATCCGCGCAAGGCCGACGGCCAGGCAACAGCGCCCGCAAGAAAAGACATGCGAGCACAGGCGCAATTGCCCGCATGGCACTCATAACAACGCGCACCGCAGACAGCAGAGCGCAGCCGCGAGGCTGCTCGCCGGAGTGTGTCGGCTGGTTAGACGGGAGGTATTACAAAGTGGGTATTCAGATCTTGCTGGTCGAACACGACCAGGCAGAGGGGGAGCGTCTGTCGTTTTCCCTGCGTGATGGTGGACACGATGTTCAACGGGTCAGCCATCCGGGCCAGGCGCAGGCTGCGATACTGGCCGCCATGCCGGAGCTGCTCCTGATGGAGTGGACGTGGCCCGAGCGCGAGTCGATCGACATGCTGCTGGCCTTGCGCGCCAACATGCAGACGCGCGGCCTGCCGGTCATTGTGCTGTCCCGTCATGGCGATGCGCGCGCCAAGATTGCCGCGCTTGACGCCGGTGCCGACGACTACGTCGTCAAGCCGTGCGACACCGGCGAGCTGCACGCCCGCATTCGCGCTGTGCTGCGCCGCCGCGCGCCGCACCAGCATGGCGACGACATCCTGCAGGTCAACGGCCTGCGCCTTGATCCGCTCACGCTGGGTGTGACTGCGCAAACCGAAACCGGCCCCCGCGCCATTGCGCTCAGCCCGCTGGAATTCCGCCTGCTGCACTTTCTCGTCGCGCATCCGCAACGCGTGCATTCGCGCACGCAGCTGCTGGACCGCGTCTGGGGCAACCATGTCTTCGTGGGTGAGCGCACGGTCGATGTGCACGTGCGCAAGCTGCGCGTGGCGCTGGCCGGTACGCCTTGCGACGGCCTGATCCAGACCGTGCGCGGCGGCGGCTATCGGCTCGTGGCCGGCACTGGAGGCACGACGGCCGCGCATGCTGCCGAAGCGATCGGCATGCAACTGGAAGCCGCAACCCGCAAGGCCGAACTTCCGTCGTACGGCCACATGCCGACGTCGCGTTCGCTGGCCAAGGAACCGGTGCGCCTGGGCGTCTGAGCCCAGATCCATACGCCGCGTATCGCACATCCCTGACCGCCGACCCCATCGCCGCTCGTGCCGGGCCGCGATGGGGCCGTGCGTGATCTCGCCCCATCAAGGAATTCAATATGAAGCTGTGGCACAGCGGTGTACTGCTGGCTGGACTGACATTGGGCGCGCACGCCCAGGAAGTCACGCCAGGTTTGTGGGAAAGCACGACGAGCGCGACGCTGAACGGCAAGCCGTTGCCGCACTTTGACGAGCAAGGCCGCCAAGTGCCGAGCCGCCCTGAACGCGGTTGCCTGAGCGCCAACGACGCCAGCGACGTGCGCGCCATGTTCGAGCGTTCCATCCGCCGTGATCAGCAAGGCTGTAAGCTCACGCGCTGGAACTACACGCTGGGCATGCTCAAGGTCACGCTGTCATGCGAAGACCCGCAGGGCGGCAAGGGCGTGCTGGAAGCCAGCGGGCCGCTCACGCCGACGTCGTACAACATTAGCGGCAGTGGTCAGTACCAGCATCCGCAGTTCGGGCCAATGAAGAGCGGCTTCCACTACCAGGGCCGCTACATCGGCGCCTGCAAGTCCTGAGCGACGTCGCCCCAAAAGACAACGGCCGGACTGCGCATGCAGCTCCGGCGGTCTTTGTTTGAAGGCGAGCCGATCAGCGTTGGCCTTCGCACCAGCGCTTGAGCCAGCCGAGCCCTTCGCTGGTGCCGGCACGCGGCCGATATTCGCAGCCGACCCAGCCGTTGTAGCCGAGCGCATCGAGCAATGCAAAGAGGTGCGGATAGTTCAGTTCGCCTTCGTCTGGTTCGTGGCGATCGGGCACGCCGGCAATCTGCACGTGGCCCACGCCCTCGACGTACTGCTTGAGTTTGACCGACAGATCGCCCTCCATGATCTGCGCGTGGTACAGGTCGAACTGCACCTTGACGTTCGTCGCGCCGACTTCCTTGCACACCGCATGCGCCTGCGCCTGGTGCGTGAGGAAGAAGCCCGGCATGTCGCGCGTGTTGATGGGTTCCAGCACGATGGTGACGCCCGCGCCGGCGGCCTCGTGCGCAGCGTAGGCGACGTTGCTCACGTAGGTGGCGTGATGGCGTGCGCGGTCTGCACCCGCGGGCAGCAGGCCAGCCATCACGTGCAGACGCGTGTTGCCGAGCACCTGCGCATACTCGAGCGCTGTCGCAATGCCGCGCTTGAACTCCTCTTCGCGACCGGGCAGCGAGGCGATGCCGCGCTCGCCGCCCGCCCAATCGCCCGGCGGCGCATTGAACAGCGCCTGCGTGAGACCTGTATCGTCAAGACGGGCGCGGATATCGGCCTTGTCGAAGTCGTAGGGAAAAAGGAACTCCACGCCCTCGAAGCCATCCTTTGCCGCAGCGGCAAAGCGGTCGAGGAACGCGTGCTCCTGGTACATCATGGACAGGTTGGCGGCAAAGCGCGGCATGACAGACCTCTGAATACGATTGCTTATTTATTGACCAGCTTCGGCGGCGTGCGCAACACGGCAATGCAGCCGAGCACCAGCACGCCCGCCAGCGCGTACATGCCGGCGGATGTGCTGCCCGTCATGTCCTTGAGCGCACCGATCATATAGGGGCTCACGAAGCCGGCCAAGTTGCCGACAGAGTTGATGGCGGCAATGCCGGCCGCAGCAGCGGTGCCTTGCAGGAACGCCGTCGGCAGGGACCAGAACAGCGGCGCGCACGTCAGCACGCCCGCGGCGGCCAAAGACAGGAACACGATCGACAGGGCCACGTTGTGACCCGCCATTGCCACCACGGCAAAACCGACTGCGCCCATCAGCGCCGGCACAACCAGGTGCCAGCGGCGCTCGCGGCGTGCATCGGCGCTGCGGCCGATCAGCACCATGGTGATCGCCGCACAGACATACGGAATGGCGGACAGCACGCCCACCATCAGGGTGTCTTTCACGCCGGCGTTCTTCACCAGCGTCGGCATCCAGAACGTCAAGCCGTATTGGCCCATGACAAAGGCGAAGTAGATCAGGCTCATCATCCACACGCGCGGGTCGGAGAAGACCTTGCCGATGCCGGGATGCTCCGTCTTGCCTTTGTTGTCTGCGGCAATGTTGGCTTCGAGGACTTGCTTCTCGTCTTCCGACAGCCACTTGGCCTTGCGGATGCTGTCATCGAACTTCCAGAGCACCAGCAGACCAACCAGCACGGCGGGGATGGCTTCGATCACGAACATCCACTGCCAGCCCTGCCAGCCGCCGCCGGCGCCTGTCCCGTGGAACGCACTCATGATCCAACCCGACAGCGGGTTGCCAAAGATGCCCGAGATGGGAATGGCCGCCATGAACATCGCCACGATGCGCGCGCGGCGGTGCGACGGATACCAGTACGTCAGGTACAGGATGATGCCGGGGTAGAAGCCGGCTTCTGCCAGGCCCAGGAGAAAGCGCATCACATAAAACTGCGTGGGCGTCTGCACGAATGCGAACGCGCCCGAGATCAAACCCCAGGTGATCATGATCCGCGCGATCCAGATGCGCGCGCCGATCTTGTTCATCAGCAGATTGCTCGGCACCTCGAAGAGGAAATAGCCGATGAAGAAGATGCCGGCACCGAGCCCGTACACCGTCTCGGAAAAATTCAGCGCCTGCGACATCTGCAGCTTCGCAAACCCGACGTTCACGCGGTCGAGGTACGCGACCACGTAGCAGAGCATGATGAGCGGGACGATGCGGCGCGACACGCGCGCGTAGACACTGTCCTCTTTTGAAACGGCGTGCGAAGGCAACGCCGCCGTGGTGGCGGTCGAGGTGTTCATGTGGTCTCCGGTCTAGGTTTTATGTGGGCCGTGCAGCGGGCGCTACCAATGGGCCCCGAACGTCTGGCGCAGTTCGTCGATCTGCGCAGCGGACAGCGGCGCCGGCTTGGGTTCGGTCATCAACCAAAGCCGTGCGGTTTCTTCCAGTTCTTCCAGTGCGTACGCCGCGTTGGACACGGAGCCGTGCCACACCACAGGCCCCAGCCGGTCGAGCAGCACGGCGCGCACATCGCACGCCAACTCGGCAATCTGCGCGGCGACATCCGGATGCCCCGGCCGCTGATAGCGGACAAGCGGCACGTGGCCGACCTTCATCACGTAGTACGGCGTGATGGGCGGCAGCACGTCGGCTTCATGCCAGACGCCGGCCAGCGTGAGTGCCACGAGATGCGTCGAATGCGTGTGCACCACGGCATGCGCCTCCGCATTGCGGTCGTAGATGCCGCGATGCAGGGCGAGGGTCTTCGACGGCTTGTCGCCTCCGACCCACTCGCCCGTCGCGAGCACCTTGGCGATACGTGCCGGGTCCAGCGTGCCGAGGCAGGCATCGGTGGGCGTGATGAGCCAGCCGTCAGGCAGCCGCGCGCTGATGTTGCCTGCCGTGCCGACGGTGTAACCGCGGGCATACAGACTCTGTCCGACGCGGGTGATCTCCTCACGTAGCGCCGTTTCGGTAGACGCACTCATACCGCTGCCTCCGCTGTGGCCTGCGCCAGTTGCGCAAGCGCCTTCTCGAAGAAATCCACCGTCCCGAAGTTGCCGGACTTCAATGCCAGCGCAGTCGGATCGTTGCCGATGGTGGCCGTCCAGGGCACGCCTGGGTCGATCTGCGGGCCGATGCGCAGCGCACGCACATCGAGCGCCTGCACCACCGCGCCCGATGTCTCGCCGCCGGCCACCACGAAGCGGCGCACGCCATCGGCATGCAGCGTGCGGGCGATGCGGCCCAGTGCGTCTTCCACCAACTTGCCGGCGCGTTCCACGCCTAGCGTCTGCTGCACGCGTGCCACTTGCTCCGGCGCACTGGTGGCGTATACCAGCACCGTCTGACCTGCATGGCGGTGCACGAAATCGAGCGCCTCGACCACCACCGGCTTGCCTTCGGCCAGCGCCAGCGGATCCACCTGGAACGCCGGACGCGATGCTCGCCAGTGCGCCACCTGCGCGTTCGTCGCACGTGAACAGCTGCCCGACAGCACGATCGCCGAATCGGCCACGGTCGGCAGCTGCGCCGTATTGCCATGCGCGGTGATCAGCCCCGCGCGGCGATATTGCGCCGGCAAGCCCAGCGCCAGGCCCGAGCCGCCCGTCAGCAACGGCAGATCGGCAAACGCCTCGCCCAGCACGATGAGGTCGTCGTTCGAAATGGCATCTGCAATTGCCAGCTTCACGCCGTCGGCGCGCAGTTGCTGGGCCTGATCGCGAGCGGCCTGTGCGCCGCGCATGATGGTGTCGTAACGCAGCAGGCCGACTTTGCCCGCACTCTGGCGAGCCAGCACCGGCACGAGGTTCGGATCGCGCATCGGCGTCAACGGATGGTGTTCCATGCCCGACGCGTTGAGCAGCACGTCGCCCACGAACAGATGGCCACGGAAGATCGTGCGGCCGTTCTCGGGAAAGGCGGGGCAGGCCAATGTGAAATCCGTACCCAGTTCGGCCATCAACGCCTCGGCCACAGGCCCGATGTTGCCGGCGTCGGTGGAATCGAAGGTCGAGCAGTACTTGAAGAAGAAGCGCGAACAGCCTTGCGCGCGCAGCCAGTGCAGTGCAGCCAACGACTGCGCGACGGCATCGGCCGCGGCAATCGTGCGCGACTTGAGCGCAACGACGATGGCGTCGGCATCCGCCGCGATGGCCCCGGCGCCGGCCTGCGGCACACCGATGGTCTGCACCGTGCGCATGTCGGCGCGCACGAGCATGTTGGCAAGGTCGGTCGCACCGGTGAAGTCATCGGCGATGCAACCGAGGACCGGGCGGGACGTGGGCGCTGCGCTCATTTCGGTTGGCCCTCCGGCAACGAGATCCCCGGGAAGATCTTGATCACGGCGGAGTCGTCTTCACGGGCGTAGCCGGCGGTGGACGCCTGCATGAACATCTGGTGCGCGGTGGCCGCCAGTGGCAGCGGGAATTTGCTCGCGCGCGCGGTATCGAGCACGAGCCCCAGATCCTTGACGAAGATGTCGACGGCGGACAGCGGCGTGTAGTCGCCGGCCAGCACGTGGGCCATGCGGTTTTCGAACATCCAGCTGTTGCCGGCGCTATGGGTGATGACTTCGTACAGCGCATCCGCTGCCACGCCTTCGCGCAGGCCCAGGGCCATGGCTTCGGCGGCCGCGGCGATGTGCACGCCGGCCAGCAGCTGGTTGATGATCTTGACCTTGCTGCCCGCGCCCGCCTTGTCGCCCAGGCGATAGACCTTACCGGCCATGGCGTCGAGCACGTCGCCCGCCGCCGCATACGCCTCGGGCGTAGCCGAGGTCATCATGGTCATCTGGCCGGCGGCGGCCTTGGCAGCGCCACCGGAGATGGGGCCATCCACGTACAGAATGCCCTGCTGCGCGAGACGCGCCTCCAGCGCTATCGACCAGTTCGGGTCCACCGTTGAACACATGACGAACGTGCTGCCCCGTCGCATGGCGCCCGCTGCGCCTGCCTCGCCGAACAACACGGCTTCCGTCTGCGCAGCGTTGACCACCACCGAGACCACCACGTCCACACCCGCTGCCACCTCGGCAGGCGTTGCACAGGCCACGCCGCCTTCCTTGGCGAAATCTGCAGCGGCGCCCGGGCGCGCATCGCAGGCATACACCGTGTAGCCGTGATTACGCAGGGTCTTGGCAATGCCCAGACCCATGGCGCCGAGTCCGATCACGCCAACCTTCCGGTCAGCCGCCGATTGCGTCATGAATGGCTCCTGAAATCAGTCTTGCGCTGCATCGCGGCCCTCGGCCAAGCGACGTGCGGCATTGAACATGTGGGTCTGCGCGGCATTGCGTGCAGCGAGTGCGTCGCGGTGGCGAATCGCTTCGACCATCGCGCGGTGCTCGTCGCGGACCTGGCGGGCGAAATCTTCCCGGCGCGCTTCGTTGCTGCGCGTCACGCCGATCGCTTCCTCCAGGTATTGGCTGAAAAAGCCGAGTGCCTGCACGAGGAACGGATTGCCGCTGGCGGCCGCGATGGCGCGGTGAAAACGCAGGTCTTCGGTCACGCCGTCACCGCCGGCCGCCACCGCAGCGTCGATGCTGTCGAGTGCGGCGTCGATCTCGGTCATCTCGGCGTCGGTGCGGCGCTGGGCCGCGAGGGCGGCGCCTTCAGCCTCCAGCGCGCGGCGCAGTTCGATGATGTGCAGCACGGCATCGATCGAGCCGGCTTGCGCCGCGTCGATCCGCAGCGGCTTGAGGCCGGCCTGCTGTGTGACGTACACACCGCTGCCCTGGCGCGCTTCGACCACGCCTTCGTGGCGCAGACGCGAGATGGCCTCGCGGATCACGGTTCGGCTCACACCGAATTCCTGCCCGAGCACGGTTTCGGACGGCATGCGTTCGCCGCGGCGCAGTTCGCCCGCGTCGATCTTGTCCATCAGGGTCTGGGCCACGCGGTCGGACAGGGAGGGCGCGGCGTCGAGTCGTTCAAACATGGTGGCAGGGATGTCTTGGCAAGCGTAAATTCGTCGTGTCATCATACAAGTTGAGTCGTAGCGCTTCATCCCTGTTTACCCTAGGCATCGATCAAAACGCCCGGCGGCTTACGTCAGGCAAGAAGGAGACACCATGAATATCGTCATCACCGGCGGCGCCGGTTTCCTGGGCCAGCGCGTGCTGGCGGCACTGCTTCAGCAACCGGGCCTGCCGGCTGCGGACGGCTCGGTGCAGCCCGTTGAGACCTTCATCGTGCTGGACCAGGTGGCCGGTCAGATTGCCGATGCGCGCGTGCGCTACGTGACCGGCGATGCCTCCGACCCCGCCCTCATCGCGCAGGTGATCGACGAAAATGTGGGCGGCGTGTTCCACCTGGCCGCCGTGGTGAGCGGCACCGCCGAGGCCGACTTCGACCTCGGCATGCGCGTGAACCTGGACGGCACGCGCGCATTGCTCGATGCGCTGCGCGCACAGCACGCCAAGACCGGCCGTGCGCCGCGCGTGCTGTTCGCCAGCTCCGTGGCAGTGTTTGGCGGCCAGTTGCCCGCCGTTGTCACCGACGACACGGCGGCCACGCCGCAGGCCTCGTACGGCGTGCAGAAGCTGATGGGCGAATTCCTGGTCGGCGAGTATTCGCGCAAGGGCTACATCGACGGGCGCGCGGTGCGCATCCCCACGGTGTCGGTGCGCCCGGGCAAACCGAACGGCGCGGCCTCGAGCTTTGCCAGCGGCATCATCCGCGAGCCGCTGTCAGGCGAGCAAGCCATCTGCCCCGTGGAAGCCGAGACTGAGCTGTGGCTCGCCTCCCCGCGCCAGGTCGTGGCCTCGCTGCTGCACGCGTACACGCTGCCTGCGTCGGCGTGGGGCAATCGCCGGTCACTGAATCTGCCGGGCATTACGGTGCGCGTGGGCGAGATGGTGGAAGCGTTGCGCAAGGTGGCGGGCGATGCGCCGGTCTCGCGTATCCGTTGGGAACCGGACGCGCGCATCAAGGCCATCGTGCAAAGCTGGCCGGCGCGCTTCGATACCGCGCGCGCCGATGCGCTGGGCTTTGGCCGCGACACCTCGTTCGAGGCGATGGTGCGCGATTACGTGGACAGCGCGAAGGGCGCCTAACGGCCCTTTCCCAGCTCCACCGCAAACTTCACCAGTTCTGCCTGCCCCTCGATGCCGAGTTTGCGCTTGAGGTTCAGGCGGTGCGATTCCACCGTACGCACGGACAAGCCCAGCTCGTCGGCGATGCGCTTGTTGGCATAGCCCTTGGCGATGCCGTCGAGGATGTCGCGCTCGCGCGGCGTGAGCGCCTCCACAGGCGTGGGCATGACGGCCTGCTCGGCCATGCGCATCGCCAGCTGCGCGCTGTAGAACGGGCGGCCGACCAGCACGGCGTCGATGGCCTCGACCAGTTCGCTGGCGGGCGCGTCCTTGAGCACGTAGCCGCGCGCGCCGGCGCGCATCACCTGCCGTACGTATTCCAGGTTATCGTGCATCGACAGCACCAGCACGGCGATCTCGGGAAATTCCTCGGCGAACTTCTCGGTGAGCGCGATGCCGTTCATGCCGCGCATGCCGATGTCCATCAGTGCCAGATCGGGTGCCAAGGAACGCGCGGCCTGCAGGGCGGCTTCGGCGTCGCCGGCTTCACCCACCACTTCGAAATGCGGCACGGCTTCCAACCGCACGCGCACGCCATCGCGCACGAGCGGGTGATCGTCGACGAGGAGCAGTTTGACGGGCGCGGGTGATCGCATGTTCATACGAGTGGAGAAGAGGGGGCGGAAGCCAGTCGAGCGATGACGTCATGCGGCAGCACGGCGCTCACCTCCGTACCGTGCGAGCCGGAGGCGATGGTACAGCTGCCGCCGAGCGCGGCCATGCGTTCGCGCATATTGCGCAGGCCGATACCGTGTTGCGGGTCCACCTGTACGGATTCCACGTCGAAACCGGGGCCGTTGTCGCGAACGGACAAACGCACGGCATCGAGATCGTTTTCAAGCAGCACGCCGATGCGCGTCGCTTCGGTGGCATGGCGCTCGATGTTGGAGACGGCCTCCTGCGCGATGCGGAACAGTGCGGTGTTGCACGCATCCGGCAATTGCACCGGGGGGCCGACAAGTTCGAGCGCAATCGCAAACCCCGGCTGGCTGTCTTCGTGGGCCTCGCGTGTTTCGCGCACGAGGAGTTCCAACGCTGCCGCCAAGCCCAGGTCATCCAGGAGCGCAGGGCGCAGGTTGTGCGACACGCGCCGCACCTCGCCCAGCGCGCCGTTCAACCGGTCGAGCGCCCGGCGCAGCATGCTGCCCGCCCGTTCGATCGACGTCGGCGATGCCGCTGACGCTTCGAGATGGCCATGCGCGGTTTCCAGCAGCAGCTTGGTGGACACCAGCACCTGGCTGATGCCGTCGTGCAACTCACGCGAGACACGCGCACGTTCGTCTTCCTGAGACTTCACCACCTGCTGCGCGAGCTGGCGCAGCTTGGCATCGGCCTGGCGGTGGTCGCTCACGTTCAGCGCCAAACCGCTGCCGGCCACCAGCAGGATGCTGACCGCGGCAATGCCAACCACCCAGGCCAGTGTCTGGTCGATGTTGGTCTGCGCGCGCCGGTCAATCTCACGCAGGGTCTGCTCGATGTCGTCCAGGTACAGGCCGGTGCCGACCATCCAGCCCCACTGCGGGATCGGTTCGACGTAACCGAGCTTGGGCACGCTCTGGTGCGTGGATGGCTTGTCCCACATGTAGCGTACGAAGCCGCCGCCGGCCTGCGCGGCAGCAACGAGTTTCTGAATGGTCGGCTGTCCGCCGGCATCTGTCAGGTCCCACAAGTCGCGTCCGACAAGTTCGGGCTGGCGCGGGTGCATCAGGTTGCGGCCGCGCAAGTCGTAGAGGAAAAAGTAGCCATCGGTGCCGAAGTCGAGGCGGGCGAGCGTGCGCATCGCTTCGTCGCGCGTGGCTTCATCCCGGGCCGGGTCGCCACTTTGGCCGGACCCAAGCAACGGCGCGATGGCACTCTGCGCAAGCTTGACGTAAGACCGCAGCTCGGTCTCCTTGGCCTGCAGGTACGCCGATTCCACCAACTGTCGTTCGTGCCGCGCCAGCGCAATCGACTGGTGCCGCACGGTCAGCATGATCGCCAGCATGGCGATGGTCAGCGGCGCGACGGCGAGCAGCAGGATCTTCTGGCGGAGCTTCATGGCAAAACGCGGCGTACGTTGCGGCATCGCAAGGTGGCGCCGCGGTCTCGGTCGGGTGTGGGCCCCTGCGTAGAACTACGGACCTGTGCTGCGTAGTCCTCCGCTTGTGGCGCGGGGTAGGGCTGGCAAATACTACACGCCCCTGTCACGGGGCAAGACTTACCGCAGGGATGAACCCACATCCCGCGTTCAGCAAATAGCTTCGACCAAGGTTCGAGGAGATCGACATGAGCTTCGTCAGGCAACACCTGATCTGGCTGGTCGTCGCCATTCTTGGCGCATCTGCCTTTGCTATCGTTGCGCTTGCGCGCGGCGAGGCAGTCAGTGCGCTATGGGTGGTGGTGGCCGCCGTATGCATCTATCTGATCGCGTATCGCTACTACAGCCGCTTCATTGCCGACAAGGTGCTCGGCCTGGACGGCACCCGCAAGACGCCCGCCTGGCGTTACAACGACGGGCTCGACTACGTTCCCACCAACAAGCACGTGCTGTTCGGCCACCACTTTGCGGCCATTGCTGGCGCCGGCCCGCTGGTCGGCCCCGTGCTGGCCGCGCAGATGGGCTATCTGCCCGGCATGCTCTGGATTCTGGCCGGCGTGGTGTTTGCCGGCGCGGTGCAGGATTTCATCGTGCTGTTCATCTCCAGCCGCCGCGACGGCCGCTCGCTGGGCGACCTGGTGAAGAGCGAGATGGGCACGGTGCCCGGCGTGATCGCGCTGTTTGGTGCGTTCCTCATCATGATCATCATCCTCGCCGTGCTGGCGCTGATCGTGGTGAAGGCGCTGGTCGGCTCGCCGTGGGGCACGTTCACGGTGGCCGCCACGATCCCCATCGCGCTGTTCATGGGCGTGTACGTGCGCTATATCCGCCCGGGCCGCATCGGCGAAATCTCGATCATCGGCTTCGTGCTGCTGATGCTCGCCATCATCGGCGGCCAGGCTGTGCACGAGAACGCCGCACTGGCGCCGCTGTTCACGTTCGACGGCAAAGCTCTCACGTGGATGCTGATCGGCTACGGCTTTGTCGCCTCGGTGTTGCCGGTGTGGCTGCTGTTGGCGCCGCGCGACTACCTCTCGACATTCCTGAAGATCGGCACGATCCTCGCGCTGGCGATCGGTATCCTGATCGTCGCGCCCAAGATGCAGATGCCTTCGCTGACGCAGTTTGCGGGCGGCGGCGGCCCGGTGTGGTCGGGCAACATGTTCCCGTTCCTGTTCATCACCATTGCGTGCGGCGCGGTGTCGGGCTTCCACTCGCTCATCGCGTCGGGCACCACGCCCAAGTTGCTGGAGAACGAACGCCAGGCGCGCTTCATCGGCTACGGCGCGATGCTGATGGAATCGTTCGTCGCCATCATGGCGCTGGTGGCCGCTTCGGTCATCGACCCGGGCGTGTATTTTGCGATGAACAGCCCGGCGGCACTGGTGGGCGCGACGCCCGATACGGTGGCGCACACGCTGTCCACCTGGGGCTTCGTCATCTCCCCTGACGTGCTCGTCCAGACCGCCAAGGACGTCGGCGAGAACACCATTCTCGCCCGTGCAGGCGGTGCCCCGACGCTGGCTGTGGGCATGGCGCACATCCTGCACCAGGTGGTGGGCGGTCAGGCCATGATGGCCTTCTGGTACCACTTTGCGATTCTCTTCGAGGCGCTGTTCATCCTCACGGCGGTGGATGCGGGTACGCGCGCGGGGCGCTTCATGCTGCAGGATCTGCTGGGCACGTTTGTGCCGGCACTCAAGCGCACGGATTCGCTCGTCGCCAACCTCATTGCCACGGCCGCGACCGTCGCGCTGTGGGGATACTTCCTGTACCAGGGCGTGGTCGACCCGCTGGGCGGCATCAATACGCTGTGGCCGCTGTTTGGCATCTCCAACCAGATGCTCGCCGCGATTGCGCTGACACTGGGCACCTGCGTGCTGGTCAAGATGAAACGCGACCGCTACGTGTGGGTGACGCTGCTGCCGACCGCCTGGCTGCTGATCTGCACGCTCACCGCCGGCTGGCAGAAGCTGTTCGATCCGGACCCGAAGATCGGCTTCCTGGCGCATGCCAACAAGTACGCCGGCGCGATCGCCGAAGGCAAGCTTCTGGCCCCGGCCAAGTCGATGGCGCAGATGCAGCAGGTGGTGCTGAACGACCGCATCGACGCGTTCCTGTGCGGCCTGTTCATTCTCGTGGTGGTCAGCATCGCCTGGTATGGCGTGCGCACGGTGCTCAAGGCGCGCGCCGCGAGCCGCCCGACCGCCAACGAAACGCCCTACGAAGCGCTGGGCGCATGAGCACGGGCATGCGCGAAGAACTCGAAAACTTCGGCCGCTACCTGGGCCAGACGCTGCGCCTGATGGTGGGCGTGCCGGACTACGACACCTACGTGCGCCACATGCAGGAGACGCACCCCGGCCAGGCCGTCATGACGTACGAAGACTTCTTCCGCGAACGCCAGGACGCGCGCTACGCGGGGCGCGTCGGCCGCTGCTGTTGACGAACGGCTGATCGGGCTCCAAAGCAAAAACCGCCGGTGCATGCAGCCATGCCCGGCGGTTTTTACTGACATGCGCTACAGGGACTGACGTGCCGCCGTGGGCGGATCGCCGTGCTTGGCCCGGTAGGTTTTCTCCACCAGTTCACGCAGCTTGCCGAGCGCCCCCACATCGCCTTGGGCGGCCGCCCTGCCGTACCACTTCTTGGCCTGCTCGATATCCTGCGGCACGACGCCGGGCTCGCCGCGCTCGTAGTAGCTGCCGACGATGTACTGCGATGGCGCATCGCCCCCCTCGGCCGCCTTCTTGTACCAGGTGAATGCGCGCCCGTAGTCGCGTGGCACACCGCGCCCGGTGAAGTAATCGGTGGCCAGCGCGCGCTGCGCCTCGACATGCCCGCCGGCGGCGGCACGCTCGTACCACTTGTTGGCTTCTTCCAGGGAGCGCGGTACCAGCTCGCCGCGTTCGAACAATTCGCCGTAGGCAAACTGCGCGTGGGTCATCCGGTTGTCGGCGGCGCGGCGCAGCCACTTGACCGCTTCATCAGGCCGCGCGACGGTGCCTTCGCCGCGCATCAGCATCATTGCGTAGTTGAATTGCGCGAGCCGGTTGCCGCGCTGCGCCGCCTCGGCAAATTCGTCGAAGGCGTGGCCGAAATCGTTCTTCTCGTAGTGGGCGATGGCGATCTGGGTGAGGGCATCGGCGTCGCCCCGCACATCTTTCGGCGACGTGGCAGCCCATGCAAAAGGCGCCGCCATCCCTATCGCAACCACCAACGCCGCCTGCAGCATGCGCGGACTTCTGCGCCTGGTCTGTCTGCTCATCGCACGCTCCTCACCGGAAGATGAACCAGTGTAGCGCGCTACTGCGCTGCGCGCGGGCGGGCACAAAGCAGCACACGTCAAGCCGATCGATGCCGAAGCAATCAGCCGGCGCGCACCCGGTACACCGCCACGCTGCCGCGCCAGTTGGCGCCCCAACGCACCACGTTGCCTTCGTGCAGCACCACACGGTCGAGAATCACCAGTCCAACCTTGGGCGCCAGCGCTTCAAAGTCGCGGATGGTCAGCACGCGCACGTTGGGCGTGTCGTACCACTCGTATGGCAGCGATTCCGACACAGGCATGCGCCCGCGGAAGATCGACAGCCGATGCGGCCAGTAACCAAAGTTCGGGAAAGACACGATGCACTCGCGGCCCACGCGCAGCATCTCGCGCAGCACCTGCGCGGTGTTGTGGATGGTCTGCAGTGTCTGCGACAGGATCACCGTGTCGAAGCTCTTGTCTTCGAACAGCGCGAGCCCACCCTCAAGGTTCTGCTGGATCACGTGCACGCCTTTTTGGGTGGAGGCCAGCACGCCCGCATCGTCGATCTCGATGCCGTAAGCCAGCACATCCAGCTCATCCTGCAGCACGCTCAGCAGGCTGCCGTCTGCGCAACCGAGGTCGAGCACGGTGGAGCGCGGCTCGATCCAGCGGGCGATGGCGCGGAAGTCGGCCCGGTCCGCCAGGATGTTCGGCACGACGGAGGGTGCCGCAGGGTTCAGCGTTTGCGTTGTCATGCGCCAATCTCCTCGGCGATGCGTTCGTAGTAGGCGCGGACCAGCGCGTGGTAGCGGGCGTCCTCCAGAAGGAAGGCGTCGTGGCCGTGAGGCGCGTCGATCTCGCCGTAAGTGACACGGTGCTTGTTGTCGAGCAGCGCCTTGACCAGCTCGCGGCTGCGCGAAGGGGCGAATCGCCAGTCGGTCATGAAGCTGACGACGAGATAGCTCGCCTTGGTATGCGCGACGGCCTTGGTCAGATTGCCGCCGTAAGCCAGCGCGGGGTCGAAGTAATCCAGCGCGCGCGTGATGAGCAGATACGTGTTCGCATCGAAATATTCGGCAAACTTGTCGCCCTGGTAGCGCAGGTAGCTCTCGACCTGGAACTCCACGTCGAACGAGAAACGGATGTCATCCGCCTTCAGCTCGCGGCCGAATTTCGCCGCCATGTCCTCATCCGACAGATATGTGATGTGGCCGATCATCCGGGCCACGCGCAGGCCGCGCTTCGGCTTGACGTTGTGCGCGTAGTAATCGCCGCCGTGGAAATCGGGGTCGGACAGGATCGCGCTGCGTGCCACCTCGTTGAAGGCGATGTTCTGCGCCGACAGCTTGGGCGTGGACGCCACCACCACGCAATGCCGCAGCCGGTCCGGATACATCAGGCTCCAGGCCAGCGCCTGCATGCCGCCGAGGCTGCCGCCCATCACCGCCGCAAACTGCTGGATGCCGAAACGATCCGCCACGCGGGCCTGCGCGTTCACCCAGTCTTCCACCGTCACCACGGGAAAGCGTGCGCCGTAGGGCAGGCCCGTTTCCGGATGCGGGCTCATGGGGCCGGTCGAACCGAAACACGAGCCCAGGTTGTTCACCCCGATGACGAAGAAGCGGTTGGTGTCGACCGGCTTGCCCGGTCCGACCATGTTGTCCCACCAGCCGACTTCGCCCTCGGCATGCACGCCCGCCACGTGGTGCGAAGCGTTGAGCGCGTGGCAGATGAGCACGGCGTTGGAACGGTCGGCATTGAGCGTGCCGTAGGTCTCGACCATCAGGTCGTAGCCGCTGATCTGCGAGCCGTTGCGCAGTTGCAGCGGCTCGGCAAAGTGCATGCGCTCGGGCACGACCAGACCGATGGCGTTGGCCGGTTTGCCCTGATGTGCCGTCGGAGAAGAGGTATCGGCCTGCGCCGCATCGGGTGCGGTGACCGCGGGGTCAGCCTGGATGTCTGTCATGGCACCAAAGAAAAAACCCGACCGGCAACGCTGTTCACGCAACCAATCGGGTTCTCATGTGGCGCACGGAGGGCGCTTACTTTCACCACCCCGCTCTGACCGAACCTATTTAGCCGCATTTGTAATGAGAGCCCAGCGCCACATCCGTGGATGTCTGAACTCCCGCGCGCCCGCAAGCCAGTCGTCAAATCGGCGCGCCAGAGAAGCGTGATTATAGAGCAAGCGGCGGCGGACGCATCATCGCAGCGTGATGCGCCCGATCCTCGCCCATACGCCGGTCAGAGGCCGGCCATGTTGATGTACTTGATCTCCAGGTACTCGTCGATGCCGTATTTCGACCCTTCACGGCCCAGCCCCGATTGCTTGACGCCGCCAAACGGCGCTTCGGCCGTCGAGATCAGCCCCGTATTGACGCCAACCATGCCCGACTCGAGCGCATCCGAAACGCGCCACGCGCGGCCCAGATCGCGCGTGTAGAAATACGCGGCGAGACCGAACTCGGTGTCGTTGGCAGCGGCCACGGCTTCGTCTTCCGTGTCGAAGGGAATGAGCGCAGCCAGCGGGCCGAACGTTTCTTCATGCGCGACCAGCATGTCGGCCTTTGCGTCGACGACGACGGTCGGCTCGAAGAACGCGCCGCCCTGTGCAGACAACGCATGCGGCTTGCCGCCCACCAGCACGCGGGCGCCTTGGCGTACGGCGTCGTCCAGATGCTGTTGCACCTTGTCCATCGCGCGCATGTGGATCAGCGGCCCCTGCTGCACGCCGGGCTCCGTACCGTTGCCCACGCGCAGCGCACGCACGGCGTCGGCCAGCTTGGCGGCAAACGTGTCGTAGATGCCGCGCTGCACATAGAAGCGGTTCGCACAGACACAGGTCTGACCCGCGTTACGGTACTTGGCGATCATCGCGCCTTCCACCGCTGCATCGACGTCGGCATCGTCGAACACGATGAACGGCGCATTGCCGCCCAGTTCGAGCGAGAGCTTCTTGATGTCGTCGGCGCACTGGCGCATCAGCAAACGACCCACGGCCGTCGAGCCCGTGAAGCTGAGCTTGCGCACGACAGGGTTGGAGGTCAGTTCGCCACCAATCGCTTGCGAATCGCCCGTGACGATGGACAGCAAGCCCGCCGGCACGCCGGCGCGCGCCGCCAACTCGGCAAATGCGAGCGCCGAGTAGGGCGTTTCCAGCGCCGGCTTGACCACCATCGAGCAGCCCGCCGCCAGCGCCGGGCCGACCTTGCGCGTCATCATCGCGATGGGGAAATTCCACGGCGTGATGGCCGCGCTCACGCCGATCGGCTCCTTCTGCACGACGATGCGGCGATCGCCCTGCGGTGACGGAATCGTGTCGCCGTAAATGCGGCGCGCTTCTTCCGCAAACCATTCGATGAACGAGGCGGCGTAGGCGATTTCACCGGCGGCTTCCGGCAGCGGCTTGCCTTGCTCGGCCGTGAGGATGGCCGCAAGGTCCTGCTGGTGCTCCATCATCAGATCGGCCACCTTGCGCAGAATCTTGGCGCGATCACGTGCGCTCACCTTGCGCCAGGCACGTTGCGCAACCTGTGCGGCTTCGATGGCGCGGCGCGTTTCGGCGGCGCCCATGCCGGGCACAGTGCCGATGGTGCGGCCGGTGGCCGGGTCGGTCACGTCACGTGTGGCGCCGTCATCGGCATCGGCCCAGGTGCCGGCGACGAACGCTTGCGTGCGCCACAGGCCAGGGTCTTTCAGCGCGATCGGCGGCGTAACCGGTGCGCTCGGCAAGTCGGTGTGGGTCATGGTGTCAGCCCTCCAGTGCGCGTTGCAGGATGGCAAGGCCCTCTTCGAACACCGCCTCTTCAATCGTGAGCGGGAACAAGAAGCGGATCACGTTGCCGTACACGCCGCAGGACAGCAGGAGCAGGCCGGCTTCGAGCGCCCGTTGCTGCACGAGCTTGGTGAAATCGGCGTCGGGCTTGCCGTCCGGCGTGTTGAATTCGACAGCAACCATCGCGCCCACGCCGCGCACTTCTGCAATGCGCGGCTGCTTGGCCTTGGCAGCGTTCAGCGCATCGACCAGACGTCCGCCGAGTGCGGCAGAGCGCTCGCAGAGCTTCTCGTCGGCAATGATGTCGAGCACCGCATGCGCGGACGCCACCGCCAGCGGGTTGCCGGCGTAGGTGCCGCCAAGACCGCCCGGAGCAGGGGCGTCCATGATCTCTGCGCGGCCTGTGACGGCGGACAGCGGCAGGCCGCCGGCCAGGCCCTTGGCCATCGTCGTGATGTCGGGCAGCACGCCGGTGTGCTCCATGGCAAAAAGCTTGCCGGTGCGGGCAAAGCCGGTTTGCACTTCGTCGGCGATCATCACGATGCCGTGCTCGTCGCACAGCGCGCGGATGGCGCGCACGAAATCGGCGGGCATCTGGTAGAAGCCGCCCTCGCCCTGCACCGGCTCGAAGATGACGGCCGCCACCTGGCGCGGATCGATATCCGCCTTGAACAGACGCTGGATGGCATCCAGCGCATCCTGCGTGCTCACGCCATGCAGCGCGACCGGGGCCGGCACGTGGTAGATGCTGCCCGGGAACGGCCCGAAGCCCGTCTTGTACGGCACCACCTTGCCCGTCAGCGACATGCCCATGAACGTACGGCCGTGGAACGCGCCCGTGAGTGCGATCACACCCGGGCGGCCCGTGTGCGCCCGTGCGATCTTGATGGCGTTTTCGACAGCCTCGGCGCCGGTGGTGAAGAACGCGGTCTTCTTGGCGTGCGTGCCGGGCGTGAGCGTGTTCAGGCGCTCGGCCAACTCGACGTACGAACCGTACGGCACGATCTGGAAAGCGGTGTGCGTGAAGTGATCCAACTGCTCGCGCACGGCCTGCACCAGACGCGGGTGGCGATGGCCCGTATTGACCACGGCAATGCCGGCCGCGAAGTCGATGTAGCGGCGGCCTTCGACGTCCCAGAACACGGCGTTCTCGGCGCGCTCGGCGTAGCGGTCGGTCATCACGCCGACGCCGCGCGGCGTAGCGGCCAGGCGGCGGGCATTCCATTGGGCATTCTGTTGCGGGTCTCGGGCGTTCATGGCGGTCGTGTGCGTTGGGTCAACAAAGAGGCGATGCGGGCCAGTGTGGCCTCATTGGCTCTGTACAATAAGACCCAATCAAGATTTTCTTTTGGAACCACTTTGGCTCCATCGCGCACCATGGCCGACCATTCACCCACGCACCGCGCCAGCATGCTGGTCGACTACCTGCAGCGCCGTTTTGACCGTGCCGAGCCCGGCGGCGAGCCCGACCATCGCCGCCTCTACCGCGTGTTGCAGGAAGGCATCCTGCGCGACGAACTGCAGCCGGGCACCCGCCTGCCGTCATCGCGGCAGCTGGCGACCGAACTGGGTATCGCACGCAACACGGTCATCCACGTTTATGAACAACTCGGTGTGGAAGGCTATGTCTCGGCGGGCGTTGGCAGCGGCACCTTCGTCGCCGATACCGCGCCGGACCGGTTGGACGCGGCGCCTGCACCGGCTGCAGCCGTCGCCACAGCAGCGGCCGCGCCGATCGCCGAGGCAGCCACGCCGTCTGCGCCGATGCTTTCCACGCGCGGCCGTGCGCTGGTGCGCGATGCAGGTGCCAGCTCGCGCCAATGGGGCGCCTTCATGCCGGGCGTGCCCGAAGTGCGCATGTTTCCGGCCCGCATCTGGTCGCGCTTGCACAACCGGCTGCTGCGCAAGCCGTCGCCCGCGTTGCTGACGTATCCCGTAGGCGCGGGCTACCTGCCGTTGCGCACCGCGCTGGCCGATTACCTGCGCACCGCACGCGGCGTGCGCTGCGAGCCCGAGCAGATCATCATCACTGCCGGCATCCATCCGTCACTCCAGCTCATCGCGCAGTTGCTGTGCGACGCAGGCGACAGCGCATGGATTGAAGACCCCGGGTACTGGGGCGTACGCAGCGTCCTCACCGCTGCGGGCGTGCGCACCGTGCCCCTGCCGGTGGACGACGAAGGCATGCGCTTCGACATCCCCACGCGCGGTCGCCAGCGCAGCAAGCCGCCGAGGCTCATGGTGGTCTCGCCCTCGCACCAATATCCGCTCGGTTCGGTGATGAGCCTGGCGCGACGCCGCGCGCTGCTGGCCACCGCACACGCCACCGATGCGTGGATCGTCGAAGACGATTACGACAGCGAATTCCGCTACGGCAGCCGCCCGCTGCCTTCGTTGCAAGGACTGGATGAAGGCGGCCGCGTGCTTTACATGGGCACGTTCTCGAAAGTGCTGTTTCCCAGCTTGCGGATCGGCTATCTGGTCGTGCCGCCGGCGCTGGCCGATGCGTTTGCGACGGGGCTGTCGGAGATGTTCCGCGGCGGCCAGATTCTCACGCAGGCCGTGCTGGCGGACTTCATTGCGGAAGGCCATTTCGTCTCGCACATCCGGCGCATGCGCGGCGTGTATGCCGAGCGGCGCGAAACGCTGCTGGCGTCCATCAACCGCGAGTTTGGCGACGCGCTGCCTGTGCATGACGGCGCGTCGGGCCTGCATCTCGTCCTGGGCTTGCCGGCCGGCACCAACGATGTGGCCGTTGCCGATCTGGCGCTCGCCAATGACGTCGTCACGCGCCCGCTCTCACGGTATTACCAGGACGATGCGCGTCGCCTGCCTGGGCTGCTGCTTGGCTATGGCCATGTGGAGACGGAACAGATTGCGGCGCGCTTTCATACGTTGGCGGAGGCGGTACGCAGCATCGGCTGACCCACGCGGCAC
>NZ_JASATD010000044.1:0-29325 GCF_038440115.1 Ralstonia sp. OTU4908 | reverse complement strand
ATCTACACCCCAGCCTTGAGCGCCGGGTTTCATGCCGGCCAGCAGTTGCGCTTCCTGCTGATCCATCCGGCGTTTGACGAACGAACCGCGCGTGCCGTGGACGATCCAGCGCGGGGATCCACCCGCCACCAGCATGCTCGAGTGAAGGACGGCTCGACGCTCCCCCACATCCAACACGACATGCGCCCAGTCCGGCGTTTCTGCGCCCGGCCGCTGGCGTGCGAACGAAGCGCTTACCGCATCGGGCAGGCCGAGCAGTTGCAGCGCCTGGTCGATCAGATG
This sequence comes from Ralstonia sp. OTU4908, assembly GCF_038440115.1. Lineage (NCBI taxonomy): Bacteria > Pseudomonadati > Pseudomonadota > Betaproteobacteria > Burkholderiales > Burkholderiaceae > Ralstonia > Ralstonia sp. OTU4908. The sequence goes on along the minus strand of NZ_JASATD010000044.1, from coordinate 29,043 downwards.
CGGGCCCAGATCAAACCAGATGCCTGTGCCCTGCCCCGCTTGCTCGCGCCAGCGCGCACGCACCTGTGGGCGATAGCGGTCGAAATGCGCCTCGACGTGCATGGCCTCGCCAAGGGCGCCGCCCGCAATGGCGGCTTGCACGGCGAGGAAATCGCTGTCCCAGCGGCGGTTCTGAAACACCGACAGCACGCGCGCCGCGTCACGCGCCACCCGCGCGAGATGCCGCGCTTCTGCCAGCGTGACGGTGAACGGCTTGTCCACGACGACATGCTTGCCCGCACGCAACGCCGCTTCTGCCAACGGCGCGTGACGGTCGTTGGGTGCGGCAATGACGACGAGGTCGACGTCCGCATGCGTTGCCGCTGCTTCGGGCGTGCAGACCGTCGTATCCGGCCGTTCTACATGTACCGCGTCAGGCCGGTTGGAACCGATGACCTGCAAATGCAGCCCGGGCGTGGCATCGATCAAGGCGGCGTGGAAGAGCTTGCCGGCGTAGCCGTAGCCCACCAACGCAGCCCTCAATGGCATTTGATGTGATGAATGGGGCATGTTGAAAATTGGCAAAAACAGGCGACTCAGACGATGGCAGGGCAATTTAGTGCCCTATTGGCCGGCGATATGCCGAAAAAATTGCCTAATCGGAGACCGGCAAACGTTACCCATCGTCAAAAGCGGGTCTTAACTCTCTTGTAAATAGGAATTGTTCTCATTATTATCTGCGCCTTCACATTCTGAAGGCGCCGCACCTCGGGGGAGGGAGTCGCGTCGTATTTTTCACTTTACGGGAACTGCAATGCCGCCGAAACGTTTGTGCCTGTCTCTGGCCGTCCTTGGAACGCTGCCGTTTGCCCAGATGGCAACCGCCGCCGACACCGTTGCCGCAGCCGATGCGGGCACATTGCCGACTTCCACAGTCGAGGGCACGCGCAGCAGCACGAGCTACGACACGCCCATCGCCAACACCGCCACGAAGATTCCCGTGCCGCTGCGCGAGATTCCGCAATCGGTGAACGTCGTGCCGCGTGCGGTGATTCAGGACCAAGGCGCGCTGTCGATCAACGACACGCTGCGCAACGTGCCGGGCGTGTCGGCCTCGCTGGGCGATGCGCAGCGCGATCAGGTGACCATTCGCGGTTTCTCGTCGATCAATGACCAGTACGTCGACGGCCTGCGCGACGATTCGCTCTACTTCCGCGACCTGTCCAACATCGACCGCGTTGAAGTGCTGAAGGGCCCGGCGGCCGTGCTGTATGGGCGTGGTTCATCGGGCGGCATCATCAATCGCGTGACGAAGAAACCGCTGGCGACGCCGCTGGCCGAAGTCGGTGTGGTGGTGGGCACGGAGCGCCAGAAGCGCGCGGAGTTCGACCTGAACACGTCCATCAACGACGACGCCATCCGCGCGCGCATTACCGGCGCCGTTGAAGATTCGGGTGGTTTCCGCAACGACTACTTCCTGCGCCGTCAGGCGATCTCGCCGTCGTTCCTGTTCAACCTGGCGCCCGATACCAAGCTGACGGTGCAGTTCGATTACCTGCACGACAAGCGCATCGCAGACCAGGGCGTGCCGTCCTACCGCGGCCGCCCCGTCGATGTACCCATCGGCACGCGCTATGGCTCGGCCGATGCGGGCGCCGGCAATGTGGAGTCCACCGTCAAGAGCGTGACAGGCACGCTGGACCACCGCTTCAACGATAAATGGTCATTCCACAGCGTGGTGCGCAACTACGAATACTCGCTGGGCCGCAACAATTACACGACCGTCAGCCGCGTCACCGATGGGCCGATCCCGACCGTCACGCTATCCGTCAACCAGCGCAACCGGAACGACCGCGGCACGCTATGGCAGAACGAGCTGACGCAGAAGGCCGAGACCTGGGGCATCCAGCACACGCTGCTGTACGGCATCGAGCTGGGCTATCAGGACAAGAGCGACCGCGTGGCCGGCGCGCCGGGCACTACGACTTACAACCTCTTCAACCCGACGCTGCAGGTGTTGCCGACCGTCCCGGGCAACGCAGTGCCGACCAACTACGGCCTCTCGCACAACGAGACATATGCGGCGTACGTGCAGGACTTGATCAAGTTCTCGCCGCAATGGACGGTGCTGGCCGGCCTGCGCTATGAAATCCTCAAGCAGAGCCGCGACGACCTGACCCCGCGCAATGTGGATCTGTCACGCACCGACAAGCCGGTCAGCCCGCGCTTTGGCGTTGTGTATCACCCGATCGAGCCGCTCTCGCTGTATGCGTCGTACAGCCGCTCGTTCCAGCCGCTGGCCGATAGCTTCACCTTCTTCCCGAACAGCGGCGCACTGGCTCCGCAATCGACCACGAACTACGAGATCGGCGCCAAGTACGACCTGTCTGCCGGCGCGAGTGTCACGGCCGCGCTGTTCGACATGAAGCAGACCAACCTGACGGCGGCGGATCCGGTCACGCTGCTGGGCGTGCCCATCGGCACCCAGCGCACGCGCGGCCTGGAGTTGTCGTTCACGGGCGAGATCGTGAAAACCTGGTCGCTGATGGCGAGCTATGCCTATCTGAACGGCCGCCTGGAAAACCCGAACGACCGCAGCGGTGGCGTGGCCGTCAACGGCAACCAGCCGTCCCTCACGCCACGGCACAGCGGCTCGGTATGGCTGAAGCACGACCTGCCGAACGGCTTCTACGTGGCCGGCGGCGTGCGTGCGGAAGCTGCGCGTTACGCATCGCAGTACAACCTGACGACGCTGCCCGGCTACATGACCGTCGACCTGGGCGCCGGTTATCGCAGCAAGCACCTTGATGTCACGCTGAACCTGCAGAACCTGTTCAACCGCGCGTACTACGTGTCGGCTCACGGCGCCGCCGAGAACTACAACATGCCCGGTGCCCCGCGCATGGCGCTGCTGGGCGTGCGCTACAAGATGTAAGCATCGAACAGGCGAACGAGCGATGCTGCGACGGGTGCTGTTCCGCTTGCACTGGCTGATCGGGTTGTCGGCCAGTGTGGTGCTGGCCGTCGTTGGCGCCACCGGCGCGCTGATGGCGTACGAAGACGAACTGCTGCGCGCGCTCAACCCCGGCGTGCTCACCATGCCCGCGCGCAGCGGCCCTGCGCCGACGCTGCCGCAAGTGGCGGCGCAGGCGCGCGCTGCCATGCCGGACCGCCCCGTCACCTTCATCACCGCTGCGTCCGACCCCACCCAGCCGTGGCGCGTCTGGTATGCGTGGCCGCCCGGTAAACACGGTGGCAGCAGCCGCGGTGAGCTGCGCTACATCGATGCCGCCACCGGCACCTTGCTGCCCGAAGCGCGCGCACAGCGCTTCTTTGCCACCGTCAAACTGCTGCACCGGACGTTGCTTGCCGATGAGATCGGCAAGCAGATCGTAGGTGCGAGCACGATAGGGCTCGTCGTGATGGCGCTGTCGGGCTTGTACCTGCGCTGGCCGCGTCGCGTCTCGAACTGGCGAAGCTGGCTTGTCATCCGGTGGAGCCGTGCGGGCCGCATCCGATGGTGGGACGTGCACACCGTCATCGGCACGCTGGTGTTGCCGCTCTATTTGCTCGCCGCCTTCAGCGGGCTGTATTGGGCATATGACTGGTACCGCGATGGCCTGCAGCGCTTGGCCGGCGTGCCGGTTATCTCCAAGGCAAAACCGGTGGAAGTCCCGCGAAAACCGCTCGAAGATGCGGCAATTGAGCGCACGTGGAACGCTTTCCTCGACAACGCGTCGAACTATGTAACGGCCACCCTCCGTATCGACGATGCCCGCACGGGCCAGGTCGATATCAACTGGCTGCCGGCCGATGCTCCGCACGACCGCGCCTTCAACCGATTGACGCTGGACGCCGCTACCGGCACCGTTCTGCGCAACGAATCCTTCGCTGCAAAGCCGCCAATGCAACGCCTGCTTGCAGGCATGTTGCCGCTTCACAATGGACGCTATTTCGGCCCGATCGGCGTCGTGCTAGTGTTGATCGGAGCGTTGATGCTGCCGGTATTTGCAGCAACAGGGTGGTGGCTGTATCTGGATCGGCGCCGACGCGCGCAACCGCGGCGTAAGCACGCATCCGGAGCGACACGTCCTTGCTGAACACGTTGGGACGTCGACGCGATGTCGGGCGCCTCAACACAACAAGGACAACACCATGGTGATCGAAAAATCCCGCGACCTTTGCCTGCGCCCGCTGGAGCGCAATGACTTGCGCTTCGTACACGAACTGAACAACGACGCGAAGATCATGCGTTACTGGTTCGAAGAGCCGTACGAAACGTTTACCGAACTCTCACAGCTCTACGACCGCCACGTGCACGACCAGCGCGAGCGCCGCTTCATCTGCGAGAACGATGCCGGCGAAGCCGTCGGCCTGGTCGAGTTGATGGAGTTGAACTACATCCACCGGCGCGGCGAATTTCAGATCATCATCGCGCCCGGCTGGCAGGGTCACGGCTATGCGTCAACCGCGACGCGACTTGCCATCGACTATGCATTCATGGTGCTGAATCTGCACAAGCTGTACCTCGTGGTCGACGTAGTGAACGAACGCGCGATCCACGTGTACGAAAAATGCGGCTTCCAGCGCGAAGGTGAACTCATCGAGGAGTTCTTCAGCAATGGCGCGTATCACAACGCGCTACGCATGTGCGTGTTCCAGCGCGACTACGTCAAGTCGATCGGCGGCGCCAACTGACGCACGGCCGCGGGGCCCTACGCCGTGCGCAGCCATGCATGCAATTCGCGCTGCCCGACCTCGGTCATGTTCAGTGCACGCGAATGCTTCTGCCGCGCCAGCCATCCCAATGCGATGCAGCGCTCCGCCACGGCGGCCCCGAGCGCGCCTGCCAGATGCGGGCGACGCTCGCTCCAATCCATGCAGCCATAAGCAAAGCGGCGCCGGCCGTTGCGCAACGCACCCACATCGACGCCGATGGCGGCCAGCGCCTGCTCACCCTCGGGCGTGACGTCGTAGGCGCCGTGGATTGCATCGAGCTGCGTCAGCCAGCCGCGCGACAGCAGTTTCTCCGACACCTCGGTGCCGAGCTGCCCGGCCAGGTGGTCATAGCACAGGCGCGCAGCACGCAGGTTTTCAGGCACGACTGATCGCCGCGGGTCAGCAGGTTTTTCAGGCGCGACCACCAGCAGCGACTCGATCATCTCCGCCACCGCCGGAGAGCGCAGCCCGAAGTATTTGTAGCGTCCGCTCGACAACGAGGTGATGAGCGCATCGGCCTCAAGCCGGCGCAAGTGCGCGCTGGCCGTGGCGGGCTCCACACCGGCCCCGTAGGCGAGTTCCTTGGCAGTCAGGGAGCGGCCTTCCATCAACAGCAGCAGCATGCGGATGCGGGTTGGGTCGCCAATCGTGGCAGCCACGCGGCCGATGTCCGGCTGGGTGGTCGATTCAGTGGCTGAGGAAGATGCGGTCATGGTTCGATGGAGACCAAACTGTTGGCGCGTGACTGGCGGGCGGCCAGTGCAGACAATGAGAGCCATCTTACTCCCGCGCCCCACGCTGATGATTGCCCTCAACACCGCCCCGCCCGCTGACGTGCTGCAAGCCATCGTGCATGCCGATCCCGCTCCCTATTACGCCGAACTTGCAGCACAACGCCCGTTTTTCTTCGACGCCGCCCTGGGCTGGTGGGTCGCCGCCAGCGCTGAAGCCGTAGACGCGGTGCTGGGCAACGCCGCCTGCTGCGTACGACCTGCCGATGAGCCCGTGCCCAAAGCCGTGGCCGCGACGCCCACGGGCGAATTCTTCGGCCGCCTCGTGCGCCAGATCGACGGCCCAGACCACAGTGCGCGCAAAGCCAAGGTGATGACTGCGCTGGGCCGCTTGGATGTGTCTACGCTGGCGGGCCACGCGCAACGGCATGCGCGCACTGCGCTGCCCGAGGCAGCAAGCCTGGATGCCGCGCTGGATACCGATGCCCACTTTCGCGTGCCGCTCGCCACGATGGCGCACACGCTGCTGGGCAATGGTGCCGATGCGCCTGCCTGCCAGGCCGACATTGCCGCGTACTTGGCAGCGCTGAGCCCCGGCGCCAGTGCAATCGCCGTCGCGCAGGCTGATGCCGCCGTCGGCCGCTTGCAGCAGCGCTTTGCCGACTCGCCGTTCGCCGGCGCTGACGCTGACGATGACAGCGACACCGACATCGCCAATCTCGCCGCCCTGCTTGCGCAAACCTACGACGCCTGCGCGGGGCTGCTCGGCAACTGCATCGTCGCGCTGTCGCGGCACGCCGGGCTGACTGCCCGGCTGCGCGCCCAGCCCGACGCCATCGAGCCCTTCGTGCGCGAAGTCCTGCGCCGCGACGCGCCGGTGCAGAACACACGCCGCTTCGTCGCGCACGATGTTGATCTGCTCGGCCACCCGCTGCGCGCGGGCGACAAGATCCTGGTGCTGCTGGCCGCTGCCAATCTGGATGGCACAACCAACCCCGACCCGCTACGCTTCGACATCGACCGCACGGCGCCGCGCCTTTGGACTTTCGGCGGCGGCGCGCACCGCTGCCCCGCCGATGCATTGGCCACCACCATCGCGCGCGAAACGGTGCGGCATCTGCTGAGCCTGCAGGAAGTCGACCGATGGCTTGCCGGGCTCGGCGAGGTGGCATACCGCCCTTCGCCCAATGCGCGCATTCCCCGTTTTCAAGCTTGAAGTTGCACCAAACAACACATCACGAAGACACCCCACAGGAGACTTGCCATGATCGCCGTCATCTTTGAAGTCGAGCCCGCACCGGGCCAGCGCGACACCTACCTCAACCTGGCCGCACGGCTGAAGCCGCTGCTTGAGCAGGTGGACGGCTTCATCTCGGTAGAGCGGTTCCAGAGCATCACGAACCCCGACAAGATGCTCTCGCTATCGTTCTTTCGCGATGAAGAGGCCGTCAAGGCGTGGCGCAACCTGGAGCAGCATCGCGGCGCGCAGCACGTCGGACGCGACCGCGCGTTTGCGGACTACCGCCTGCGCATTGCCCACGTGGTGCGCGACTACGGCATGACCGAACGCGACGAAGCCCCGACTGACAGCCGAGCGGAGCACGCCTGAGCGCAGGGCAAGGCGCCCCTGCAGGCCCGATGTGACGCCTTTTGCCCCCACCGGGCACCACCTTTGCTTAATCAGTCAGCACCCGCACGGCGGAGCACGCTACACCGCGGCCTCGGCATGCTGCCGTGCGCAACGATTGCAAAGGAATTGTCATGAATACTGCTTCTCATGAGGCTGCGGGTGAGCTGCAAGTCGCTCCAGCCCGCGCCGTTCAAAGCCCGGTGCGTTATGCCGTGGTCGGGGCTGGGTGGATTTCCCAGGCTGCATTTCTGCCCGGCGTCGCGCAGAGCGGCAACTCCGTCGTTACGGCGCTGGTCACGGGCGATGAGGCCAAGGCCACCGCACTGGCCGATCGCTACGGCATCCAGCATGTGCACGGCTATGCCGACTACGACCAGTTGCTTGCCTCGGGCGACATCGACGCAATCTACCTCGCGCTGCCCAACGACATGCACCGGCAGTACGCCCTGCCCGCCCTGCAGCGCGGCGTCCACGTTTTGCTTGAAAAGCCCATGGCCACGAGCGAGGCCGATTGCGAAGCGATGATCGAGGCAGCCCGGGCCGGCAACGCGAAACTGATGATCGCCTATCGGCTGCATTTCGAGCCCGCCACGCTGGCCGCCATTGAGCTTGTACGTACGGGCAAACTGGGCCGCATCCGCGCGTTCTCGGCCATGTTCAGCCAATCGGTGGCGCCGTCCAACCACCGCGCCAATCACGGCTATTGGGCCGGCCCCGTCTCGGACATGGGCGTGTACCCCATCAACGCGGTGCGTAATCTCTTTGGCGAAGAGCCGATCGAGGTGTCAGCCAGTGGCGTGCGCGACCCCGACCTCCCGTTCAACTTCGACGACACCGTCAGCGTCACGCTGCGCTTTGCCGACCACCGCGTCGCCCAGTTCGTCGTCAGCTACAGCGGCGCGAGCATCGACCAATACCGCATTCTCGGGACAAAGGGCGATCTGGAAGTCTCGCCGGGCTTCATGTTTGGTGTGGGCCTTAAATACCGGGCTACCATCGACGGCAAGACGCATGAACAGGCGTTTGACGCGACCGACCAGTTTGGCGGCGAACTGCAGTACTTCTCGGACTGCATCCTCAACAATCGGGAGCCGGAGCCCAACGGCGAGGAAGGCTTGGCTGACGTGCGCGTACTGGCCGCCATCGAACGCGCGCTGGAATCCGGGCAGCCGCAAAACCTGGGGCCGTTCCAGCGCCAGGGCCGCATGGAGACTGCGCAGGTGCGCAAGCTGCCGCCCGTGCCGTCGCCAGAACTCGTGGACGCGGCAGAACCCGGCAAAGGATAAGAAAGACCAAGAAAGAAAAACGCCCGCGACGAACGGCGGGCGTGGGATTCAGGATTTACAGATTGATGCGCTGGACGGCGTCGCGCATGCGCTTGCGTATCGAGACATCCGAGTTGGTGTTGCTGCTCGAGCCGTCGGTCTCCATGGCGTTATCGCACCGCCACTCGGTAGCCTCGCCGTTGTCGGTCAGCGCACAGACGCGGTGCGTCCAGCGGTCCCACACGAACACATCGCTGCCGGCCTCGCCAGAGAGCAACGGCTCAAAACGGTACATCCACAAGTACCCGACACCCAGCAGGGTGACCAGAAAGATCGCCATCCAGGACGCTTTGATTCGGCGCCACATTCTCATTTCTCCTCGCGGAGCCGCTGCGCCGGACGCGTTTGACAGTGCGTCGCTGGGCCAAAAGCGCGGTGCTCCGAGGGGCAAATCGTAACATGGGGCATCCCTGCCCCGCCTCGGGCGGGCAGCCTATGCAGCCGTACCACAACAGCAGCAACCGTATGGGAGCGTCAGTTGAAGACGTCCTGCCGGTAGCGTCCGGATTGCATCTGCGCGGTCAGCCAGTCCGACGCAGTCGGCAGATCGCTGCCGTGGCGCGCCTGGTGCATGCGGATCAATGTGTCGCGCACGGCTGGCGCCATCGCACGGCCATCGCCACACACATACAACGTGGCGCCGGCATCGAACGCTTTCCACACGGCTTCGCGCGCATCCCATAGCGCGTGCTGCACAAAGCGATGCGGATGCTCCGCCACGCAGGAATACGCGGGAAAAACCCGTACCACACCCGCGTCTTCCCATGCTCGCAAGGTGTCGCGGTACAGAAAGTCGTGGTCGGGGTGGCGACAGCCGAAGCAGAGCAACGACGTCGCCACCGCCTCGCCTGCCGCCTGCTGCGCGGCGCGTTCTTCCAGGAATCCACGGAACGGCGCGATGCCTGTGCCGGCGCCGATCAGCACCATCGGCTTACTGACGTCTGCGTCCGGTGCGAACGGCGGGTTGGGCGTGCGCACGGCGGCAGCGATCTCCGCGCCTGCACGCAGCATCATCAGGTAGGTCGATGCCGTCCCACGATACGTACCCACCCCTGACCAAGCCGGCCCCGACACCGTGCCCACGGTCAACGCGGCCACACCCGGTGACACCCGCGCCGACGACGCAATGGAATAGAAACGCGGACGCATCGGCCCGAGCCGCGCGAGAAATGCCTCCAGCGTCAGCTCGATCGCCGGGAAGCGGATCAACAGATCAAGCACGCTCACGTGCGGAGCCTGAATGTCACGGTCGAAGCGCTCGGCTGCCTCATCGCCTTCCAGCCAGACGGCGAGTTGGCCTCGCGTGAACGGGCATCGCGTGGCCGCGTGCAGCGCGGTGATATCGCGCACGGTGGCCGTGTCCTGCAGCTCGACGAAATCGCGCAGCAACTGACGCACGGACACCGGCTGGTTGAGCGGCAAGTGCCGCACGTGCGCATGGCGCGCGGTCAGGGTGACGAGCGCATCGCCCTCCAACGCCAGCCGCGTGATGGCGGCGTCGACACGATCATCGGCATTGCGCGGGTAGACGGCGAGGTGGTCTCCGGTGGCGTAGGTCATGCCATCGGGCAACCGCACAGTGAGGTGGCGCGTCGGGCCGCGCGGGGCTTCCTGCGCGAAATCCCACAGGCCGCTGGCATCACCGACGAGTTCTGCGTTGGCGAGCACCGTCATCGCTCGGGCCGCGGACGGCAGCGTGGCGGCACGCACGGCGTCGGGAGCGACGTAGTCAACGTGGACCGATGGGCCATCGGCTTGTGCCTGACGGGCGCCCAGGGCGCTCCACAGGCTGCGCGTCCAGGCCTCGACGGCGGCGTCGAAACCGGCGTTGCCGTCAGCTTCGCCGCGCGGCACGATAGCTTGCGCGCCGGCTGCCGCAAGCATCGCTTCCACGCGCTTTGGAAACGCCTGGAACGCAGGCCATTGCGAGTTGCCGCAACCCAGGACGGCATAGCGCAAGCCGGTTGCCTGCCTGGTGAGTGCAGCGGTGGCATCGAGCCGCGCCTCCAAGGTGCGGGCGCTGTCCGGCGCACGGCCGTTGTAGGTGGCGGCCACCACGATCAGCACGCCCTGCTGCGGCAGCGCGTCGGCAATGGCGTCCAGCGGCGCCACCTTGGCGTCGAAGCCGGCCCGCGAGGCAGTGGCGGCAAGCTGTTCGGCGATGTCCTGGCAAGTGCCCAGGCTGCCGCCATACAGCACGTGCATCGGTTCGCCGCCGCCGGCAAGCGCGGATTCGGCGTTCACTTTCGTCGTGGCTTCGGCGCGCGAAGGCGCGGCAATTGACAGCCTCTCGCGCGCATTGCGCAGCCGCGCTCGCAGGCGGAAACCGTCCGGTTTGAGCGTCAGCGTTTCCTTGATGTGGAAGTCATAGTCGTACGGGTCGGACAGCGCAAATCGCTGCAGGATCACGGCCAGCGCCAGCTTGGCTTCGGTCAGCGCAAACTGGCGGCCGATGCAGGCGCGCTCGCCGTTGCCGAAGGGCTTGTAGGCGTGCGGGTGGAGCTTGGCTTCATTCTCTGGCAGGAAACGGTCGATATCGAAGACTTCGGGGCGATCCCACACCGCGGGGTCGCGATGCAGCGCCAGCAGCACGGTCACCACGCGCTGGTCCTTGCGGATGGCGTAGCGGCCGCCAATGCGCGTGTCTTCGTAGGGCGCAACGCCAAAGCTCGGGGCGGTCGGCCACAGGCGCAGCGTTTCCTTCAACACGCGCTCGATCACGTCGAGCTGCGCTAGGTGCGCATACTGCGGCACGGTATCGCCCGGCAGCACGCGGTCGACCTCGGCGTACGCCTGCGCCAGCACTGCCGGATGGCGCAGCAGCATGTAGAGCGCAAAAGTCAGCAGACCGCTGGTGGTCTCATGCCCGGCGATCAGGAAGGTGATGACCTGGAAGCGGATGTTGGTGTCGTCCAACGGCTCGTCCGACACCGGATCGCGCGCGTTGAGCATCAACCCCAGCAGGTCGCTCGCGCCGACGCCGCCATCCTTTGCCTGACGGCGCGCGCGGATCACCTCGTCCACCAGTTGGTGCATGGCGGCCACGTCGTGCTCGAACCGCCGATGGTGCTCGCGCATGAAGCGGTCTTTGAGCGGCAGGCGCGTGAGCTTGCCCATGGCTTCGGACAGCACACCCACCATGGCCGCCAGGAACGTATGCAGCTCCGGCGCATTGAACGAATCAAAGCGGTATCCGAAACCCGCCAATGAGATGGTGTCGAGCGTGAGCCGCGTCATGTCGTCGGCCACGGGGATATCGGCGTCGGGCCCCTGGCGCGCCCATTTGTCGGCCAGCGCATTGGCCACTTCGAGCATCACGTCGAAGTAGCCCTTCATCGCACGCTGGCTGAAGGCCGGCAGCAGAATGCGATGCGCCTTGCCCCAATTGGGCTCGTCCTGATGCGCCGTGAAGAGCCCATCGCCCGCGCCCGCCCGCAGGAACGACAGCGGCGGGCCGATCAGCTTGCGAAAGCGCGTTTCGTCGCAGAGTTCTGCCACCAGATCGGCGGAATAGACGAACGGCACGCGCCGCCCGGCAAAGTCGAGCTGGTAGAGGCCTTGGGGAAACCGCCGGCTGGTTTCCAGAAGCGTCTGGGCCAGGCGGTCTTTCGGGAGTTGCAGCAGGTTGCCCAGCCACGGCAAGCCCTTGGGCTGGGGGATAGGCTCCGCCGCAGCGGGCGAGGCATCGGCAGGTAACTCGGAGGCGGAACGCATGCGCGGTCGACTGCGAAATTGGGTTGTCCGCCAATGTACGCGCCGCCCCGCTACGCATCAAACAAAGTCGCCATGTTTGAATGCGGTCCCCTAAAAGTGAATCGGGCGACCCGCAGGCCGCCCAATCCGGGACGATGCAAAGCGCTGGATCAGCGACGGCGCGGCTGCGAATTGAACGGCGCGTTGACCTGGGCTTCGAGTTCGCGAATCTGACGCTGCAGTTCGTCGACGCGGGCGCGGGCGGCACGGCGTTCGGCATCCAATGCCTCGGCCTCCGTGCGGGCGACCTTCTGCCGTTCCTGCGCCTGGGCCTGCTGCTGACGCTGAATGTCCAGGTCGGTCTTCAGGCCACGGAGCTTTTCCTGCTGCGCGGCAATCTGGCGCTCGGAACGCTCTTTCTGGGCTTCCAGACGGATGCGCTGCAGCTCCAGATCCGCCATCGTTCGGGTCTGCTTGGCGAAGTCGCTGTACAGGCGTTCGGCAGAGGCTTCATTGGTGGTCTTGATAACGCGCCACAGGTCTTTCTGCTGGAACAGCGTGACGTAGTACGTCAGGTCACTCTGGGCAAACAGCAGGCTGGCGCCGTAGGCCCCGTTATAGGTGGTGCGCAGCTCTGACAGTTCATGCGCCTGCATGCGCTGTTGCAGCTCGAATACGGCGCTGGCGGGTGCCGGACCGTCGGTGCGGGCTGCGCCGGCGGGCGTGGCAGCCGCCCTGGCGGCAGGCGCCGTGGCAGCCGGCTGACCAACCGTGGCAGTCAATGCCGGCACAGGCGCGGCGGCGGCAATCGGTGCAATGGCGGTGGGCGGTGCGGCGGGGCTTTGCGCCACGGCCGATGTGCAGGCGGCCGTACCAGCCACGACTGCGATTGCGGCCACGATGGCCAATCCCCTCTGAAACGCCCGGTGCGACGCTTTCCCTGATTGTTGTTTTGTTCTCATCTCGACCCTGTGGATTCTGCGCAGGTGTTGCAGCCAAAAACTATACGCGATCCGCCACCCGAGTGGCGCATCGGGCGCCCGCCGCGCAGTAGGGTGTTGTATGGCATCACTCCAGCTCGCGCACCTCGGTTTCGCCGTCGGCGATCTGGTATTTGCGCATCTTTTCCCACAAAACCTTACGGCTGATGCCGAGTGTGGCGGCGGTGTCCTGGCGGCGCCAGTTGTTGGCGTCCAGCGCCGCGAGGATACGGCGGCGCTCTTCTTCGCCGCCATTGCCACCACTTCCACCCCCACCGCGATCGCCATACCCGCCATTGCCACCATTTCCCGCCTCGCGCTCGAACGCATCGCGCTGCAGGCCGGCAAACAGCGGCAGGATGCGGGCCTCGTCCCAGCGGCCGAACTGGCGCAGGGTAATGCCGATGCGCTCGGCAAGGTTGCGCAACTCGCGCACATTGCCGGCAAAGTAGGCGCGAGCGACCGACGTCCGCACCCATTCAGGCACAGGCGGCATGGCGTCAAAGGTTTTGTCGCCCAGCAGGTGCCGCAGGAACGAGAGCAGCAGCGCGATCTTGTCGTCCGCGCCGCGCTGCTCCAGGCTGGGGATGCGCAGCTCGATTACGGCAAGGCGGAAGTACAGGTCTGCGCGGAATTTGCCCGTAGCGACCATCTCGCGCAGGTTCTTGTTGGTGGCAGCCACGAGGCGGAAATCCAGCTTGACGGGCACCGTCGAGCCGAGCCGCGTGCATTCGCTGTCTTCCAGCACGCGTAACAACTTCACCTGCTGATACAGCGGCAGATCGCCCAGCTCATCGAGGAACAACGTGCCACCGTTGGCCTGTTCGAAGTAGCCGCGGTGCGCGTACATGGCGCCCGTGAACGCGCCCTTGGCATGGCCGAAGAACTGCGATTCGAACAGCCCGTCGGGAATCGCGCCGCAGTTGACCGCCACAAACGGCCCCTTGCCGTAGACGCTGTTCTTGTCGTGCAGCAGGCGCGCGATGCGTTCCTTGCCGGCGCCGGTCTCACCGTAAAGCATGACGTTGCTGTCGCAATCTGCAAAGGTATCGACCTGCTCCAGCAACCCGTGCATGGCCAGCGATGCGGCCACGAGGTCGCTCTGGTCCTGCGCCTGAGCCTGCGCGGACGACATCGACGGCAAGACCTTGCTGATCTGCGCGCGGAGTTCGGTCGCGCCAAAATCCGGCCCGAGCACGTACGTGTACTCGGGTGGAAAGCGGCTCGAATCATGCTGCGTATCCGCCGCCACCCAGATCACCGGCATGCCTTGCGCAGCCTGCCAGTCGAGCACCGTAAAGCCCCCGCTTTCGACCACCGATGCGCTGATCACCGCCACGGCGGGCTTCAGCCGAGGCTCGGCCGGCTGGAAATCGATCCCGCCCGCGCGGATCACCTCCGCCCCAAACGGTGCCATGAACCGCGCCACACGATCAGCAATGTCGTGACGGCCTTCCCAGACAAAAATCTCAAGCGTTTCGTACGCCCAGCGATCGGTTTTCATGTCGTCGCTTCCATGTCAGTAAACCAGCTCGACGGCGTCGCAGTCGAGCGAGAGGAGTTTGATGTCGGCGTAGCCGAGTTGGATGCCGAGGACTTCGAGTAGAGGGGTGAGGACGGCGTCGAGGGTCTGGCCGACAAGTCCAAGCGTCGCTCGTACAATCACATCCGAAAGTCCCAAGATGTTCAGAACGCCCGAGCCGAGAACCTGAAGCTTTACTTGGTTCGTATCGTTCAGAATCGAGGCAAAAAAGGTTCCTGTGCCTGACACCCGCGTAGTCTGCCCAACGCTCAATGTGGTGGGATCAGGTGTCCAGCCAGCGCTGGCTGCGGGCGCGATACTGGCTTGCAGTGATATCGCGTCCGCGCCTAAAGCTTGCAACACAACCGCTGGTGTAGCAGGACATGAGTAGCCATTGATACTACTCGCCGCCGTGGCGGCTCCGTTGGCAATGCAAAGCGATACGGGGGCTATCTGCCCGCCGAAATCGGCGGAGATACCACTGCGAGGGACAGGGCAGTGCGCCGCTTCGAAGTGGGCATTAGCGCCGGCGGCAATCAGACCGATAGGAACGTTCAAGTTGGCAAGCCCGAGGACCGAAGCGGAAACATTCAAACCAAGGCTGACCTGGCCGGTGCGCGCCACAGTGCGCCAGTTCCCCGATGCGTCGGTACCCGGGGGGCCTATCGCAATCACTGGAGGCTGAATGATCTTGAGCGACAGCGCCACATTGACCAGGCCGGGCAGCCCCCCCACGCCAGGCAACCCCAGATTGGTCGAAATGGCTACCCCGTTTTGAGCATTGGCAATCTGGGCCGCCGTCATCAACAGGTCCAGCACGTTTAACGTGGCATCCGCCGCCGATTGGTCATTCCCTACGGCTGCAAGCAATTGCAAAACACCCGGCGTTCCAGCGCTATTACCCATATTGATGGTCGTGCCGCTCAGCAGGGGACCAAGGACCAATGTATTCGGAGCGGCTACGGTCCCAGCCGATATTCCGGCTAAACCGTTCTGTGCGCCAGCTGAAATGACTGCATTAAAAAACTGCGTCAAAGTCAGTTGCGTCGACAGCAATTGCTGGACGGTGCCGACGCCCACCGCGGTCATCAAGTCAGCCACGCGGATGTTGGTGTTCGCCAGACCTTGATAGGAAACAAGGCTCAGACTCAAGGGGTTGGCATTGCCAAGTAGGCTCCCCAAAAGCTGATTGAGCAGGCCACCGTTCACAGACGCCAACCCAGACCCCAACGAGAACGACGCGACCGGCGTGTTCTTCGCAATCGCCGTCGCCGTCAGTTGCCGCCGGCCCACCATGAAGAAATACGGCACGTTCTGCGTGATCGTCACCTGCGCGGCGTTGGTGTTGCCGTCCACTGCAGCCTGCGCCGTGAAATACGTGGGCGGCGTGCCCGCACTCGCATCCCATACGCCCGGCACGACGGCCAGCGTGACGTTGGTGCCATCCACCGTCAGCCCGTTCTGCACCACCGCCTGCTGTGCGGCGGCAGGCAAATCCAGCCGCTGTGCGGCCGCCATGGCCGCGAGGTCGGCGGAACGCTGCAACGCGCGCTGCGTATAGAACAGGTTGCCGATGTCGATCGACACCAGCACCGCCAGACCAACCGTGGCGATAAAGGTGGCCGTCATCACGCTCACCGCGCCGCGCAGGCGGCGGCGGAGCTTAGCGGCTCGACGAAGGCGGAGGGTGGCTCGTGTCACAGCGGCGTTCTGTGAAGGGTCAACGTGCGGTAGTGGCTTGACTCGAGCTTGTCGACTTCGCACTCGGAACCGTCTGCGACAAGCCAGGCATCGGTCGACTGAACGAATCAAGGTAGCGCTGGTACGCCAGCGCGGCCTGCTCCCCACGTAACGGGACGAACTCGCCCGCATACGTCCCATCGCGTTGCGCCTTGAGCAAGGCGCGAGTGGCATCGCCCATGTTGCTACCCACGTTGGGCGCAGCTTGCGTAGCGTTCTGGGGATTGCCGCCCGAAAAGCCTTGCGCGCCAGCCGGGTTGCTTATCAGCCATACCGCCATACCGGCAGCCATCAGAAAGCGTGGGATCATTGCGCGGTCTCCAAGGTGTCAAGCAAGCGGCCGCGCTGCAATGCCAGCGGACGGGATTGGGTCGTGATAGCGGGCGTGGCCGTCCTGGCTACGCCTGCGGCAGACGGGCTGAGCGCCACCGCACGGGTGGCATCCGCCGCCGCGTCGCGAGCGATACGCCGGTCGCGCCAGGCGCCTCGCACGCGTGCCACGTCTTCGTCAATCGCCTTGCGCGCGGATGCCGTCAGTTGGGCGTGCGACGCGAGCGATGCGGCATCGTCCTTGCGGTCATTCACGGTCAGCCAGATCACCAGGTTGCCGGCGATCTTCGGGCTGGCGGCGGCCATCTGCTGCGCCTGCATCAGCGGCACGCGGGCTTGCTCGACCTCGCCGGCACGCATGAGCGCGTAGCCCAGATCGCTGGCCGTGCTGGCGTCGGTCGGATTGGCCTGCGCTGCCACCTGCAGCCGGCGAGCCGCCTCGGCAAAGTTGCCCTGGCGCCCCGCAACGATGCCCAGACCGCGCCACGCGGCGGCATTGAGCAGTCCGCCCTGCGTGCCTGCGCCCATGGCGGACGTTGCTCCCACCACCGCGCGGTATTCGGCATCGGCAGCGGCAAGCTGATCGGTTTCGCGCAGTGCGTCAGCACGCAGCAGCATGATCTCGGGGGCGCGGCCATAGCGTTGCTGGTAGGCATCGATATGCGCGAGCGACGCGTAGTACAGGCCCTGCTCCTGCATCCTGTGAATCAGCGAAAGATACGTCGCCGGACTGGTGATCTCTGCCTTCTCCTGGCTCTGGCGCTGACGTGCCATCTCGATGTCGGCATCGGCACGCAGGCTCATGTCGGATGTGGCCATCGAGCCGCAGCCGGTCAGGAGGATGGTCAACATGGTCACACCGGCCAAGCTGGCACGCGTGGTGTTTGGGAAGCGTGTCATCTCAATGTCCCCCGGTTTGTTGAAGGCTGCGCATGACGCCCATGAACCCCGGCCCTGCAGTGATGATCAGCAGCGCGGGCAATAGCGTCATGACCATGATCATCGTCATCTGTACGGTCAGCTTGCCCACACGCTCCTTCAGCCGCGCGCGGCGGTTCTCCTGCAGACGCCCGCCGAACTGCCGCAGCGGCTCCTGCACTGCGCCGCCGAAGCGATCCACCTGGGTAAGCAGCGTGATCAGGCCCTTCAGGTCTTCGTTGTCGAACAGGCGCGCGATGCGCAACAGCGTCTGCTCGCGGGGGCGGCCCGAGGCGAACTGCTGGTTGGCGCGGCCAAATTCACCGGCCAGCACAGGCAGCATGCCGTGGAATTCGTTGGCAATCACCTGCAGACTCTGGTCAATCGACAAGCCGACGCCCTGCAGCAGCCGCAGCATGTCGACCATGACCGGCAGCTCATCATCCATACGGCGCCGGCGGCTCTCCTTCCGACGTCCGAGCAGCCACTTCGGCGCAAGGTAGCCCAGCGCAAAGCCGACAAAGCCAAACACGAACACAAACAGGACCGATGACGCGTGCAATGCGCCGAATACGGCAAGCAGCGGGGGCAGCAAGATACGGGTGCCGCCAAAGACCGTTCTGGCGTGTTCACCGTAGTAACCGCATTCTTCGAGCAGCTTGCGGTCTTCCTCAGTCACGATGCGGCGGCCCAGGCCTGTGTCGATCCAGCGCTGCCCCACCTTGGCGATCTGCTGCTGGAGCTGCTGGGCTTCACGCGAGCCATGCGGGCGCGGTCTAGCGGCGGGCGGCACAACCGGCGACGCTGCGGGCGCGGCCGGATTGGCCGCCGTCGCGCGCATGTCGGACAGCGCCGTATCGAGCTTGCGTGCGCTGCGATGTCGCGTGAGCGTTGCACGCAGCGCCAGCCCACCGAATACCAGCACGGCCGCGGCCGCTGCGGTCAGGCTGAGGGTGATCAAGGTTTCGTCCATGCGCTCTCCTCAGACCGATTTCGCCAGCCTGGCCAGCATGACCGCACCCAGGACTTCCATGCCGAAAGCCGTAAGAATCAACGTCTTGCCAAACGGATCGCGCCACATCGACATGATGTACGCCGCGTTGAACATGATGATGACCCCGCCCACCACGACGGGCAGCAGCCCGATGATCCACGCGGATAAACGCGTCTCCGCCGACAGCGCAAACAGCTCGCGCTGGGCTTGCTGCCGGTCGCGCATGAATGCAGCCGTGCGCTCCATCACAATGTCTGCCCGGCCGCCGTAGCGCAGCGCGAGCCGCAGCACTGACGACAGCAGGACCAATTCGTTCACGCGGTACTGCTGGCCGACGGTCAGCACCGCGGCGTCGAGGTCCTTGCCGGCGCGCTGCATCTGCGTGATGGCAGTCAGGCAGTTGCGCAGCGGCTGTTCGGTGTTGGCGCTGGCCGCCTGAAACGCCGCGGGCACCGCGCTGCCGATGCTCATCAGCCGCACCACGCCATCGAGAAAGCCCGGCAATTGCGTCAGCAGGCGTTCGTTCATCTTCCGGGTCCGGTTCCAGATCAGGAAAGCGACGATGACCACGTAGAGCGCCAGCGCCGTCAGGGCCGAAAGAGCGCTCGACATCGCCCAGACCGCGAGCGCAATCATCAGCGCTGGGCCAATCAACAGCACGTAAAAACGGCGGCTCGGCTCGATGCCAGCGCGGCGCAGTGCATCCTGCCAGGCTCGATTCAACGAGTCGGGCACGCTTGCCGGCACGGGCTCCACATTCGGTTGATAACGCGCGTTGATCTGCTCGGTCTGCGCACGCACAAAGCTGCGCGATGCCTCGCGCTCGCGACGGCGCACGGCCTCCGCCCACAGCATGAGCGATGCGCCCATCAGCAGCAGCGCGAGGCAACCGAACCAGAGCGTCATGCTAGACATGGAAACGGCCTCCGCCGCCGAATCCAGTCATGCCGCCATCCATGCCCCCGCCTTCGCTGTTACGCATGCGAGCCAGCTTGGGCGAATGCGGCTGCAGGCCGAGCGCCGTCCAGCGGTCGACCTCTTCGCCGTCTGGGCCGATGTAGGGCTCGTAGCGGTACAGCTCCTGCGTCGAGATGATGTTGTCCCCCAGCCCCGTGACTTCCGTGATCGACAGGATGCGGCGCTTGCCGTTGGACAAACGCCCGATCTGCACGATGAAATCAATGGCGTTGGTGATCTGCCGGCGCAGGCTCACCTCACTGCCCTGGAAGCCGGCAAAACCGGCCAGCATCTCGAGCCGATAGAGGCATTCGCGCGGACTGCTGGCGTGGATGGTGCCCATCGAGCCATCGTGGCCGGTGCTCATGGCTTGCAGCATTTCCAGCACTTCACCGCCACGCACTTCCCCCACGATGATGCGATCCGGCCGCATGCGCAGGCTGTTGCGCAGCAGTTCTCGGATCGTAACGACGCCCGTGCCCTCGAAGCCGCCCGGCCGGCTTTCCAGACGCACCACGTGCGGGTGATTGAGCGACAGCTCTGCCGTGTCTTCAATGGTGATCACGCGCTCGGTCGTCGGTATGTGATACGCCATTGCGTTGAGCAGCGACGTCTTGCCCGAGCTGGTGCCACCGCTTACCAGGATGTTGCAGCGCGCGCGCACAGCAGAATCGATCAGCGCCCCGATCTCTTCGCTCATCGTGCCCAGGCCAAGCAGGTCTTCAGGCTTGAGCGGGTCTTTCCGGAACTTGCGGATCGACACGACCGGCCCTTCCAGCGCCAGCGGCGGAATCACCACGTTGATGCGGCCGCCGTCGGGCAGGCGTGCATCGACCATCGGGTTCGACTCATCCAGCCGGCGCCCGATCGGCGCGAGGATGCGGCGCACGATACGCAGCAGGTGGTTGTTATCGGCAAAACGCACCGGAATGCGTTCCAGAATGCCGTGCCGCGACACATAAACGTCCAGATGGCCGTTGACGAGAATGTCTTCCACCGCCGGATCGGCCAGCAGGTCTTCGATGGGGCCGAAGCCGGCAAGCTCCTTTGTCAGCGCCTCGGCAATCTGCCGGACCTCCGTCTCATTGACGGGGATGCGGCGTATGCGCGTGAAGCCTTCCACTTCCAGATCGACAAAACGCTGGATGGCCGTGCGCGACCAACGGCCGAACTCGGCGCCAAGTTCTTCGATGCGTGTCAGCAGGTGTTCGTGGGCGGCTTCCTTGATGTCCTGGAAAGCCTGCGAAACGGCAAACACGCCGTTGCCGGCATCCGCCTGGTTGGAGAACTCGATGGGCTGTGTCATGTCGCGTTCCGTTCGGTAGTACCGATATCCAGTTCAGTGGCGTCTGCCGACTTGCGTTTGGAGCGTCCGCCAAAGCGCCCGCCCAATCGAGCACTCACGCCAGACACCCAGCTCGACAACGCAGACGCGTGCGCGCTCTGCTGGGCATAGCCGAGTGTCTGGGCAATCTGGGCAAGCGCGCGCACATAGGCGTCGGTGGGGTGTGTTTCCGCGAGCATCGCGCCCTGGTTGGAGGCGATGACCAGCGCTTCCCGGCGGTTCGGCACCGTCAGCACGTTGGGAATTTCCAACCGCTCGGCAATCTGTGCCGCGTCCAGCGACAGACGCGTGTCGAACTTTGAAATGGTCAGGTGCAGGTGGTCGCGGTCAATTTCGCGCTTCTTGAGTTCCTGCATCAGCTCGGCGGCCGAGACAATGGCGCCCACGCTCTGCTCGGTCACCAGCATGACGTCGTCGGCGGCCTTGATGATCTGCGCAATGAAGTCGATGTTGCCGAAGCCGCCCAGGTCGACGACCTGCAGGTCGAAGAACGTGCGCAGCCGATTGAGCAGGCCAAGCGCTTCGGAGAACGAAATGTCGCGCATCTCGGCCAGCGAGATCGGCAGCGGCAGGACGGCAAGCCCATTCGGATGACGCGATAGCGCGGTCTGCACGAACACCTGGTCGAAGCGGCGCAGATTGCGCACCGCCTCGACGAAATGGAAATTGGCCTGCACGTTCAGGTAGAGCGCGCCGTCACGCAGCGGCTGCCCCAGGTCGAGCAGCATCACATCACTGGCCGATGTGCGGCGAACGAGCGTGGCCAGATTGGTGGCCAACGTGGTGGCGCCCACGCCTGGGCGTGCGCCCAACACGGCCAGCACGCGGCCACGGCGGGTCGGCTCGGCCGATGCGCGCTCCGCCAACAAACGGCGGACAACGCGCACGGCCTCGGCCGGCGCCCCATCCACGTCAACGAAATCCTTGACCCCGGCGCGCAAGGCCGCCAGCATCGCGCGGCCATCGGCTGCGGAACCGACGGCCACCAGCGGCAAGCCCGGAAACAGGCGCGCAAGTTGCGCGACCAGTTGCATCGCCTCGTTGATCGCGTCGGCGCCCTCGCCCAGCTTCTGGTCCTGATCTGGCACGTCGATCAGTGTGGGAGACGAGGCAAAGCGCACGAACACCACCTCGGGGTTCACTGCGCCAATCTGCTCGATGAACGCGTCGTGGCCGGTGGTTTCGGCCACCAGCACGCCCAACTCGCGAATTGCCGCGGCCAGCCAGCGGTGTACGCCTGCCGACTGTGCGTCGCCTTGCTTACCGCCACGTGCGCCGCCGTGCAGAAGGAAATAGTCCATGCCCGCCCCTTACTTCGAGAACCCAGGCATGGCGGCCGGATCTGCCACCCCCAGAGCGAACGGCCGCCACACGGGATCGCCCGCGCTATCGCGATCCCGCCCGCCGCTTTGTCCTGGCAGCATCTTGTCGATTGGCGCATTGCGTGCCATCGGCTTGACCAGATGCGGCGTGACGATGATCGCCAGTTCCCGCTCTTCCTGGTTGTAGTTCAGGCGCTTGAAGAACGTCCCGATAACCGGCACGTCACCCAGGAACGGCACCTTGTCGACGTTGGACAGCGTGGACCGGCTGACCAGCCCGCCGATGACAAAGCTCTCGCCATCGCCAAGTTCAACTGTTGTATCGGCACGGCGCGTGACGATGGCCGGCACCGTCGCACCGTTGAGCGTCACGCCTCGGCTGAAATCCAGATCGCTCGCTTCAGGCGCCACCTTCAGCGCGATGCGGTTCTCCGAGAGAATGGTGGGCGACACCGTCAGCCCGATGCCGAACGGCTTGTATTCGATAGTCGTGGTACCCAGCGCTTGGGGCACGGGAATCGGAATCTCGCCACCGGCCAGGAAATTGGCGCTCTGGCCTGACAGGGCAACCAGGCTTGGCTCGGCCAGCACACGCGCCATGCCGTTTGATTCCAGCAAACTGAGGTCGGCAAAGAGGCCCTTGCTGACCGAGGAGACCAGCAGGTTGAACGCCGAACCGATCGGCATGGTGGATTCGGTAGACAAACCGTTGGAGCCAAACGTGACCTTGGAGAGCGAGGACGGCGCAAATGTCCGGAAATCGAAACCGCCGCGCGTACGACCAAACGTGAACCCGGCCTCCTTGAGCACCGTCTTGCTGAACTCCACTACCCGCACGTCGACTTGCACCGTACCTGGCACGTTCATCGAGGTGGTGTCGATGACGTTGCCATCTTTAGGTTTTTCTGCGCCGCTGGCTGCAGCGGCCGAACGGCGCGCACGGGCCAGTGCGTAAACATCCTTGGGCTGACCTGAAACAACCGCCGTATCGCCCTGTGCAACCACTGCCGGGTCACCCGGCACAGGCGCCGCGGCGTCCACCTGCACGTTGTAAGTCGTCGCAACGCCGCCTTGCGTCCAGACCATCACGTTGGCCGCACCCGGCTTCTTGGCGATGATCAAAACGCTCGTGGCCGTACCTCGCCCCTTGAGCAACAGGGCATCGGCAATCTCGGGGTTGCCGATGGCAATGCGTTCGAGCGGTTTGCCCAGGCGAATCTCGCGCTGGCTTCCCGTCAGCAGATGAAGCGTCTGGCCGGTCGGTGCCGTCTCGGCAAATGCGCTCGACACGAAGGCGGCGCAGCCCAACGCGAGTCCGCCCATCCAACCGCGAACCATGGCGGCATCAGTCATGTTGCTCCTCACGTTTTCCTGCGCGGATGATCTCGACACCAGTGCTGGCGGTACTGCTGCGCACCGTCGTGCGGGCCGCGGCAATGGCCGGCAGCGGCGGCGGCACAACGACCAGCCTGCGCGCCGAACCCGTCAGGCTGGCCATCGACACGCCGGCTTGTGCAACGTCCATCGGGTTGCGATTGGCGGCTGCCAGCAATGCGGCATCCTGCGGTTTGACGGTCGGTTCGGCGTCGTCGCCTGGGTTGCGCAGCGCCAGCAGCAGACGACCGCTCTGGTGTGCCATCGCCAGCTGGCTGACAGCCTCCACCGGCACGGCCAGCACGGCCGTCTTGGCCTGATCGACCTTGCGTGTGACGTTGTTGCTCTCTGGCTGCTTCTGCGGCCCTTCGTTGACCGCCAGCGGGCCGAACGCCAGCACGCGCAGGTGCGGCAGCAGCAGGCGCGCCTGGCTGTCTTCGATCTCCTGACCGTCCTTACGCATCACGAGAAACACATCGACGTAATCGCCCGGCATGACGCGATTGCCCACGCCGATCACCTCGTCCACGTTGATGGCAACCGCGCGCTGGCCGGCCTCGACCTGCTGTGCCAATCCGGAGGAAAGTTGCGACGCAATCAGCGGCACACCCACGCCGACCGGCAGAATGGGTTCACGCCCGACGACCTTCGTGACGTCGGAAAACGCTTCGGCCGGATTGATGGGCAGTTGCTCGATGGCCACCTGGTCTGCGGTGATGGGCTTGCCCGCCTCCAGCGGTTTCGTGGTCACGACCACGGGATAGACCGCTTTGCCATCTTTCTGCTCGGCCACGGGCGCCGGTGGGCGATGCGCCGACTTCCACGCCACGGCGCCAAGAATGGCGGCAAGCAGCAATAGCGCGGCGGCGAAGATCTGAAGGTGTTTGCTGGTCATCTGGGCGGCGTGTCCGAGCGGTCGATCGAGAAGGTCAGCGAACTGAAAAACGTCAGGAGCCGGGCACGAGCTGCACGACGGCAGAGCCCGTCAACGTAGCCGGTGCGGGCAACAGCGGTATCGAGGGCAGCAGCGGGTTGTTGCCGGAGGTCACGGGCAATGTCAGGACCACGCTCAGGCATTGCATGCCCGCCACGTTCTGGCAATTCACCAGCGGGGTGCTGCTCTGATTGGTCTGGACCCGCCCGGTCAGGAAGGTGGGGAGTACTGACGTCACGGCCGCATAGGCGGCTGCCACACGCTGTGTGTTGGAAGGCTGATAGCGGAGCGCCGCGCGTGCGCCCTCTTCCGCCGCCAGGGTCAGCGCCTGCTGCATGGCGAGGATCACGCCGTAGTACACGATGCCAAGCATGAGCACCAGCAGCACCGGCACGACGATGGCGAATTCGACTGAAGCTGCGCCGCGGCCGCCGTGCCGCCGGGGGCGGCGGACAGCATGCGTGCGGACTTCCGGGTGCATGCGAGCACCTTCCCGTTCCCGTTGCAATGTCGGCATGGCCGACTCCTTTCTTATAGGCAGGCCGCTTGGCGGCTCTTGTTCATCGCTTCAACTGTCTGAACTACATGCCCGGCAGCCACGGCATGCGCATTACTGGAGGCACCCATGGCAGGCTCAGCAGACCAATTGCCATGTAGGCGGCGTACGGAATGCCTCGACGCCCTGCCTGAGCGGTATCCCAGCGTGCGACAGCCGGGCACACGCGCATCACGATCCATGCCGATGGAGAAGATGCGTCAAGCTGGCGCAGCATCATGATGCCGAGCGCGTGCAGGCCGGAGATCATGCTCGAGACAAGCCATACGGCCACGAGGCCATGCCAGCCTGCCAGGAGGCCGACGACCGTGAAAAACTTCACGTCGCCGGCGCCCATCCAGCCGAGGGCGTACAGCGGCAGAAAGCAGGCAAACGCGATCGCTCCGCCGAGCCAGAAATCCTGCCAGTCATAGGCAAGGTCCTGCACCCCACCGAACTCGATCAGAGCGATGGACAACATGACCCCCGCGACGACGAGCCAATTCGGCACGCGCCGTGAGCGAATGTCCAATGCGATTGCAAGAACTGCGAGAACTGCGACGCTTGCCCAGCCAGCAATATCGATGTGGCTATGCAACGCCTGGCTCTAGCAAGCAGTCCCGCCCTTGACGGCTGTACAGATATTGGTGAAGACGGTGTTGAGCTGCGTACCCAGCTTGCCCACGATGACCGTGATGGCCGCTGCGATCAGACCAGCGATCATGCCGTACTCAACGGCAGTGGCACCTTGTTCGTCGCGAAGGAACTTCAGAATGGCGTTTTTCATGACTCTCTCCTGTTTGCACTCGCCCGCGGATGTGTTGATATCGACCAGCTTCCGGCGCTCCAACCTTAGCCAGTTCATATGTGCTTATAACGAATAAACGCATGGGGATTTAGAGCGATGACGCAGACCTCGAAAACTTCGCAGCCCGCGCTGTTCCACTAACGGAACAAAACTCAAATGCATCGGACGTAATGTCCCGATCACGTCGAATGATCACCGCACACCCCCCATGGGCGCTTATTTTGCCGGCGTGTCACGTATGTCACGTAACATCCCGTAACAGCTTTATAGGCGTGCGGCGCCGCAAACAAAATAACTCAACTGAGGTACTTGCCTCAATTTAGAGTTAAGTCTCTATTTAAATTTATTAAAGATGCGCCAACTCACTGAAAACTAATGGAAATCCCCTAATAAACCCCAGACCGAACTGATTATTGCGGGCGGGTTTCCCATTAATCCTTCAGGTTGGTCGGAACGCTCCCCATTTCTGTCGAGGCAAAAAAAGGATGCGCGAGCGACGGGAACACGCCCGCGCACCTTCAAGAGCACAGACAGGTACTGCTCAGTGCACCGGGCTGCCAATGCCGCCCAGCAAGTTGGTAACGGGAGCCAGCGGGTTGCCGCCCGATGCTCCACCGGCAGCGCTCGTCACGCCGCCCAAAAGTCCGGTGACAGGCGCCAGCGGGTTGCTGCCGCCGGCCGCGCCGCCCAGCGCGCCGGTGACCGGGGCCAGGGGGTTGGAGCCACCAGCGCCGCCCAGCAGGCCTGTCAACGGCGCCAGCGGGTTCGAGCCGCTGGTGCTGCCGCCCACCCCACCGAGCAGACCGCCCAGAGGGTTGCCGCCGGCGGAACCGCCAGTGGTGGCGACGCCGCCGACTGCCGCGACCGTGGCACCAAGCGAAGTGACTACCGGGCCCAGGTTCGAGACCACTGGCACGCCCGTCCCGGTGATGGTGTTTCCGGCGCCGGCGACGCCACCGCCAACGGTCCCTAACAGGTTGTTCAGGGCTCCGCCCAGACCTGTCGAATCACCGACCATCTGGGTGGCGCCGCTAATCTGCGTGGTAACGGGCACGATCGCCGTACTCAGTTGCTGCGTCACCTGCTGGACCGCGCCCGAAGACAACGCGCTACCCAGGAGTGTGCCGCCACCAATCAAAGCCTGGCCGACCTGCTGAACGCCACCGCCCACGGGTTGGGTGATCGGCGCGAGCGGTGCGCCCGAGCCCTGGCCGAGGCCCTGCACCAGCGAGCCGGCGCTCACCGTGGCTTGGCCCAGATCCGTCACGACATTGCCCGTGCTGGCCACCGTGGTGCCGATCGGGTTGGGGTTCTGGCCCATCTTGCCAAGCCCGGTCTGGACGCCCAGACCGAGATCGCTGACAGCCTTGCCGGCGTTGCCGACCGTGCCGCCCAGCCCAGCCTTGGCCTGATCCGACAAGCCCGGAATGTTTGCGTTCTGAAGCGTCGAGCCAAGGCTGCTAACTGCCTGGCCGGTCGCCACAACGGTGTTGCCGCCGCCGTTTGCAACCTTGCCGATGGGCGTTACGCCCGTCGTGTCGTTCGGGCTCGGATTGGGCGAACTGCCCGAGCCGGAGCCTCCCGAAGAACAAGCCGCCAGCATGAGTGCGGCAACTGCGCAGGCCAACGGCGCAACGCGAATGGAGTGTCGAATGTGAGTCATGGTCCGTCCCCTTCTTGGAATGATGTGTCTTGATGTCTGAGCTCGGTACTGCGGACTGCGGGCCGCATTCTGCAAATCGCATGCCAACCGCATTAGAAATAGCGCTCAGTTTTCAAAGGACGGCGTGTGTGTTGGTTTTACGGGCACAGCGTCAGGTGTTTCCCTAGCTTGAGCGCCGACCGTTACCCCACCCAAATCCATGTTCCCAGCGTTACGACGTAACGTGACACGGAACACATCCATCGCCGACATAACCCCGAAAGCAGACGTTTAACCCCCACTTTTGTGGGGTATGTAAATTCCGCATTCTGATTAGTTTTCACAATTCCCCCGCTTTATCGAGATAAACGGGGCAAATTCAGATACAGCATTACACAGTGCGTAATAATGGTGACATGGCACACCGTTTGCAGAGTCCGGCCACCTCACGTCGAGAGTGAGACTTTTTCCTGCTGACTAAAGCGGACTTTTAAAACGGGAGATCCATCATGAATAAGAATATCAAGTGCCTGGCCGCCACCATGGCAAGCCTGTTGGTTTTGGGTGGTTGCGCCAGCTCCGGCTCTGGCGACCTGGGCAGCTCACTGGGCAGTTCAAATGGCGGCGGCTCGAACAACAACGGTGGCTCAACACCAACGCCCTCGCCTTCCCCGTCGCCTTCGCCCTCCCCCTCGCCGTCTCCGTCGCCCTCACCCAGCCCGAGCCCGAGCCCGACTCCGGCACCTGCGCCGCTGACGCCGACTGGCGCTGTCCTCAACAATGCGGGCGGCATTGTCACGAGCGCCGGTTCGACGGTCAGCGGTCTTGGCAAGACGATCGCAACGGCGCCGCTGCCCTCGCAACTGAGCGGTGTCCAAAGCGGCTTGGGCGGAGTCGTCGAAAACGCCGGCGCGACAGTTTCTGCGCTGGGCGCTGGCGTGCAGAATGGGCTGGGCAGCATCGGCCGTAATGCCAACCCGGTGGGCACCACGGTCTCCAGCCTCGGTAATGTGGTGACCGGTGCCGGTAACACCGTCACGAGCGCCGGCACGCTGGTCAACAACCTGGGCACCGGCCCGCTGGCACCGCTAGCTCCGGTGACAACGCCGCTGGCCGGTGTGGTCTCGCAAGTCGGCCAAGCGGTGGCCAACGGCGGCGGCACGCTCGGCACTGCCCTGTCGACCGGCCCAGTGGAGCAACTCATGCAACAGCTGAGCACGGCGATCGTGCCGCTGACTTCGCAGGTCACCAGCGGTACGCAAACGCTGGGCGCGGCCACCGGCCTGGGTTCGCCGGCCAACACGCTGCTGGGTACGATTGGCGGCGCCGTAGCCAAGGGCGGCACCACGCTCACTTCGGCCAATGTTCCGGTGGTCAGCGGCCTGGGTGGTGTGGTCACGGCCACAGGCAATACGGTCGCCGCGCTGGGTGGCGTCGTGTATTCGCCGACGGCATCGGGCGGCAACCCGCTGGCGCCGATCACGGGTCTGCTGGGCGGCCTCGGCGGTGCGACGGGTGGCGGTAATCCGCTCGCCCCGATTACTGGCGCACTGGGCGGTCTTGGC